>NZ_CP108458.1:6915057-7217208 GCF_036242395.1 Kitasatospora sp. NBC_01266 | reverse complement strand
GGGCAGCCGCTCTCGCGCGGCGCGGGGAAGCTGATGTCGTCGACGACGCTCATGCCTCGACCTCCTCCACCTGTTCGGCGGCCACCGTGATGGCACCGCCCGGGCAGAGCGCGGCGGCGGTGCGCAGCTTGGGCAGGAGGGCGGGGTCGGGTCGGTCCTGGAGCAGCAGCACCAGGCCGTCCTCCTCGCTCTGGTCGAAGACGTCGGGGGCGGTCAGCACACACTGGCCGGAGCTGCAACAGCGATCCTGATCGACAGTCACGTGCATGGCGGGACCTCGTTGGGCGTGAAGGTGGGCCGGTTGCCTGGGGCAACCAACGTTCCGTGAGGCCAACCTAACGCGCTGTTGAGATGCTCACGCCCGAGCGAACCAAGGTCGACGGAGAATGGCCGGATCCCGCCCCTGCCGCACCGACATCGGGCGGCCGCCCGGGAGTTGTGCGGCGCTGCCGAGGAGTCGCGCGGCGCTGCCGGGGCGCTCGGGGAGCTACGGGCGCTCCGTGCGGGCCTGGGCCAGCTGCATCAGGTGGTCTGCCAGCGCCTGGCCGCCGAACGGGTCCCGGCTGATCAGCAGGACCGTGTCGTCGCCCGCGATGGTGCCGATGATCTCGTGCACCTCGGCCGTGTCGATCGCCGAGGCGAGGAACTGCGCGGCACCCGGCGGGGTGCGCAGCACCACCAGGTTGCCGGAGGCGGTGGCCGAGACCATCAGCTCGCCGGCCAGCCGGGCCATCCGCCCCTCACTGGCCGACTCCCCCATCGGCGCACGCGGGGTGCGATCGCCGCCCTCGGCCGGGACGGCGTAGATCAGCGCGCCGTCCCGGTTGCGGATCTTGACCGCGCCCAGCTCGTCCAGGTCTCGGGAGAGCGTGGCCTGGGTGACCACCAGACCGTCATCGGCCAGCAGCTTGGCCAGCTGGCTCTGCGAGCGCACGGGCTGACGGGTCAGCAGGTCCACGATCCGCCGGTGGCGCGCGGTTCGGGTCTGCGGGACCTGCGACGTCGGGCCGGCGGCGGACTGGCCGGCCGACGGGCCGGTGGACTGGTCGGACGGCTGCGCGGGGAGCAGCTCGGAAGGCTGGTCGGACGGCTGGTCGGAGGGGGACGCGGTCATGATGATGATTCTCCCGGACTACCCTCGCGCCTGCGCGGCCGGGTCGTCCTGCCGGGCCTGGGCGGCCCGCTCCGGTCCACCCTGGGACACCTGCGACGCCTCGCCCCCGGCGGCCCGCGCCGCCCGGACCTCGCGCAGGATCGCCGGCAGCGCGGCGAGGAAGGAATCCGCCTGCGCCTCGGTGAGGACCAGCGGCGGGACCAGGCGCACCGCGTCCGGCACGGCCGCGTTCACCAGGAAGCCGGCCCGCTGCGCGGCGGCCTGGACCTCGGCGGCACACGGCTCGGTGAGCACGATCCCGAGCAGCAGGCCGGCGCCGCGCACCTGCGCGACGAGCGGATCGCCGATCGCCTCGACGCCGGTGCGCAGCCGCTCGCCGACCGCCCGCACCTGGGCCAGCAGGCCCTGCGACTCGATGGTGTCGAGCACCGCGAGGGCCGCCGCCGCGACCACCGGGTTTCCGCCGAAGGTGGTGCCGTGCTGGCCTGGCTGGAGCAGCTCGCCGGCCGCTCCGTAGGCGATCACCGCACCGATCGGCAGCCCGCCGCCCAGGCCCTTCGCCAGCGTGACGACGTCCGGCTCGATGCCCGGCTCGGCCTGGTGGGCGAACCAGTGGCCGGTGCGGCCGATGCCGGTCTGGATCTCGTCCAGGATCAGCAGCGTGCCGGTCGCCCGGGTGATCTCGCGGGCCGCCCGCAGGTACCCGGGCGGCAGCGGGATCGCACCGTTCTCACCCTGGATCGGCTCCAGCAGCACGGCTGCCGTCCGCGTGCCGACCGCGGCCCGCAGTGCCTCGACGTCACCGAACGGGACGTGCGTCACCTCGCCGGGCAGCGGCAGGAACGGAGCCTGCTTGGACGGCTGGCCGGTGAGCGCGAGCGCGCCCATGGTCCGGCCGTGGAACGCGCCTTCCAGCGCCACCACGTGGGTCCGGCCGGTGAGCCGGCTGATCTTGAAGGCGGCCTCGTTGGCCTCGGTGCCCGAGTTGCAGAAGAAGACCCGGCCCGGACGCTCGTCCAGCGCGAGCAGCCGCTCGGCCAGTGCGACGGTCGGCTCGGCGATGAACAGGTTGGAGACGTGGCCGAGCCGCCCGATCTGCTCGGTGACCGCGGCGACCACGGCCGGGTGCGCGGTGCCGAGCGCGTTGACGGCGATGCCGCCGACCAGGTCGAGGTACTCGTTGCCGTCCGCGTCCCAGAGCAGCGCGCCGGCGCCGCGCACCAGCGGCAGCCGGGGGGTGCCGTAGTTGTGGGCGAAGGAGTGCTGGTAACGCTTCGTCAGTTCGGTGTTGTGCGAGGCCTCTTGGTGCGCGTGCTCGGTCATGCCAGGCCCCCCAGAACGGTGCTCTCGTCGTCCGGCACCACCATGGTGCCGATCCCCTCGTCGGTGAAGATCTCCAGCAGCAGGCTGTGCTGCACCCGCCCGTCCAGCACCCGCGCGGTGCCGACGCCGGAGCGGACCGCGCGCAGGCAGCCCTCCATCTTGGGCAGCATGCCGCTGGCCAGGCCGGGCAGTATGGCCTCCAGCTCGCTGACCGAGAGCTGGCTGATCACGTCGTCGGAGTTCGGCCAGTCGGCGTAGAGGCCCTCGACGTCGGTGAGCACCACCAGCATCTCCGCGCCGAGCGCGGCGGCCAGCGCGGCGGCCGCGGTGTCGGCGTTGATGTTGTAGACGTGGCCGTCGGCGCCGCGCGCGATGGACGAGATCACCGGGATCCGGCCGTCGGCGATCAGCGCCTTCACCGCGCCCGCCTCGATGTTGACGATGTCGCCGACCAGGCCGATGTCCACCTGCTCGCCGTCCACCACCGCGTACCGCTTGACGGCGGTCATGGTGTGCGCGTCCTCGCCGGTCATGCCGACCGCGAACGGCCCGTGCTCGTTGAGCAGTCCGACCAGCTCGCGCTGGACCTGGCCGGCCAGCACCATCCGGACCACGTCCATGGTCTCGGGGGTGGTGACCCGAAGTCCGTTGGTGAAGGTGGACTCCAGGCCCAGCTTCTCCAACTGCGCGCTGATCTGCGGGCCGCCGCCGTGCACCACCACCGGATGCAGGCCCGCGTACCGCAGGAAGACCACGTCCTGGGCGAAGGCCGCCTTGAGCGACTCGTCGATCATGGCGTTGCCGCCGAACTTGACCACCACGGTCTTGCCGTGGAACCGCTCCAGCCAGGGCAGCGCCTCGATGAGGGTCATCGCCTTGGGCAACGCGGTGTTGTTGCGGGCCTGTTCGCCCTTGGGTGCGATCTGCACGGTCTCGGTCCCTCGTCCCTCGGGATCAGGTGGCGCTCGGGATCAGGTGGAGCTCTGGATCAGGTGGAGTAGGCGCTGTTCTCGTGGACGTAGTCGGCGGTGAGGTCGTTGGTCCACACCGTGGCCTGCGCCGGACCCGCGTTCAGGTTGGCGGCGATCACGACCTGCCGGTCCGTCATGCTGACCAGGGCGCGGTCCTCACCGACCGAGCCGTTCCGGCAGACCCAGACGCCGTTGATCGCCACGTCCAGCTTGTCCGGGTCGAAGGCGGCGTCGGTGGTGCCGATCGCGGCCAGCACCCGGCCCCAGTTGGGGTCCTCGCCATGGATGGCGCACTTGAGCAGGTTGTTGCGGGCGATGGTGCGGGCGACCGTGACCGCCTCGTCCTCGGTGGCGGCGCCGGTGACGTCGATCCGGATGTCCTTGCTCGCCCCTTCGGCGTCACCGACCAGCTGGCGGGCCAGGTCGGCACAGACCTGCTCGACCGCCGCCGCGAACTCGGCTGCGTCAGGCGTCACTTGGGACGCGCCGGAGGCGAGCAGCAGGACCGTGTCATTGGTCGACATGCAGCCGTCGGAGTCCACCCGGTCGAAGGTGGTGCGGGTGGCGGCGCGCAGCGCGTCGTCCAACTGACCCGCGTCCACGGCGGCATCGGTGGTGAGCACCACCAGCATGGTGGCCAGCCCCGGGGCGAGCATGCCCGCGCCCTTGGCCATCCCGCCCACCGTCCAGCCGTTCACGGTGGCCTGGGCGGTCTTGTGCACGGTGTCGGTGGTCTTGATGGCGATCGCGGCGGCGCTGCCCCCGGCGGCGCTGAGCTCCTTGACCGCGAGCCCGACGCCCGGCAGCAGCAGGTCCATCGGCAGCCGCTCGCCGATCAGGCCGGTCGAGCAGACCGCCACCTCGCCCGCGCTGACGCCCAGTTCGGTGCCGACCCGCTCGGCGGTGGCGTGCGTGTCCTGGAACCCGGCGGGGCCGGTACAGGCATTGGCACCACCGGAGTTGAGGATGACCGCGGCCAACTGGCCGCCCTTCAGCACCTGCTGGGACCAGAGCACCGGCGCGGCCTTGACCCGGTTGGAGGTGAAGACGCCGGCCGCGGCGAAGGCGGGACCGTCGTTGACCACGAGGGCGAGGTCCGGGGTGCCGGAGGCCTTGATCCCGGCCGTGACGCCGGCGGCCCGGAAGCCCTCGGCGGCGGTGACACCGACGTTCTGCTGCTGGTCGATGGGGCTTGTCACGGTGCGACTCCGTTCAGCGGAAGGCCCAGCTCCTCGGGCAGGCCGAGGGCGATGTTCATGCTCTGCACCGCGCCACCGGCGGTGCCCTTGACCAGGTTGTCGATCGCGCTGATCGCGATGATCCGGCCGGCCTGCTCGTCCAGCACCACCTGGACCAGCGCGGTGTTGGCGCCGTACACCGACTTGGTCTGCGGCCACTGCAGTTCGGGCAGCAGGTGGACGAACGGCTCGTCGGCGTAGGCGTCCTGGTACGCGGCCCGGACGTCCCCGGCGGTGACGCCCGGCTTGGCCTTGGCGCTGCAGGTGGCCAGGATGCCCCGGGACATCGGCACCAGGGTCGGGGTGAAGGAGACGTTGACCGGCTCCCCCGCCACCGGGCTCAGGTTCTGCGCCATCTCCGGCGTGTGCCGGTGCACCCCGCCGACTCCGTACGGCGTGACCGACCCCATCACCTCGCTGCCCAGCAGGTTCACCTTGGGCGCCTTGCCGGCCCCCGAGGTCCCGCTGGCCGCCACCACCACGGCCTCCGGCTCGGCCAACCGCGCCGCGTACATCGGGAAGAGCGCGAGCGACACGGCGGTCGGGTAGCACCCCGGCACCGCGATCCGCCGGCTCCCCTTCAGCGCGGCCCGGTGCCCCGGCAGCTCGGGCAGCCCGTACGGCCAGGTCCCGGCGTGCGCGGAGCCGTAGAAGCGCTCCCAGTCCGCCGCGTCCTTGAGCCGGAAGTCCGCGCCGCAGTCGATCACCAGCACGTCCTCGCCGAGCGCCGCCGCCACCGCGGCCGACTGCCCGTGCGGCAGCCCGAGGAAGACCACGTCATGCCCCGCGAGCACCTCCGGCGTGGTCGGCTCCAGCACCCGCCCCGCCAGCGGCACCAGGTGCGGCTGCAACTCCCCCAGCGCCACCCCGGCATTCGATCCACCGGTCAGCGCTCCGATCTCCACCTCAGGATGCGAGAGCAGCAGGCGCAGCACCTCACCACCCGCATACCCGCTCGCTCCGGCTACGGCGACTCGCAAGGCCATGACTGCTTCCTCCTCAGGACTTGGCATGAATATACGCATCTCGGAACATTCATGCAAGGAGCTCGGTGGAGGACGGGGCTCTGCTGTTGTGACTGAGCGCTTCAGTTGGCGGGTGAGTGGATGAAGCGGCGAGCTGAGCGCAGATCCGCTCGCGTGACTGCGGACCGCAGGTTGGACCGAGGCGCGTCCGCAGCGTGCAGCGGCCTGCCGTCGCTCCCCGCAGACGGCCGCCTGCTACCCGTCCAGCTGGCGACTGCGCGCTCCGGCTAGCCGGTCGGCCGCCACTCGGCGGACCTCGGCGTTCTCCAGTGGGTCGCGGCACAGCGCCGAGAGCCGAGCCTCTGTCCGCCGACCGAGCGGCACATGTTTGGCGGACAGCAGGCGGACACCGGACTCGCAGTCCCACAGACCCTGTGCCAGCGTCCGTCGACTGCCCGCAGGGTCGATGGTGAGCATGGCCCGCAGGACGGCAGCGCGTTCGGCCGAGTGCGGGGTCAACTTCCACAGGGCACGAAGAGCAGGCAGAGCTTCACGTGCTGCGGGCCCGCGCTGGGCGATCGCATCGGCCAGCGGAACGAAGCCACACCAATCGCAGGTATGCATCTTGCGCTTCCACATCACCAGCAGGTCGGAAAGGCTCACACCGTCGGGACCGGTCGGCAGTACGCCCCCTGCGGCTGTTCGCGCGGCACAGGAGGGGTGGAACCGGTCAGCGGTCCGGTCGCTGTACTGGTTGCCTGGAGCCCAGGTCCGCCAGGGCTCGTCGCCGAACCAGAGCGGATCGTAGACGTCCTCGGACAACCGCTCCGACACCCGGTCCCGCAGGCCGGCCCACCGCTCGATCGGCCACCTGGTTGCGATCAGCTGGAGAACGTGCGGCCAGCGCCGCCCGGTGTGGACGTAACGCAGCAACTGGGCCTGTGCCTCGGCGTTTCCAGCGCGGGCGAGTGCTTCCAGCACACCGGCGGCCAGTTCGAAGCCGGCCCCCTGTTCGGTCCACGACACGGCCCGGTCCCGGGTCCACAGCCAGCGGACGATGGGGGCGATGTCCATGCGCAGGTCGCGCACCAACCGGGCCAGATAGACCTCGCGCTCGTCGATCAGCTGCCACCAGCGGTGGTCGGTGCGGATGCAAGCGTGCACAAGGCAAGCGGCACCAGGGTCCTTCAGCGCTCGCAGGGCCCCGACTCCGTGCCCGGCCTGCAGCGCGCCCAGCAGCTGATCGGGGTCCGCGTAGCGCCAGCCTGACTCGGTGGCGTCGAAGTCGTCGTGCCAGTTCGGCTCGGAATCGTGCCTGTCAGCGGGCTCGTTGGTTACCTTCATCGGGCCCACCATGGCCGAGGACACCTCAAGAGGACCAGCGCATTTCCGCCCAGTGAGCGGTCAACCGGCGAGAGCCTCTCGCTGATCTGCGGCACCGACAGTGCGACCGACTGTGCCGGTACCTGCCCGACGAACGCTCAGCTCGCCAAGCGAAGCGGCTGACTCGCGCCGGCGGTGGACTTCTTCGGAGTTGACGACAACTTGCCTGCCGAACGATCGTCAGCCGTCATACCTCGCCGATTCAGCGACAGTTGTCGTGCTGACCTGACCGGAGAACCGCACGTCGAGTACCACTGTTAGCGACAAGTAGCCTGCTGAGTCACACGACCTCCCCGAGGTGTCCTGTCGCAGTGCGCTTGGCGGATTCTTACCCGGTCTCATCCGTGCTGTCGGCTTCTCACCGTTTCGCGCATTGAGTGAACTCGGCGATCCGGCGACGCCTGTGCCAGTGCGGCCGCGGACGACCCGCGTCACTTGCCTTCCAACGCCTCCACCAGCTGCGGTAGGTTGCCGCCGGCCACGGCGAGGGCCAAGTGGTCGTGGAAGTCCCGGCTGCTGACGATCAGGCCGTCGCGGACACGCAGCACCTGGATGTTGGCGGCCCTGAAGTTCCGCTCGGTCGCCCGGTGATGCACCTGGTAGTCCCATTCGTTGACGATCACCTCCGGGTCGTCGGTTTCCCGGATCACCACGTTCACCGGGGTGAGCTCCACGGGGACGCTCGTGGCGAGTTCCATGAACCGCTCCTCGATCACAGCCCGCCCCTCGAACCGGTGCGGTCCGACGGGCGCGAACGCGATCTCCACCACGGCGTCCTCGGCGTAGAGGTCCGCGAGCTCCGCGAACCGCCCCGCGCCGATACCCTCGAGCAGCTTCGTGAAGACCTCACGAGGCGACAGCGTTTCGGACATGATCAACCCCCAGCGTGATCTGTCGCTAGAATCGGACTAGCGACTCCGGTTTCAACGATACGGACTAGCAACTCCGTTTGTCCAGTGCGGCTTCGCCGCCGACAGGAAAGGGTGGAAGAGATGAGCGGCGCTCAGGAACGCCCGCTGCGGGCGGACGCGGCCCGCAACCGGGCCAGGCTGCTGGACGTCGCCACGCAGGTGTTCGCCACCCGCGGCGTCGGCGTGCCAACCGAGGAGATCGCCCGGGCTGCCGGGGTCGGGGTGGGCACGCTCTTCCGGCACTTCCCGACCAAGGAAGCGCTGTTGGAAGCCGTGATGGTGCGCAGGCTGGAGACGATCGCCGCCCGGGCGGCACAGCTGCCCGCCGAGTCCGCTCCCGGCGAGACGTTCTTCGACTGCTTCCGCCTGGTGGTCGAGCAGTCCGCGGGCAAGAGCGAGTTCGCCCAAGCGCTCGCCGCCGCCGGTGTGGACGCGCACGCGGCCCTGCAGGAGTCCAGCGCGGCGATCCGGGCGCGGCTCGCCGAGTTGCTGGCCGGGGCGCAGCGGGCCGGGGCGGTCCGCCCGGAGCTGGGCCTGCCAGAGCTCATCGCCCTGCTGGTCGGTACGACCACGACGATGGAGCACCTCGGGAACGACGTGTCGGCCCGGGAGCGGATCTTCGCGGTGGTCTTCGACGGGCTGCGGCCACGCTGACCGGCCCGTCTTGCGTCCTCGGATCCTGAGCCGTGGTGAACCTTGGCCTGACCGAACGAGTCGGTCTCGCTTCGCGGGTCGCGTTCCCACCGCGCCCATGCCCGAGTACCCGCCCGTGCCGCGACGCCCGCGCCACCTTCAGTCGCTTCCCGGAGACAGGTCGTCAGCTCGGGAGCCGGCCTCCAGCGAGTGGTCGAAGGCCTCGACGCACGCCATGCGAACCTCCCCACACCTGCCACGCCCGAACCTCCGTTCGGCAACGCGGCCGGACGGAGCCGGGCGGTGACAACAAGGCCGACCATGCACCGCAGGTGACAACAGAGATGGCCAATCGGTGCCAACAATCCTGTCTCACCTCGACCGAACACGCAGGCCACACTCTCCCCCGGTGACAACTAGCGTGTCTCGGCACAGTGTGCCGGGACTCGATAGACGGCCAACGGGACAGCCTTGTTGGCCAAATGAGACGCGCTAGTTGGCCAGATGCTCAGAGCCGGGTCAGGCCGAATATCGCTTCGAGGATCTTGGTGGTGGTCCCCCGTCGGGACCCGGCGGGTGGCAGTACAACTCGGAGCGGCGTCGAGGGCAAGCGGCAATCTGGTGGCGGCCCGTCACTTGCAACTGCGAGCCTGGAACCGTGACTGCAACGCTGCCTGCTGGAGGGACCGTCGAACGCGTCCGCGCCGTGTCGGGAGATGAAGCCGCGACCATGCTCTCCCTGGAGCGGCTGGTGGTGACAGAGCTACCAGGCCAGGTCGACTACGCGCCGCTTCGACCCGTGATCATCCTCGGGTTCCACGACCTGTGCTTGCTCAGAGCCGAGGATGACGACGACTGGTACATGGGGCAGGTTGATGCCGAGGGATCCGTGATCTGCTGGGCCTCCTACGGCTCTGACCTCGGTGAAGCTATCCAGGGCCTCTGTCGCTCCCCCGGAGGACCGCGCCGGCTGAGCTGGGCCTGCCGTGCGCTGGGGCGGGCGTCCGCCCCAGCGCCGGTGCGGTTACTCGTGCAGGAACGTTTCGGTGAAGCTGGTGCCGCTGGAGCCGAGTGCGCCGGTGCGGGCCTCGTAGGTGCCGTTCGAGCTGGGGTCGAGCGCGACCGGGCTGGTGGAGCCGAGGGAGGCGCCGTTGACGGTGGCCGAGCTGAACTTCAGGGTGCCGAAGTTGGGGTAGGACCCGGTCGGCGACTCGATGATGACCTCTGCGCTGGCCCGTTGCGCGGAGAGGGACTTGCTGGTGGTGTAGGTCCAGCCTCGCGAGGAGTCGGTCAGCTTCAGGGTGTACTTGCTGCTCCCGGCGTAGGTCACCGAGGCGGTGATCGCGTCGCCGGCCGACACCGGGTACGAGCTGAGGCTCAGGTAGACCGGGTTCGCCGGGTACATCTCGTACCAGGCCTGGTCCACGGGGCTGCCGCTGGAGCAGTCGGTCGCCACCCCGGTCTGCTCGACGGTGGACGTGCCGTAACCGTCGATGCCGACCCAGGGGGCGTAGAGGTCGTTGCTGGAGTTGCAGGTCGCGCTCGCCTCGGCCCAGGACGCCGAGACCGAGGTGAAGCCGCTACCCGTGGCGGCGTAGCCACCCCAGTTGTAGCCGTTGGTGTTGTAGTGCAGGGGGCGGAAGGACAGTCCCTGTGCGGCCGCCGCGGTGGTCGGCGCGGCGGGGACGGCGAGGGTGGTCGCCACTGCCGCGAGGGTGGCGACGCGTATCAGGAATCGGCGCATGCTGGCTCCTATGTGGGGGACGATCAGGAAGCTGCTCATACACCAGCCCGAGCCGTGTGGGCGGCTATGACGGGCGGCAGTACAGGATCGCCGACTGGCATGGGTCGGTCAACATCCTTGGCATTACTGGGTGTTGGCTGAATGCCGCACCAGGCGTACAGCGCCGTGCAGGTGCGGGCCTTCTCATGATCGGCTTCTTCTTCTCCGGACGGGCAGCCGGTACGGTCTGCTGCAACGTCGGTGGTGGGCTGGGGGGTTCGGTGGCGGGCATGGAGATCGCGGTCGGGTACGTGTTCGGATGGGCGGTCCGCGAGGCGAAGCGGGGGGCCGGCCCGGCCGACGCGCGGGGCGACCGAGCGGCCCCACCCGGTGGCGGGTGCGGGAGGCGCTGGAGGACGCCGCGGCGCAGGATCCCGGCTTCGCCGAGGCCTTGGACCGCGCGGTGGAGGAGCTGCGGGCCCGGTCCCGCACCACCGGCGGAGAGTCGGCGGGAGACGACGGTGCGGCCGGCGGCGGGAACGTGGGGATCCGCTGCGGCTACCCGTTCGCGGTCGGCTGGGACGGCCCGGTGGTGAGCCTGGACCCCGCGTTCCAGCGCGGCCTCGGCCCGGACCACCCCGACACCCTCGCCACCTGGCACAGCCTCGCCTACTGGCGGGAGGAGGCGGGGAGGTGAACTGACCGCCGGGTAGCCCCTACCGGGCGACGGGCGGGCTCATCCGGACCGTGTCGCCGCAGATGGTGACCTCCGCCGGCTTGCCGCTGTGGTCCACCACCGGGACCCGGACCGCGGTGCTGTCACCCGGCGCGGTCACGTCGGCGGCACCGGCGGTGACGAACACGCAATTGCCGCTGTCCGGCCCCTTGCCGTTGAACTCGGAGTAGCTCAGGGCGATCACCGCCTTCTTGCCCGCGCCCAGCGTCAGCGGCGCGGGGCTGCCCGTCCCGGCCCCGAGGGCCTGCGGCCCCTTGCCCAGGTGGAACTCGAGCTTCGGGTACCCGGCCAGAGTGCAGCTCTGCGAGCCGGAGTTGACGGCGACGAGTTCGGCGTTCGCCGGGTCCTTCGCATCGGTGCCCGCATCGGTGAGTCGGGTGAGTGTCCACCTCAGGCTCTGCGCAGAGCACTTGGGCGCCGACGAGCTGCCGGAGCCCGGCGCCGTCGGGATTCCGGTGGCGGACGAGGCGGCGACCGGAGCACTGGACCGGCCCGCGATCGGCGCGGCGGGCACCGGCGCGGCCGACGCCGGCGCAGCGGGCGCCGGCGCACCGGACACCGGCGCGGCACCGGCGGCCTTCGACGGGTTGGCCGTGGAGCTGGGACCGCAGGCCGTCAGGCCGAGCCCGGCCAGCAGCGCGGTAGCGGAGACCGTCAACAGAAAGCGCGAGCGCATGGATCCCCCCGGATCGTCAGGACAGCCGACGGGCCCCTCTGGCCGGCCGGGCTGTGCGTTGTGCAGAGGTGAAGACACCACGAAGGCCCGGTCGGTTGCCTCTGTCTGAGAATTTCCTGAGAGAATGCTGAAGCGCGAGGTCCCCGCCGCGAGGTGCCGAGCCACGCCGGCCGGCAGCCGGCACGTCACCTCGACGAACTCGACATGCGCGCCGGCGAGCTCAACTGGCGGCAGCGCCGAACCACTTGGGCAGCAGGCCGAGCAACTCCCGCTGGTCCCCGCCGACCCACGCCACGTGGCCGTCCGGCCGCAGCAGCACGGCGGGCACGTCCAGTTCCTCGCTGACGTCGACGACCTGGTCGACCCGGTCCGCCCAACCCGCCACCGACAGGCGGCCGGTCTGGTCGAGCAGCAGCCCGCGACCGCCGTGCATCAGCTCGTAGAGGCGGCCCTGCTTCAGCACGACGTCCCGGAGCCGCCGGCCGAGCAGGTCGTGCCCCTCGCCGAAGTCGTAGCGGACCCCGACGGCGGTGACGATCCCGGTCATGTACCGGTTCACCTCCTCGAAGTCCATCAGCTTCGAGAACAGTTCGCGCAGCGCGGTCGCCCCCGGATCGGTCCCCAGCAGCGTGGTCTGCGCGCGCGTGTTGTCCAGCACGGCGGCGCCCACCGGGTGCCGTTCGGCGTGGTAGCTGTCCAGCAGGCCCTCCGGCGCCCAGCCGTTGACCTCGGCGGCCAGCTTCCAGCCGAGGTTGAACGCGTCCTGGACGCCGAGGTTGAGCCCCTGCCCACCGGTCGGCGGGTGGATGTGCGCCGCGTCGCCGGCCAGCAGCGCCCGGCCCACCCGGTAGCGCTCGGCCTGCCGGGTGGCGTCGCCGAACCGGGACAGCCAGCGCGGTGAGTGCACGCCGAAGTCGGTGCCGGCGATGGCCCGTAGCTGCTGCTGGAACTCCTCCAAGGTCGGCGCGGTCGCGCGATCCTCGGAGACCCCTTCGGCGGGCACGATGATGCGGTACAGCCCGTCCCCGAGCGGGATGGCGCCGAACCGGAGTTGGGTCCTGCGAACCTCCGCGACGACGGCGGCAACCGTCTCCGGGGGCTCGGTCACCTCCAGGTCGCCCAGCAGGGTGTCGACCTTGGCGGGCTCGCCGGGAAACCCGACGCCGAGCCGCTTGCGCACCGTGCTGCGACCGCCGTCGCACCCGACGAGGAAGCGCGAGCGCAGTCGGGTGCCGTCCGCCAGCTCGACGGTCACCCCGTCCTCGTCCTGGTCCAGCCCGACCACGTCGCAGCCACGCCGGATCTCGGCACCGAGTTCGAGAGCGCGCTCGCTGAGCAGCCGCTCGGTGAGCGCCTGCGGGATGCTCAGACCGTACGGGTGAGCGGTGTCCAGCCGGTCCGGCCAGGGCTTGTGGATACCGCCGAAGAAACCGCCGACCTGGAATTTCTCGCTGACCGCGAGGAACCGGTCCAGCAGGCCGCGCTGGTCCATCAGCTCGACGCTGCGCGCGTGCAGGCCGCGCCCGCGCGACTGCTCGGTCGGCTCGGTCAACTTCTCCAGTACCACCACGTGCACGCCGTGCAGCCGCAATTCACCGGCCAGCATCAGTCCGGTCGGTCCGCCGCCGACCACGATCACGTCAATCATCAGAACGCCCGTTCCACGAGATGGGATTTCGGCCGACCGCGCCGCGCGTCACTTCGCGAATCGGTCATTTGCGCAGGCGGTGGCCGTGGCCGACCATTCTGGAGCACGACCAGGGCCTTGCCGCAAGGCCCCCGGTGCGCTATATCTTGAGAGTGGCAAGGAGTGGGAGATCTCCTTGCCTCTGTCTTTTGTCGGCTGTCTTTTGTCGCCCGGTGCCGTCCGGTGCTCGTCCGGTCACGGACCAGGAGTGCGCCGGATTCGCTCGACGGGCGGCAGGGCGGTCGGCATCTCGTCGGTGACCCAGGCGTATTCCAGGCCGGCCAGGACGCCACCGTCCTCGACCCAGACGAGCAGCTCACCGACGTACTCGCCGCGCTCGTCCAGCACCTGCGCGTCCACCGGGACGAGACCGGCGGCCAGCGGGGCCCGACGCTCGGCGGCGAGCACCCGCAGGTCGACGCTGACCGAATCGGGCGTCCAGGTGGCGATGACCTCCGCCTGCTCGAGCTGGCTCCGCAGCTCCGGCGCACCGGGGAAGTCACCGGCCAGCAGGTGTTCCAGCACGGCCTGCTCGGCTGCGTTCAGCGGGCGCGGGACAACGGGCACTGGTGGCATGCCCCCATGATGTCCCGTCACCGTCCCCGTCCCCGACCGTCAGTCGGCATCGGGGACGGGGAGTCTCACCGGTTCGCGGGATCGGGGCTGCACAGCCAGCCGTTGACGGCGAAGCGGCTGTCCGCGTGCTGCCCGCTCGGGCAGCTGACCGGCCGCACCTCGTGCCAGGCGGTGGGCCGGAAGAACACGATGCTGTCGTGCTCGGGCTCCCAGTCCCGCCAGGTGCGCTCCTGCCACTTTCCGGTGGTCCGGGTGTGCAGCGGCAGGGCGGCGTCGAACATGCGCAACTCGCCCCCGTCGAAGGGCCGGGGCGTGCGGTGCAGGTAGTACACGAAGGTGAGCAGCCGCCGGGGGGCGAACTCGGCGCTGGTGTCCTGGTGCGGCCGGTAGAAGTCGCCGTCGTTGTGCACGTTGAGGCTGTAGTCGGGTTCGGTGTGCCGGCAGGAGACCCCCAGCGTGTGCTCGACCGCGTCCAGCACCTCATCGATGGCCGCCAGCAACTCGGGCGCGGCGAAGTCCTGGCAGGACCGGGACCGGCGGATGTCGGGGACCAGCTCCCGGTCGCGGATCATGGAGGGCTTCAACGTGTCACCGGTGGCGGCGACGGCGCGCTCCAGCAGGGCGTCAGCCGTCCGGTCGCCGAGGAACTGGGTGATCCGGCAGACCGTCACCGGGAGCCGCCAGATCGCGTCCGTGCACACCGGCGTTGGCTGATCCGCCGCCTGCGCTGCTCCCACCGAGGTGCCCTGGCTCGTCATGATGTGCTGCCTCCTGGATCACGATGGGTGTTCCGCGGGCCGTCCGGCGCCATCATGCGGTCTCGGGCGGGTTCGCACCCGCGGCTCCCCGCAGCCGCTCCACCTCGGCCGTGAGGTCGGCCACGCGGCGGTGCAGCGCCTGGACGCAGACCAGGGCGACGCCGAGGCCGTCGACGACGGGGATCCTGGTGTCGTCCTGGTTGAAGCCGAAGGCGGCCTGCCAGTCCTGGGCCATCGGCCCCAGGTGGCGCACGTCCTCGGGCTCCCAGAGGTAGCGCCAGGTGCTGACCGGCAGCTCCGCCACCGTCTCCAGGATGGCGTAGCCGTTGACCGCACCGACCGGGGCCACCGCACCCACCGGGGCCACCGCGCCGCTCTCCCGCGCGTCGGCCGGAGAACCGGCCGGGACGGTGCGGTCGGCCGCACGGGACCATCGGCGCAGGATCCGCATCCTCACCGGCTCCAGTCCACCGGGACCACGTCCTGCTTGAGCCCCCGGTCGCTGCAGACGGCGCACGGGTTGGCCGGGACCCCGGGGCCCTGGTCGGTTCCGACGGTGATCGCTCCGTGGGCCCCGGCCGGGGCGTGGACGCCGTCGCCGACCATCGCGGCCTCGTAGCCGCCCAGCAGTTCCTGGAGGGTGCCGGGGCCCAGGTCCTCCGGAGCGGCGATCGCGGCGATGCCGGTGTCGTCCGTGTAGGCCATCCCCAGCGTCCGGCCGCCCATGGTGGCGAACACGATCTTGGCGCCGCGGATGGGCTCCCCGGTCACCGCGTCGGACGCCATCGCGTCGATGTTCTCCAGTTGCATCTGGGTGACGTTCAGGGTGGCCTGACTGGCCGTCAGCCTGGTCGGCTTCAGGCTGGGGCATTCCGCCCCGCTGCTGCACGAGGTGGCCGACGGGGTGGTCGCGGCAGACGCGGTGACACCGCTCCCCGCGCCCAGCGATGCCAGAGCGGCGGCCAGCACCGCGACGGTCGTACGGCCTACAGAGCTCATGTCCACTCCCATGGGAACCGCCCGAGCGGGCTGTCGGCCGACCCAGGACAGCAGGGACGACCTGGGCAGGTGCAGCACGCTACGGGTGCCGCCCGCCTTCGGACGACGTGCCCGAGCGTATCCACGCCCGTCTGGCCCAACCAGCCGACAAGCGCGAGTTCGCACCATCTGATGAACCGTCAGCACGGCGATGACGAAAGCGATCGACGCATGCAAACCAATGAGCGATCGCCGAGGTCCCGGCCGGCGCCGCGGGCCGCAACAGAGCGGCGGCCTGTCACAGTTCACCGGCCTGGGGTGTCCCAGTGGGCGCGCCCGTGCGGAAAGCCCCTCTCCGCACGGGCAACCCCCTGGCGAGGGTCGGCCGTTACCGCTTCACCGCTCGCAGGATCACGAACTTCGGGTTCCCGGCGACGGTCTGGCAGTTGCCGAAGAGCTTGCGGAGCTTGACGTGGTACGCCAGGTGCCGGTTCCCGACCACCCAGAGTTCGCCGCCCGGGCGCAGGGCCCGCCGGGCGCCGGTGAACATGCGCCAGGCGGTGGCGTCGGTGGTGGCCTGGTGGGAGTGGAACGGCGGGTTGTTGAGGACCAGGTCGACCGAACCGGGCGACACGGCGGCGAGTGCGTCGCCGGCCTGGAAGTGGGCGACGGTGTCCGGTGGGGTGTTGGCCCGGAAGGTGGCCTCGGCGGCGGCGACGGCGGCGAAGGACTCGTCGATGAAGGTGACTTCGGCCGCCGGGTTGGCCAGCGCGGCGGCCGTGCCGACCACGCCGTTGCCGCAGCCGAGGTCGACCACCTGCTCGTGGCCCTGGCGGGCGGGCAGGTGCTGGAGGAGGAACCGGGTGCCGATGTCCAGGCGGTCCGCGCAGAAGATGCCGGCGTGGTTGACCACGGTGCGCCCGGAGACCGGGCCGAGGTCGGCGGGCAGGGCGTAGCTGAGCGGCCAGGGGCTGGCGGTGCGGGCGAGCGCCGGGTCCACGGTGCTGAAGATCAGCCGCGCCTTCTTCACCGCGAGCGAGGTGCGGGTGGGGCCGATGATCCGCTCGAAGAGCTGGAGGGTGGAGGTGTGGATCTCGGTGACCATCCCGGTGCCGATCACCACGGTCTGCGGGTGGAGCGCGGGGGCGAGGCGGTGCAGCTGGTCCTCGAGGAAGGCCAGGCTCTTGGGGACCCGGATCAGCAGGACGTCGATCCGCTCCGGCGGGGCGTCGGTGCCGGCCAGCAGCCGGACGGCGTCCGGGTCGAGGCCGTTTCGGGCGAGGTTGGCGCGGGTCGCCTCGCGGGCGAGGTAGGAGTCGCCGAGCTGCGTCAGGGCGGCCGACGGCTGCGCCGCGGCCAGCGCGGTGACCAGGGCGCCCCAGCGGTCGCCGAGCACGACCACGCTGCCGCGCAACCCGCCGATGCCGGGAGCGGCAGCGGGAGCGGGAGCTGTGGCGGGAGCGGCAGCGGGAGCGGGAGCTGTGGCGGGAGCGGCAGCGGGAGCTGTGGCGGGAGCGGCAGCGGGAGCGGGAGCGGGAGCTGTGGCGGGAGCGGCAGCGGGAGCGGGAGCTGTGGCGGGAGCGGCAGCGGGAGCGGGAGCTGTGGCGGGAGCGGCAGCGGGAGCGGGAGCTGTGGCGGGAGCGGCTGGCAGCTCCGGGTCGCCGTGCAGGTGGCGCAGCAGGTACTCGTCGGCGGCGTCCCAGGCGCGCAGCTGCTCGCGCGGCTCCTCGGGGAAGCGGGTGAGCTGGAAGTCGCCCCATGACGTGGTGAAACGGTTCATTGTCCGCCCAGGCTAGCCGTTCGCGCCGGGCCGCGGCGCACCCCGGTGCCCCGAGCGCGGGAGCGGTGCCGCGGCGGCGTCGCAGTGGCGTCGCAGCGGTGCGGGCCCGGTGTGCTTGCGGCGGAATGTCGGACCCGGCTGCGAGGATCGGCGTGCATCGCCCTGACGGACCGTCACCAGTACGACAGAGAGGCCGACATGATCCCCGCCGAGCAGAGCAAGGGCTTCGTCAAGAGCCGCCTCGACCGCCTGCGGGCCACCCTGACCGGGCACGTCGAGCACGGCGGGGTCCCCGGGCTGGTCGCCCTGGTCGCGCGAGGTGACGACGCACACGTCGAGGCGATCGGCGCGCGGTCGGTCGGCGGCGGCCCGGTGGCCCGGGACACGCTCTTCCGGGTCGCCTCGATGAGCAAGCCGGTCACCGCCGTCGCCACCATGATCCTGGTCGAGGAGTGCCGGCTGCGCCTGGACGACCCGGTCGACGAGTTGCTGCCGGAGCTGGCCGACCGCCGGGTGCTGCGCCACCTGGACGGCCCGCTGGACGACACGGTCCCGGCCCGCCGCCCGATCACGGTGCGCGACCTGCTCACCTTCCGGATGGGGACGGGCATCCTGATGGCCCCGCCCGGCAGCTATCCGATCCAGCAGGCGATGGACGCGCTCCAGCTCGGCCAGGGGATGCCGCGCCCCTCCGTGGTGCCCGAGCCGGACGAGTGGCTGCGCCGGCTCGGCACCCTGCCGCTGATGTACCAGCCGGGCGAGCGCTGGGTCTACAGCACCGGCTCCGACGTGCTGGGCGTGCTGATCGCCCGTGCCGCCGGCCGGCCCTTCGAGGAGTTCCTGCGCGAGCGCCTCTTCGAGCCGCTGGGCATGACCAGTACCGGCTTCTCGGTCGCGCCCGAGCAACTGGACCGGTTCACCACCTCCTACTGGACCGACCCGGCCACCGGCGCCCGCGCCGTCTACGACGAGGCGGACGGCGGCGAGTGGGCCACTCCCCCGGCCTTCCCGGCGGGCGCCGCGGGCCTGGTCTCCACCGTGGACGACTTCTACGCGTTCAGCCGGATGCTGCTGGACGGCGGCCGGTCCGACGGTGAGCGGATCCTCTCCCGCGCCTCGGTCGAACTGCTCACCACCGACCAGCTGACACCGGAGCAGAAGACGCTGTCCAACCTCGTCCCCGGCTTCTTCGACACCAACGGCTGGGGCTTCGGCTGCTCGGTCGTCACCCGGCACACCGAACTCGGCCACCCGGTCGGCCAGTACGGCTGGACCGGCGGGCTGGGCACCGTCTGGGGTGTGGACCCGAAGGACCGGGTGACCGGCGTGCTGCTCACCGGTCGGGCGTTCACCTCGCCGGTCCCACCGCCGGTGGTCCAGGACTTCTGGACCTCGGCGTACCAGGCGCTGGCGGACTGAACGCGGACTCCGGGCGCGGACTCCGGCGGGGACGACGGGAGCCGCTCCGCGCCTCACTCGGGCAGCAGCAGGTTCACGTCGCCGAACTCGTGCCAGAGGTAGCGCCCCGCCAACGCCTCGCGGTAGCAGAGTTCCAGCAGCGGGCGGCCGGCGACGGCTTCGAGCATCAGCAGGTGCGAGGCGCGCGGTTCGTGCCAGCCGGTGAGCAGGCCGTCCACGGCGCGCACGCCACGGCCGGGGGTGATGACCAGGTCGGTCCAGCCGTCCGCGGGCCGGGTTCGGCCGTCGGGGGCGGTGGCGGATTCGAGGGCGCGGACGGCGGTGGTGCCGACCGCGATCACCCGGCCGCCGGTCGCGCGGACGTGGTTGACCAGGGCGGCGGTGGCGGCGGGGACCCGGAAGCGCTCGGGGTAGGGCGCCTCGTGCGCCTCCGGGGAGGCCACGCCGGTGTGCAGCGTGATCGGGGCGATCAGGATGCCGCGCGCGACCAGGGCGCTGACCAGGGCGGCGGTGAACGGGCGGGCCGCGCTGGGCATTTCGCTGCTGCCCGGTTCGACGGCGAAGACCGTCTGGTAGGCGTTGAGGGGCCAGTCGCGGTCCACGTAGCCGTAGCGGATCGCCTTGCCGTGGTCGGCCAGGTAGCCGGGGACCGGGCCGGGCAGGGTGAGTTGGGCGTACCAGAGCCGCGGCGTGTACGGGGAGCGGAGCACGGCCGCGCCGCCGGCCGGCAGGCTCAGCAGCAGGCCGGGGCGGGCCGGGTTGTCGGCCGGCGCCAGGTACTCGGCGGCGGCGCCGTCGCGGCCGGGGCGGCGCAGCTCGACCAGGTGGGCGCCGCGCGGGTCGGGGTGGGCCGCCGAGAGGTGCAGGGTGATCTCGCCACCGTCGGGGAGCCGGGCGGGCAGTGCGGCGGGCAGCGTGGCCGAGTTGTTGACCACCAGCAGATCGCCCGGACGCAGCACCTGCGGCAGCTGGGTGAAACGGTGGTGTTCGGCGCTCGGCGGCGCCTGGCGACCGCCCCGGCCGACCAGCAGCCGCACGGCGTCCCGGCGCAGGCCGCGCGCCTCGGCCGGGGCGTGGGCGGAGAGTTCGGGCGGGACGGTGAAGTCCAGGCCGGACACCAGGCCGGACAGCAGATCTGACGTCATGTCAGACTCCGGTGCTGACGGCCGCGTCGGCGGTGTCGGCGAGCAGGTCGGCGGCCCGGTAGCGGCCGGAGGCCGGGCGGTCGCGCCACAGGGTGCGGAAGGCCGGGATCACGCTGCTGGGCAACGGCAGTTCGGAGAGGTCGGCGTCCGGGAAGGCCTGCTGATGCAGCCGGGTCCGCAGGTCGCCGGGGTCGACGGCCCAGACCCGCAACCGCGGCTCCTCCTCGGCCAGCACCGCGGAGGCGTGGTCGAGCGCGGCCTTGGCGGCACCGTAACCGCCCCAGCCCGGGTAGGCCTCGACGGCGGCGTCCGAGCTGATGTTGAGCACCGCGCCCGCGTGCCGCCGCAGTTGCGGCAGCAGCAGCTGGGTGAGGGCGATCGGGGCCAGCGCGTTGACCTCGAAGGTCTCCAGCAGGTCGGGCAGCGGGACAGCGGCCAGGGTGGGCAGCGGGTCGGCGCCCTCGTCCGCCGAACCGTTCAGCGTGGAGGCGTTGTTGATCAGCAGCGCGGCCCCGCCGAGCCGGGCGGCGGCCGCCGCGACCTGGGCGCGGTGCTCGTCGTCCACCACCGAGCCGGCCAGCGCGACCACCGTGGTGAGCGGGCGCAGGGCCGCCTCGGCGAGCGCGAGTTCCTCGGGGTTGCGGGCGGTGATCACCAGCTGCCGGCCGTCGGCGGCCAGCGCGCGGGCGAGTTCCAGGCCCAGCCCGCGCGAGGCGCCGGTGATGACGGCAACGGGTGGGCGGGGGGAGGTCGCGGGAGCCGTGGCGGTCGCGTCTGGGGCGGTCGCGTTCGGGGATGTGGTGTTCGGAGCCGTGGTGTCCATGAGGAAACTCTCCCGCCGGCCGCCCCGGCGGGAATCGGGCCCTGGGCGGGGTCGGGGTTGGTTCGTTGGTCCTACGAACTTCGACGGTCCCGGGTCCGGCCACGGCCCTGCACCGGGTCGGCGACCACGGGGCAGTGGCCGGTCCTTCCGGCATGGGGTCTGGCGCGCGGGCGATCAGTCGCGCCACAGTGGCGTCAACCGACGAAGGGGTGACCGATGACCGAGATCGCCGCACTGCTGGCGGACCTGCGGGCCGAGAACGATGACCTGGCCGCCCTGGTGGCGCCGTTGGACGAGGACCGCTGGATGACCCCGACGCCCGCGCCGGGCTGGACCATCGCCCACCAGCTCGCCCACCTGGCCTGGACGGACGCCTGGACCCTGCGGTCGGTGCACGATCCGGCCGGGTTCCATCCGGCGGCGGCCGAACTGCTCACCGGTGCGGCCGAGTTCGACGGGATCGTGGACCGGGGCGCGGCCGAGGGCGCGGCCCTGCCGCCGGCCGAGCTGCTGCGGCGGTGGCGGACCGGCTGCGCCGACGTGCTGGCGGCGCTGGCCGAGGTGCCGCCGGGCAGCCGGCTGCCGTGGTTCGGCCCGCCGATGAAGGCCGCCTCGATGGCCACCGCACGGATCATGGAGACCTGGGCGCACGGCGAGGACGTGGCCGAGGCACTCGGCGTCGAGCGCAAGCCCAGCGCCCGGCTGCGGCACATCGCGCACCTGGGCGTGCGGACCCTGGGTTTCGCGTTCTCCGCGCACGGCCTGCCGGTGCCGACCGAGCCGGTGCGGGTCGAACTGGCCGGACCCGGCGGCGAGGCGTGGACCTGGGGCCCCGAGGAGGCGGCGGACCGGGTCGCCGGGCCCGCGCTGGACTTCTGCCTGCTGGTGACCCAGCGGCGGCATCCGGACGATCTGGCACTGACGGTGACCGGCCCGGTGGCCACCGGCTGGCTGCCGATCGCCCAGGTCTTCGCCGGCCCGCCCGGCGTCGGCCGTGCACCGCAAGGGATGCAAGGGAACTGACGGAGCATCAGCCAATGCTCGGCGGCCTGCCCGCCACCATCGCGGCGGGCGGCACCGGGCCGCACCCACGGGCCAGGGGCCTTGACATGGCAGAAAGTTGACCTGATCATCACAAGATCTACTCGAGGAGGGGTAGCCTAGCGTGTCGCGGGGGGACTGTGTGCGGGATTCGCCCGCATTGGGCCGCTGAGCTGCCGCTTCGGGTATCCATAGGTGCGGAAAGGACGTCTCTGTGATCTTCGAGCGGATACTCGCCCGCAAGGCCAGCCCCACCCCAGCCGCGCCCGGTTGCCCGATGGGCTACGACCGTTCGGCCACCGACGCCTCGACGGTGCCCGAACAGCTCCGCCGGATGCCGCCGCCGAGCCTCTTCACTCCGGCGTTCACCGATCCCGACCAGGCGAGCGACTTCATCCGGCAGTTCCACGCCGAGGTGCCGGGCGCGGGCGATCCGGTGCGACGGGTCGAGGAGGTGCTGGACGAGATCGCGCGGACCGGCACCTACCGGCACACCGCCGAGGAGCTGGCCTTCGGGGCCAAGGTGGCCTGGCGCAACTCCGCACGCTGCATCGGCCGCCTCTACTGGCGCAGTCTGGTGGTGCGCGACCTGCGCGAGGTCTCCGCGGCCGACGACCTGGCCGAGGAGTGCTTCGAGCATCTGCGGCTGGCCACCAACGGCGGCCGGATCCGCCCGATGATCACCATCTTCGCCCCGGACCGCCCCGGCCGTCCGGCCCCCCGGATCGCCAACTCCCAGCTGGTGCGCTACGCCGGCTACCAGGACGACGACGGCCGCTGGACCGGCGACCCGGCGGGCGGCCAACTCGCCGCCCGCGCGGCCGAGCTGGGCTGGAAGCCGGCCGAGGGCCGGTTCGACGTGCTGCCCCTGCTGATCCAGGAGCGCCCCGGCGAGCAGCCGCGCTGGTACGAACTGCCGGACGACACCACCCTGGAGGTCCCGCTCAGCCACCCCGAGTACGCCTGGTTCGCCGGCCTGGGCCTGCGCTGGTACGCCGTGCCCGCGATCAGCGACCAGACCCTGGAGATCGGCGGCATCCGCTACCCCGCCGCTCCGTTCAACGGCTGGTACATGGGCACCGAGATCGGCGCCCGCAACCTGGCCGACGCCGACCGCTACAACCTGCTGGCCGAGGTCGCCGAACGGCTTGAGCTGGACACCTCCAGCGAGCGCACGCTGTGGAAGGACCGCGCGCTGATCGAGCTCAACCGGGCGGTGCTGCACTCCTACGAGGTGGCGGGCGTGACGATGACCGACCACCACACCGAGTCGGAGCGCTTCCTGAAGCACATCGCCCAGGAGGAGCGGCTCGGCCGGCCCACACCGGCGGACTGGAGCTGGATCGTGCCGCCGGTGTCGGGCGGGGTGACGCCGGTGTTCCACCGCTACTACGACCCGGTGGACCCCGCCACCAGGCCCGCCTTCCTGGCACGCGAGCCCTGGTGAGGCAGCGGCGGCCCGGCTATCCGCGTTCGAAGCGCAGCGCCAGCCCGTCCAGCAGCGCCTCCAGCCCCGTCTCGAAGGCCCCCTCGTCCACCGCGCGCCGGTGCTCGGCCAGCCGGTGCGCCTCGCCGAGGTGCGGATAGTCGCCCGCGTAGAGCTGGGCGTCCTCGGGGAACCCGGCCGCGAAGGAGCCGAGCGCCGAGCCGGTGATGAAGTAGCGCATCAGGGCGCCGATCCGGGTGGCCTGCCCGCGCGGCCAGCCCGCCTCGACCAGGCAGCCGTAGACCGCGTCGGCCAGCCGCAGCGCGTTCGGGCGCCGGCCCGGGCCCTGGGCCAGCACCGGGACGATGTGCGGGTGCGCGGCGAGCGCGGCCCGGTAGGAGCGGGCCCAGTCGCGCAGCGCGGTGCGCCAGTCGAGGCCGGCCGCGAACATGGCCAGGTCCACCTCGCCCATCACGCTGTCCACCACCGCGTCGAGCAGTTCGTCCTTGGTGGCGAAGTGGTTGTAGAGCGAGGGGCCGCTGACCGAGAGTTCGGTGGCCAGGCGCCGGGTGGAGAGCGCCTCCAGCCCCTCGGCGTCCACCAGCGCGAGGGCTGCCCCGACGATCCGCTCGCGACTGAGCAGCGGGGTGCGGGGACGGGCCATGGGGTGGGCTCCTCCGGTCGGGTGGTGGGGCGGCAATTCTCGCAGGGTGTCGCAGCGGCCCCTTCCCAGCGGGGGCGCGGCCGGGCTAGAGTCCAAAAAACTTGCAGCGCTAGTTTACGGACCCCGGACCGATCCGAGGAAGGGACCTGACGATGGACTTGGAGCTCTCCGAGGAACAGGCCGCGGTCCGCGCGCTCGCCGCCGAGTTCACCGATCGCGAGATCGCCCCGTACGCCGCCGCCTGGGACCGCGCCGAGTCCGTGGACCGGGCCGTGGTCGGCAAGCTGGGCAAGCTCGGCTTCCTGGGCCTGACCATCCCCGAGGAGTACGGCGGCAGCGGCGGCGACCACCTGGCGTACTGCCTGGTGCTGGAGGAGCTGGGGCGCGGCGACTCCGCGGTGCGCGGGATCGTCTCGGTCTCGCTCGGCCTGGTGGCCAAGTCGATCAACAGCTACGGCACCGAGGAGCAGAAGCGCCACTGGCTGCCCCGGCTCTGCTCCGGGCAGGCGCTGGCCTGCTTCGCGCTCACCGAGCCCGGCACCGGCTCGGACGCCGCCAACCTGACCACCCGCGCGGTGCGGGACGGCGCGGGCTGGCTGATCAGCGGCGCCAAGATGTTCATCACGAACGGGACCTGGGCCGAGGTCGCGCTGGTCTTCGCGCGCACCGGCGAGGCGGGCCACCGGGGGGTCAGCGCCTTCCTGGTCCCCACCGACACCCCGGGGCTGGAGCGGCGGGAGATCCACGGCAAGCTCGGCCTGCGCGGCCAGGCCACCGCGGAGCTGAGCTTCGAGGGGGTCCGGGTGCCGGACAGCGCCCGGCTCGGCGCCGAGGGCAAGGGCTTCTCGGTGGCGATGGCCGCGCTCGCCAAGGGCCGGATGTCGGTGGCCGCCGGGTGCGTCGGGATCATCCAGGCCGCGCTGGACGTCGCCGTCCGCTACGCGGGCGAGCGTGAGCAGTTCGGAAAGCCGATCGCCTCCTACCAGTTGGTGCAGGAGCTGATCTCGGACATCGCGGTCGACCTGGCCGCCGCCCGGCTGCTCACCTGGCGGGTCGCCGACCACATCGAGCGCGGGCTGCCGTTCGCCACCGAGTCCTCGGTGGCCAAGCTCTTCGCCAGCGAGGCCGCCGTCCGGGCGGCCAACAACGCGCTGCAGGTGTTCGGCGGCTACGGGTTCATCGACGAGTACCCCGTGGGCAAGCTGCTGCGCGACGCGCGCGTGATGACCCTCTACGAGGGGACCAGCCAGATCCAGAAGCTGCTCATCGGCCGGTCGCTGACCGGTGTCAACGCGTTCTGACCCACCCCTTTCGAGTATTCGAGTAGAGGAGCCCAACGAAGTGCGTCCCGTCTACTTCGCCGCCGCCCGCCGGACCCCGATCGGCCGGCTGCGCGGCGCACTGTCCACCGTCCGACCCGACGACCTGTCGGCCGCGGTGCTGCGCGGCCTGCTCGCCGACGTCCCGAGCCTGGACCCGGCCCGGATCGACGACGTCTACTGGGGCGCCGCCAACCAGGCCGGCGAGGACAACCGCAACGCCGCCCGGATGGCCGTGCTGCTCGCCGGACTGCCGGAGAGCGTGCCCGGCGCCACCGTCAACCGGCTCTGCGCCTCGGGTCTGGAGGCCGTCACCATGGCCGCCCGGACCATCGCGGCCGGCGAGGCGGAGATCGTGCTGGCCGGCGGCTGCGAGTCGATGAGCCGCGCGCCGTTCGTGCTGCCCCGCCCGGACGAGGCGCTGCCGCACACCATGCAGACCTACGACACCCGGCTCGGCTGGCGGCTGACCAACCCGCTGATGAAGGAGCTGCACGGGGTGCTCAGCATGGGCGAGACGGCCGAGGAGGTGGCCGACCGCTTCGGCGTCACGCGCGCGCGGCAGGACGCCTTCGCGCTGCGCAGCCACCAGCGCGCCGCCGCCGCCCGCAAGGACGGCCACTTCGACGCCGAGCTGCTGCCGGTCACCCGCCCCGACGGGGTGACGGTCACTCAGGACGAGGGCATCCGGGAGGACACCAGCCTGGAGCGGCTGGCCCAGCTGAAGCCCGCCTTCCGCCCCGGCGGCACGGTGACCGCCGGCAACGCCTCCCCGATGAACGACGGCGCGGCCGGTCTGCTGCTGGTCAGCGAGCAGGCGCTGGGCGAACTCGGCCTGGAGCCGCTGGGCCGCTACGCCGCCGGTGCCTCGGCCGGCGTCCACCCGGACGTGATGGGCATCGGCCCGGTGCCGGCCACCCGGAAGGCGCTGGCCCGGCTCGGCTGGGCGATCGGCGAGCTGGAGGAGGCCGAGCTGAACGAGGCCTTCGCCGCCCAGGCGCTGGCCAGCATCGACCAGTTGGGCATCGACCCGGAGCTGGTCAACCCGAGCGGCGGCGCGATCGCGCTGGGCCACCCGCTGGGCGGCTCGGGCGCCCGGATCCTCACCACCCTGCTGCACCGGATGCGCCGCACCGGCGCGCGCCGGGGCCTGGCCACCATGTGCGTCGGCGTGGGCCAGGGCACCGCCGTCCTGATCGAGAACAGCTGAAGGAGCCTGAAGAGATGTCACGTTTCACCGGCAAGGTCGCCATCGTCACCGGCGCCGCCCAGGGCATCGGCGCCGCCACCGCCCAGTTGCTGGCCGAGGACGGCGCCACCGTCGCCGTCCTCGACCTGACCGCCGAGCGCGCTCAGCAGACCGCCGACGCGATCACCGCCAAGGGCGGCACCGCCCGCGCCTACGGTTGCGACGTCAGCGACTACGACGCCGTGGAGCGGGTCTTCGCCCAGGTGGTCGAGGAGTTGGGCGGCCTGCACATCCTGGTCAACAACGCCGGGATCACCCGGGACAACCTCTTCTTCAAGATGCCCAAGGCCGACTGGGACGCCGTCCTGACGGTCAACCTGACCAGCGCCTACAACTGCAGCCACGTGGCGCAGAAGTACCTGGTCGCGCAGAAGTACGGGAAGATCGTCTCGCTCAGCTCGCGCTCCGCGCTGGGCAACCGGGGCCAGGCCAACTACGCGGCCGCCAAGGCCGGGATCCAGGGCCTGACCGCGACGCTGGCGATCGAGCTGGGCCCCTTCAACATCAACGTCAACGCGGTGGCCCCCGGCTACATCGTCACCTCGATGACGGCCGCCACCGCCGAGCGGGTCGGCGCGACCCCCGAGGAGCACCAGGCCGAGGTCGCCGCCCGCACGCCGCTGCGCCGCGCCGGCCGGCCGGAGGAGATCGCCGCGGTGGTGGCGTTCCTGGCCAGCGAGGAGGCGTCATACGTCAGCGGGCAGACGCTGTACGTGAACGGCGGAGCGCGGTAGGGCAGGAGCGAATCCGGTGGGGCGGCGGCAGGCATGGATCCGCCCCGTCCGGTGTATCAGGGCGCCGGACGGGGCGGATCGGCTAAGAGACCTTGACGACGAGCTCGGCGACGGTCGGCGCGCCGGCGGCGGACGCCGTCGCCGCGCCGCCGCGCGCCTTCTTCTCGAGCGAGGCGTTCGCGAGGTGCGCCACAGATCCCAGGGCGGCGAACGCAGCCGCGCCCAGCAGCACGGCGGCCGCGAGTCGGACCGGAGTCCTCGTCACGCAAACCTCCTGGGATTCACACCCGTTGACGCTTTGCCCGATAGGTTCCATTCTGGCTTACGGACCGTCAGTTGGTCCAGTGCGGCTTCAGCGTGACGCTCAGGATGGTGCGGTACTCGGCGGGCTCGACGTTCGGGACCGTGAACCGGGCCGCCGGGTCGGTGCCGTAGACGCTGCCGGTGCCGGGCAGCGGCTTGGGGGTGGAGTAGCCGGCGAAGACCATGGTGAGGCTGCCGTTGTCGTTCTGCACCACGGTCGGGTCGTAGACCCGGCCGCTGTAGTAGCCCGAGACGCCGAGCGCTCCCCCGGTGGCCGCCTGCTGGGCGAGGGCCGAGAAGCTGTAGTCGGTGGAGAGCAGCCGCTGCGGGGCCGACCAGGTCTTCCCGTCCTCGGAGGAGGAGTAGAAGATCTGGTTGAACGCGTCGCTGTCACCGTCCGAGGCGTAGGCGCCGGACAGGAAGAGGCCGTAGCTGCCGTCCGGGTTGCTGACCACGGTGCCGCGCGAGCCGGTCCAGCGCAGCACCGAGTCGCTGTTGCTGGTCGGGTCGCTCAGGCCGTTCACCTGGCCGAGATCGGTGAAGTGCAGGCCGTCGGTGGTGTAGGCGGCGCGGACCACGGTGTAGTCCTCGTTGTTGCCGAAGAGCGACTTGGGCTTGTCCTTGCCCTCGCCGGTCAGCGCCAGCTGCGCGTACGGGGCGACGGCCGCGCCGGGGGCGCCCACGTCGCTGCCCTTGGCGACCGCGCCCGTGCCGCCGGTGCAGCCGGTCAGGTGGGTGGCGTCGGCGCCGGTGCAGCTGACCTGGACGATGCCGGCCGCGGTGCCCAGGCTCACGGTGACCGAGCCGCCGGCGGCGGGCTTCAGCGCGGAGCTGTCGGCCACCGGGAGGGTGGCGGCCGGCAGCGTGACGGCGGCCGTGGTGGTGGTCGGCGTGAAGTAGTTGACGATCTTCTCGGTGTAGAGGACCGCGACGCTGCCCTTGGGCGCGCCCGGGTAGCTCGGCACGGTGCTGATGATGCCGTCGGGGGCTACCAGACCGCTGGTCTGCTGGGCGGTGGCCGGGATCACGGCGTCGGCGGTGACCGCGTCGCCCGCCTTGACGTCCACCCCGCCCGGGGTCCGGGTGGTGCAGCCGGTGAAGGCGGTCGCGGTGGCGTTGTCGTCGTTGCAGTCCACCGTGACGCCGTCGACCGTGAAGTGGCCCGGCTGCTCGAAGTTCGCGGTGTTGCCGACGTTGATGGTGACGCCCGCGCCGGCGGGGCCGGCCGGGACGCTCACGGCGCCGGTCGCGCTGGTGCTGCCACCCATGCCGACCGGCTCGGCGGCCGGCAGGCCGGCCAGCGGGTCGCCGCCCTTGGGCGACAGGTGATGGACGATCAGGTTGACGCCCAGCGCGTCGCCCGAGGGGCGGGAGAGCGTGTAGAGCACCTGGCCGCGATGGCCGGT
This sequence comes from Kitasatospora sp. NBC_01266, assembly GCF_036242395.1. Taxonomy (NCBI): domain Bacteria; kingdom Bacillati; phylum Actinomycetota; class Actinomycetes; order Kitasatosporales; family Streptomycetaceae; genus Kitasatospora; species Kitasatospora sp. NBC_01266. The sequence continues at coordinate 7,188,227 of NZ_CP108458.1, read as the reverse complement.
GCCGTTGTAGTCCGGCACGGTCAGCACGAAGGCGTGGCCCTGGCCGTCGTCGTTGGTGTTGCCGTCCGGGCACAGGCCGGCGTTCTGCTCCAGCGCCTCGCCCGCGTACTTCCAGGTCTTGCCGTGGTCGGTGGAGGTGGCCGCGACCACCGCCTCGTCACCGTCCTTGGGGCGGTAGTCGAAGAGGCCGGAGAGGGTGTGGCCGCCGTCCTGGCTGGTGACGAAGGGGAAGTAGTACGGCTGCATCGGCAGCACGCTGCCCTTGGGCTGGCGCAGCACGGTGCCGGTCTCGGGCGTGGCGCCACCGCTGGAGCAGTAGCCGTCGAGCGGGCCGGGCGTGCCGGTGAAGCCGCTGGCCGCCGGGACGCTGCCGGAGCCGGCCGGGTCGACCGCCAGGTTCGGGTAGCTCACCCCGCCCACCGTGACGGTGCCGCTGCCGCCGCCGGCGTAGACCGGCAGGCTGCTGCCGTAGGACGCGCCGAGGGTGGGGTCGCCCTGGGCGAGCGTCCACGGGCCGCCCTTGACCTTGTCGACCACCGGCGCGCCGACGCTGTAGGTCAGTGAGCCGTGCTGGCGGTGGTGCCCGCCCCAGCCCCAGAGGCCCTGGCCGTCGGAGGAGTTGGCGTCGGCCAGTGCGGGGCCGGCGGTGGCGGTGATGGCGGCGATCGTGGTGACCGCGAGGGCGGCGGCGGTCGCGGTGCGGCGACGTGGCATGAAGCGTTTCCTCCCGATGGCGCCCGAGCGGAGGAAGACGGCCCGGGCGGATGCGTCCGTGCGGGGAGTTGCACGGGTCAGCCGAGATCCTGCACACATGCACGGGCCGCCGGGAGTGGATCGAACGAGAGTTCACCGGCCGTTCCCCGAGGGTCCGCCGGTCGGCCCAGCGGCGGACCCGGTGCACCGCAGGGACCGCCACCGCGTCCGCTCAGCGGTGTCCGGTCGCCTCAACTCGGCTCTTCTTGACCATGACTTGACGGTCCATCGGAACATTCCCACCTTGTGGCAAGGCCTCGCAAAGCCCCGCATCAGCCCGCTGGCCTGGGCCAATCGGACCAAGACGAAGACTCACCCGGATTTCTTCGGCATGTTCACGGCGCATGTCAAGGGTCCGAAATGACTATAGCTCCATCGGCTCTACACACGATGGGATAACCGGGCCGATCTGGTTTCGGCACGACCCTCCCCCTTCGAAGGAGTTCCATGGGCACCTCCCCGGTCACCGCGGGCCCCCGCCGCTCTGCGACCGCTCGCGCACTGACCTTCCTCGCCGTCGGGGCCACCGCCCTGACCGCGGGCACGGTCACCGCGCAGAGCACCGTGGCCTTCGCGGCCGGCGCCCCGGTCCAGGCCGCGTTCAAGCTGCACCCCGCCTCCGAGGGGCACATGGACGCGACCGCGCGGACGGCACCGATCAGCACCAGCGACTGCGTGACGCAGATCGGGATCCACTGCTACTCGCCGCTGCAGTACCGCACCGCGTACAACCTGAACCCGCTGTACAAGCAGGGCATCACCGGCAAGGGCCGGACCATCGTCATCGTGGACTCGTTCGGCTCGCCGACGATCCAGCACGACCTGGAGACCTTCGACAAGCAGTGGGGCATCCAGGACACCAACGTCGAGGTCGTCAAGTGGGGCAACGTCCCGACCTTCGACCCGAAGAACGCCGACCAGGTCAACTGGGCCGGTGAGACCACCCTCGACGTCGAGTACGCGCACGCGATCGCCCCCGACGCGCACATCGTGCTGGTGGAGACCGCGGTCTCGGAGAACGAGGGCACCAGCGGCCTGCCCGAGATGATGTCCGCCGAGCAGTCCCTGATCAAGCAGGGCAAGGGCGACGTCATCACGCAGAGCTTCGGGGCCACCGAGAACACCTTCCCCGGCTTCGACAAGGGCGACTACTCCTCGCTCACCAGCCTGCGTTACGCCTTCCAGGAGGCCGCCGCGAAGAACGTCACCGTGCTCGCCTCCTCGGGTGACAACGGTGTGGTGGACTCGGACAACAACAACAACCTGTACCCGTACAAGGTCAACTCCTGGCCGTCCTCGGACCCGCTGGTCACCTCGGTCGGCGGCACCCAGCTGACCCTGGACAACAACGGCAACCGCACCGCGCCCGACCAGGTCTGGCACGACGCCTACGGCGCCGGCGGCGGTGGCGTCTCCGCCATCTTCGACCGCCCGTGGTACCAGACCGGCGTGGCGAACGTGGTGGGCGACCACCGCGGCACGCCCGACATCAGCATGAGCGCCGCGGTGGACGGCTCGGCCTGGACGTACGACTCGTACGACCCGACCGCCGTCGGCTGGCACCTGACCGGTGGCACCAGCGAGGCCTCGCCGATCTTCTCCGGCGTCGTCGCGCTCGCCGACCAGGCCGCGGGCCACCGCCTCGGCCAGATCAACTGGCGGCTCTACGGCCTGGCGATGCTGCCCTCAAAGTGGAGCGGCATCACCGACGTGACCAAGGGCGACAACGGCTGGAACAACGTCGCGGGCTACCAGGCGACCAACGGCTACGACCTCGCGTCGGGCCTGGGCACCGTCGACGCCTACACCTTCGTGCACGCGCTCGCGGGTCGCTGACCCCTGACAGCTAAGCAGTTCGGGGCACTCGCCGCTGTGCGGCGGGTGCCCCGTTTCGCGTTTCCCTCCCCCGGGCGCTTACTCAGCCCGCTCGGCCTGCTCGGCGGCGGCCGTGAGCCTGGCCAGGTAGCGCTCGGCCGAACGGAGCTTGCGGCCGTCCTCGCCGGGCAGTTGGGCCCGCAGCTCGAGGATGAACGAGCCGACCTGCAGCGCCCGTCGAGGATCCGGGATGGCCCGCCAGCACGCCTCGGCGTTGGTCGCCACCCGCTGCACCTCCGGGTCATCCGGACCCTCCACGCTCAGCAGCACCAAGGCCACCTGGCGGTAGAGTTCGGCCGCCAGCACCGGATCGCCCGCCAACCTGGCCACGTGGGCCCGGACTTGACGGACCATCAGGACCGCTGGGGCGATGGCGCCGTGCCCGGCCACCACCTGCTCCTCCAGGGTGAGGGCGAGTTCGGCGGCGGCGGCGTGCGCGCCCGCGTCGGCGGTGCGCACGATCCGGCCGATCGCCTCGCGGTAGTCCTCGGGGGGCGCGGCGGGAGCGGGCGGCTCAGGTGCGGGTGCGGGTGCGGGTGCGGGTGCGGGTGCGGGTGCGGCGGGCGGCGCGTCGACCGGCGGTGGCGGGTCGGCCGTGGCCGCCGCCTTCAGCAACGACACCGGGCGGCTCGGCCGGACCGTCGGCGGCACGCCCGGCTTCAGCAGCGATACCGGTGCGCGCTCCGCGTCGGGCCGGGGCAGCGGGACCGTCACCGCCGTCGCGGTCGCATTCACCACCGCCGTCTCCGTGATCGCCGCAGGCTGGGCCTGAACCTGAGCCTGGACCTGAGCCTGCGCCTGGGCTGCCGCGGCGGCCTGCTGGCGTGCCGTGTTGCGGAAGATCGGACGGTCCGGACCGTAGGAGCCGAGGACCAGCACGTTCGGCCGGAGCACCGAGTGCACCTGCGCGCGGAGCTGCTCCGGCGTCAGCAGCGGCCCGGCACCCGGGCGGCCGCCGTGCAGTGCCTCGATCAGGGCCCGGGTGAAGGTGCCGATCTGCTCCGCGTCCGGTCCGATCACCGCCCAGAGCGGGATCTCCTCGCTGAACAGCGCCGGGCCGCCACCACCCTGCAGCAGCGGCCAGGCGCCCGGGTCGGCGCTGAGGTCGGCGATCACCAGGGTGTCCCAGTCGGCCGGCCGGGTCCGCAGCTCGCCGACGATCGCCGCCCACGCCACGCCGTCCTGGCGGATCGTGGCGGACTTCGAGTCACGCAGCGTCAGATGCAGCCCGCCACCGCGCTTGTCGGCCACCAGCTGGCCGCCGAGGTGGACCAGCAGCGGCCCCGGGTGCCGAGCGGCGGCGCGCAGGTGCGCGAGCACGGTCTGCGGGTCGCTGGCCGCCGGCAGGTGGACGGCGTCGACCGCCTCGGCGGCGAGCAACGTCTGCGGGGCGACGGCGGCGAGCATCGCCGAGAGCACCTGCGGCTGCCCCGAGCCGCCGCGCGCCCAGGGGCGACGACCGCCGCTGCCGTAGCCGCCCTCGACCGCGAGGAGCCGCCCCCGCAGGCCACCGCCGACGGTGGCGGCCCGGTTCGCGGCGGTGGGCGCCGAAGCCGGCGCGTCGGGCCACGCCGCGGGCGCGGCAGGCAGGTTGGGCCCGTCGGGCGAGGGCAGCGGCAGCGTGGCGGCAAGCGGCGGGAGCGGAACGGTGCCGGTCCACCCGGTGGAGACCCGGGGCTGCGGCGCGGCGGCCGAGACCGGCGCCGGCGCGGGCGGCGGCACCGGCACCGGTACCGGCACCGCATCAGCGGGCGCGGCGTCAGCGGGCTCGGGCGCGGCCTGGGGCTCGGGCACCGGCAGCACGCGCAGCACCGCCGTCGCCTGACTCGGCATCACCGCACGCAGCACCGCGGTGCCTTCGCTGCCACCTCGTCGGTACGCCTCCGGGATCGCGTCCTCGATCACCGGCAGCACCCGGGTCTCGGCCAGCTCGGCCGATCCGCCTCGCGGCGGCGCCTCACCCATCGCCTGCTCCGCGTACTGCGAGTGCTCAGCGGGCTGGGCCCCGGTCCGGTACGGCGCGGGGATCACGTCCTCGACCTCCGGCCTCGGCAGCGGCGCGGTCCGTTCCGCGTCATAACCCGCCTGCCCGCCGACGGAACCCGGCCGGCTGTCCAGCGGAGCATCCGGCGGCGGCACCGCAGCCCCGGAGATCGATGCACTGTCCGCCAAAGCCGGTCACCACCCCGCCCGCCACCGTGGGCGCTCTCGGTCCGCAGGTCACGGCTGGCTCCACCGATCCCCCTTCCGCGCCACCTTACGGGGTGCCCGACCTCCCGTTCCAGGCCGGGGCCACCGGCCCCGGCCGGTATCGTTGAAGTAACCGGGGGGTGCCGCTCTACCGTTCGGGGCGTCGGCCGGGCCGAGGAGTCCGGGGCACCGAGAAACGGGAGTGGACGATGAGCGCAGTCGTGGTCTTCGGCGCGGGCGGGAACGCGGGGCGGCGCGTGGTGGCGCGGGCGGTGGCACGCGGGCACCAGGTCACCGCGGTGGTGCGGGACCCGGCGAAGTACAGCTCCAGCGAGTACCCGGAGCTGTCCGGTCCCGGCGTGGCACTGGTCGCGGGCGATGTCACCGATCCGGCGAGCGTCGCCGCCGTCAGCGCCGGACGGGATGCCGTGATCAGCGCGGCCTACCGGGCTGACCTGCCGTCAGGGGAGTTCTTCCCGGCCGCCACCCGCGCCCTGCTGGCCGGTCTGCCGCGGGCGGGGGTGACCCGGCTGCTGGTGGTCGGGCTGGGCACCGTGCTGGAGGCCGCGCCGGGCGTCCCGCTCCACGACACACCCGGCTTCCCCGCCGAGGCCAGGGCGTTCTCGCTGGGACACGCCGCCGAGCTGGAGCTGCTGCGGGCGGCGGACCCCGAGCTGGACTGGGCGGTGCTGGCCCCGCCGCCCAGCTACCTCGACGCCGAGGGACCGGGCACCGGCCGCTACCGGCTCGGCGGCTCCGCCGTGCTCCCGGCCCCGGCGGACGCGCCGCTGTTCGCCTACGCCGATCTGGCGATCGCCCTGATCGACGAGATCGAGACACCGAAGCACCACCGCGCGCTGGTCGCGGTCGGACCCGCCTGAGATCCCAGGCCATACGAACAGGGGCAAGCCGGAGATGACGGTCTGGTGGATCGGTGGCCCGCCGGGTGCCGGGAAGACCACGGTCGCCCGGCTGCTCGCCCGCAGACACGGCCTGCGCTGGTACGGCGCGGACACCCGCACCTGGGCGCACCGCGACCAGGCGATCGCCGCCGGGCACCGGGCGGCGATCCGGTGGGAGGCGCTCTCCCCCGCCGAACGCTGGGCGGCGCCGACGCCCGAGCTGCTCGCGATGTCGCTGCACCGCGAGCGCGGGCCGATGATCGAGGCCGATCTGCGCGCGCTGCCCACCGACTGCTCGATCATCGCCGAGGGCACGCCGATCACCCCGTCCGTCGCGCCGCCGACCCACGCCCTCTGGCTGCTGCCCACACCCGCCGTCCAGCGGGCCCGGCTGGCCGCTCGCGACCTCCCGGAGGGAGTGCACCGCCTCTACGCGGCGCTCACCGAGGAGATCGCCGCCGAGGTCGCGGCCGGCGGGGTGAAAACCCTGCTGGTGGACGGCGGACGGGATGCCGCGGCGACGCTCGCGCTGGTCGAGGAGGCGTTCGCGGACACCTTGCCCGGTGCCCCCGCGGCCCGCACCCGGGCCGAGCGGCAGGCCCTGCTGCGGGCGGGCAACCGCTCGGTGGTCGACCAGTGCCTCGCCTTCTTCGCCCGCCCGTGGGCGCCGGGCGATCCCCGGCACAGCGTCCAGTCCTTCGCCTGCGAATGCGGCGCGCCGCACTGCGTGGCGGAGCTGGAACTCAGCGTCGCGGCGGCGGCGCGGGGGACGGAACGGACAGCTGCTCCGCTGCTCGCACCAGGGCATCGGAGCAGATGACGGGCACCGGCGGCAGCTCGCGACGGGGTGGCGCGGCCTGATCCCGGGGGTGCGGAACGGGGGCTTCCGGAAGCCTGGTTGACTGTACCCGGTCCGGTCACCAGCCGGTCCTGACACGGTCGCCCACACCCTCCGGCCACCGCGGAAACGGGACTTGACGCACCTTTCGAGGAACCATGCACTCACTGCAACCGCTGCTGGCCGCCTTCGTCCCGATCTGGGCCCTGACCGCCGTCGGCTACCTGGTCAGCCGCACCGGCCTGTTGGGTGAGCAGGCGGAACTGGTCCTCGGCCGCTTCGTCTTCCACGTCGCGATGCCGGCCGCGCTCTTCATGATGCTCTCCAAGGCACCGCTCGGAACCTTCGCCAACGCCTCGATGCTCGCCTTCGCCGCCGGCACCGCGGCGGCCTCACTGCTCGGCTGGGGCGGCGGCCGCTGGCTGTTCGGGCGGGCTCCCGCCGACCGGGCGATCAGCGCGATGGCGGCCGGCTATGTCAACTCGGCCAACCTGGGCATTCCGGTCGCGGTCCAGGTGCTGGGCGACGCCTCGTTCGTCGGCCCGGTGCTGCTCTTCCAGGTGCTGCTGGTCACGCCGGTGATCCTCGGCCTGCTCGACGCCGGCACGGACGGCACGGCGGACGGCACGGCGGGCACCGGCGGGTCGGCCCGGTCCGCGCGGCTCGGGCGGCTGTTGCGGCTGCCGCTGCGCAACCCGATCATCCTGGCCTCGGCGCTCGGCGCGATCTGCTCGGCCGTCGGCTGGCACCCGCCGGCCGCGCTCGGCCAGTCCTGCCAGCTGCTCGGCAACGCCGGCGTGCCGACCGCGCTGATCACCCTCGGCATGTCCCTGCACGGCCGCCCGTCCGCCCGAGGCGGCTCGCTGCGCGCGGAGGTCGGCCTCGCCGTGGTCACCAAGAACCTGATACAGCCGCTGGTCGCCTTCGCCGTGGGCAGCCTGCTGCTGCACCTGACCGCCCACCAGCTGCTCGCCGTGGTGATCTGCTCGGCCCTGCCGACCGCGCAGAACGTCTTCATCTACGCCCGCCAGTACGGGCTGAACACGGCGCTGCCGCGCGACTCGGTGCTCTTCTCGACCCTGCTGTCGATGGTCACCCTCTCCGCGATCGACTGGACCCTGGCGCCGACCTCGCACTGACGCCCGCCCGGCCGGAGCCATCAGGCCTGGTCGGCGGCCCATTGTCCGAAGTTGATTGACCGGCGGCGCCAAGGGTCGTGGACAACCCCGAGCCCGACTAGAACGGCTGATGTCACTCGATGTCAACTGTCTGGAGAGGGCACCGCAATGGAGTTCGGGATCCTGGGACCGCTGCTGGTACGGGACGACGCCGGTCGGTCGCGCGCCGTGCCGGCACCCAAGCAGCGGGTGCTGCTGGCGACCCTGCTGCTGCGGCGGAACCAGGTCTGCTCGCCGGCGCTGCTCGCCGAACGCCTCTGGGACGGCAGCCCACCACGCGGCGAGACGGCCGCGCTGCACAACGCGGTGCTGCGGCTGCGGCGCTGCCTGGTTCAGGCCGGCGACCGGATCGAGACCTGCGCGGGCGGCTACCGGCTGGTGGTGGCACCCGACGAGTTCGACGTCCACCGCTTCACCGAGCTGCGCGCCGAGGGTACGGCCGCACTGCGCGACCGCGGGTACGAACGCGCCCTCGTGCTGCTCGACGCCGCCCTGAGCGTCTGGCGCGGCGAGGCCCTGCTGGACGTGCCCTCGGAGGCGCTGCACCGCGAGGAGAGCGGCCGGCTCGCCGACGAGCGGCTCTGCGCCCTCGAGGCCCGGGTGGAGGCCGAACTCCAGCTCGGGCGTCGTTCGGTGGTCCCCGAACTGCAGGAGCTGACCGCCGCCCACCCCGGGCGCGAGCGGTTCTGGGCCCAGCTGATGACCGCCCTGACCCGCGAGGACCGCCCGGCGGAAGCGCTCAGCGCCTACGGCCGGGTCCAACGGCTGCTCGACGAACAGCTCGGCGTCCACCCCGGCCCCGAACTGCGCGAGCTGCACCACCGGATCCTGCGCGCCGACCGCCCCTTCCCCGCCCCCCTCGCCGCCCGGGTACCCGCCCAGCGCATTCCCCGGGCCGCACTGCGCCAGCCGCGCGAGCTGGTCCGCTAGGGCCCGTCCGGGCGGTGCGCCGACCGACCACCGGATCGGCTCAGGTCTCGACCGTCCAGTGGTTGGTCAGCAGCGAGCACCCCGCGAACTCCGTGCGCCGCTCACCCCTGAGGGTGAATTCGAGCGAGCGACAGATCCCGTTCGACGCGGCGTTGGTGGTGGCCGGGAAGGCGTGCACCACGCCCCAGCGGCCGTCCGCGCGGGCCAGTCGAAGCAGTTCGCGGACCGCGCGCTTGCCGAGCCCCTGACCCTGGAACTCCGGCAGTACCATCCAGCCGATCTCCGAGTACGAAGCACCGGGCTCCTCGTGGGTCCACAGGGTGACGGTTCCGGCGACCGCGCCGGGCTCCGGTCCGTCCGGCACGATCATCTTGATCCAGTGATCGTCCGTCAGGACCCCCGCCACATCGCGGCGAACCTTCTCCGCCATGCCGTCGGCCGGCAGCGGCCCACCGAGCTCGGCCATCATCACCGGGTCACATCGCATCCTCAAGTAGGCGGGCAGGTCCCCGAGTTCGACATCACGCAACCACACGTTCAACTCCTCTGCCGCAAGCCGTACTTCACCATGCTCCGATTATCGGAACGGACCGTCAACTGTCGCCTTGCTGTTAAGCCACTTGTCATGTGCGCAGACTTCACCGGCCATCGGCGCTGTGCCTTACTTGGGGAGCTACGCGCGTTGCACGTCGGAGCTACGCGCGTCGCCTCTCCCCGTCTACCCCCACGGAGACTTGAATGAGACTCACCCGTCGCGCCTTGATCAGCCTCGCTGCCGGGGCCACGGCCGCCGCCAGTGTGCTGGCGCCCGTGGCCGCCGCACACGCGGCGACCGGCACCTACTCCCTGGTGATCCTGCCGGACCAGGGCGAGAGCGCGATCTACAACTTCGTCAACTCCGCGACGAAGTCGATCGATGTGACGATCTACGAGCTGCGCGACACCACGCTGGTCAACGACCTGGTGGCCAAGGAGAAGGCGGGCATCCCCGTCCGCGTCATCATGGACGCCAAGCAGACCTCGGTGAACAGCGCCGCCTACAGCGCCCTGCAGGCCGGCGGCGTCGGAGTCACCTACTCCTCCTCGGCCTTCGTCTACACGCACCAGAAGACGATCACCGTCGACGGCGCCAAGTCCTACATCAGCACCGGCAACTTCGACACCGTGTACTACGCGACCTCGCGTGACTACGGGGTCTTCGACACCGACGCGAACGACGTCAACGCGATCGAGCAGGTCTTCGCCGCCGACTACGCGAAGACCTCGATCACCCCCTCCGACGGCGACGACCTGGTCTGGTCGCCGACCGACTCGCAGACCCAGCTGCTGAACCTGATCAACGGGGCCCAGCACTCCCTGGACATCGAGGAGGAGGAGTTCGGCGACACCGCCCTGATCAACGCGATCGTCGCGGACGAGCAGCGCGGCGTCACGGTCCGGGTGGTGGCGGAGAACGAGAGCAACACCTACACCTCCGACCTGAACCAGATCACCGCCGCGGGCGGCAAGGTGACCACCTACACCAGCTCGACCGGCTTCTACATCCACGCCAAGGCGATCGTGGCCGACTACGGCACCTCCACCGCCAAGGCGTTCGCGGGCTCGGAGAACTTCTCCGACAACTCGCTGAACGACAACCGCGAGCTGGGCCTGATCGTCAGCGACCCCGGCGTGGTCAGCGGCCTGGAGTCGACGATCACCGCCGACTTCAACCAGACCAGCAGCGCCGGCGTGACCGTGGCCAACCCGGGCACCCAGACCAGCACCGTCGGCTCCGCCGCCAGCCTGCAGGTCTCGGCCACCGACACCGCGAGCGGCACCCTCTCCTACGCGGCCACCGGGCTGCCGGCCGGACTGTCGATCAACTCCTCGACGGGGCTGATCTCCGGCACCCCGACCGCCTCGGGGACCTCGAGCGTCACCGTGACGGCCACCGATTCGACCGGCCCCTCCGGTTCGGCCTCCTTCAGCTGGACCGTGAACCCGGTCACCGGCAGCAACACCGTGACGGTGACCAACCCGGGCACCCAGACCGCCACCGTGGGCACCGCCGCCAGCCTGCAGATCGCCGCCAGTGACTCGGCCTCCGGCCAGACCCTGAGCTACGCCGCCACCGGCCTGCCCGCCGGACTGTCGATCAGCTCCACCACCGGTCAGATCACCGGCACCCCCACCACCGCCGGCACCGCCGCCGTGACGGTGACCGCCAAGGACACCACCGGCGCCAGCGGCTCCACCAGCTTCAGCTGGACCGTCAACCCCGGTTCCGGCAGCGGCTGCACCGCCGCACAGCTGCTCGGCAACCCCGGCTTCGAGACCGGCACCGCCTCGCCGTGGAGCACCTCGTCCGGCGTGGTCAGCGACAGCAGCGACGAGCCGCCGCACAGCGGTAACTGGGATGCCTGGCTGGACGGTTACGGCACCACGCACACCGACACCCTGGCCCAGACGGTCAGTGTCCCGAGCGGCTGCTCCAGCTACCAGCTGAGCTTCTGGCTGCACGTGGACACCACCGACCCCAGCACCACCACCGCCTACGACACCCTCAAGGTCCAGGTGCTGAACAGCTCCGGCACGGTGCTCGGCACCCTGCACACCTACTCCAACCTGGACGCGGCCACCGGCTACGCCCAGCACACCTTCGACCTGTCGCCCTACGCCGGGCAGACCGTCACGCTGAAGTTCACCGGCACCGAGAGCAGCGAGTACAACGCCTCGTTCGTGCTCGACGACACGGCGATCAACGTCAGCTGACGGCTCGTCAACTCTGACCGACCGATGCTCCCGTCCCGCTACCGAAGCGGGGCGGGAGCATTGTCGATCAACGCGCGCTCCCAGCCCTGCGTGTCGGCGTACTCGCGCATGCTGACGATCTGTCCGTCCCGGACGGCGAAGACGCCGCTGTTCTTCTGCTGGTAGGGCCGCCCGGTCCGGCCGGTCGCCCAGGAGTCCCACTCGACGAACACCTGCTCGCCCTCGCCGAAGAGGTTGGTGACCCGGATCCCGATCTCCCGCTCCGGATCGAGGTGCGCGAACGCGGTGGCCAGGAACCCGTCGATCACCTGGTCGCGCCCCTGCCAGGTCCCGGAGATCGGCAGCTCGCCGCCGTACCAGCAACTCCCGTCCGGTGCCCAGGAGTCCCGGACCATCTGCTGGTCACCCGCCGCCAGCGCGGCGAAGTAGCGGCGGACCACGTCCTTGGGTCCGCTGACGGTCGACTCGGTGCTGGTCATGTCGGGGTTCCGCCCTTCCGGTACTCGGGGCGGCCCGTCCGCCCCGAGTACCAGTCAAGCCTGTTCAGCGGCCGCGACCCAGACGTGATCCGGGTGCCCTGCGATCACGATTCGTGATGGCGGTGGCCCTTCGGCTCAGGGGCTGGCGAGCAGGTCGCGCAGCAGGGCGACGGTGTCGGGGGCGAGGCTGCGGCCGGTGCGGCGGCTCAGCGCGTCCAGGCGGTTGACGGCCTTGAGGAGCTGGTCGCGGGCGCCGGCCGAGGCGTAGGCGTAGAACAGGTCCCGGTGCAGGAGCTCGACGTCCGGGGCGACGGCCAGGCCGCGGAAGACGGCGGCCTCGGCGCTGCGGTGGTCGCCGTACTGCAGGCGGCGGGCGGCGAGTTCGTGGGCGGTGTCGACGATGGCGGCGAGCATGTCCTGCCGGGCCGCCTCGGCCCAGCCGTAACCGCCGTCGGGGGTCTCGGCGAACGGGGCGCCCCGGACCAGGGCCAGGGCGTGGGCGAGGGCGGCGTCGGCGGTGGTGCTGGTGCTGCGCATGCCGCGGCGGTAGAGGCTGCGGAACTCGTCCCAGTCGCAGGTGACGGTCGGGGCGAAGGTGAAGCGGTCGGCGCCTTCCTGGCGCAGGAACGCGCGGCCGTCCGGGTCGCTCCCGATCCAGTCGGCCAGGGCGGCGAAGGTGGCGGGCAGCGCCTGGTCCGGGCGGGCGTGGTCGCCCGGATGCAGGGCGCGGTCGGCCGCGGCGGGGTCGGCGCCGGGGTTCAGCGCCAGGTAGGCGGCGAGTTCGGTGAGGCCGGGCACGGTGGCCGACTCCGTCGGGCCGCAGGCGCCGAGCACGTCGACCGGGCCGAGCAGCCGCACCCGGGGGGTGGTGCGGATCGCGTGCGCCTCCGGGGAGCGGAGGATCGCGAGCAGGTCGTCGGCGTCGGTGCGAGCCGTCACCGGGCCCGGGAACGGGGTGCCGGCGGCCGGCGTGGCGGTGGCCGGGACGGGCTCGGGGCGGAACGGGACACGCGGGTCGGGCAGCACGGGGGTCGGCGCGGGGGCGGCGTCGTGGATGGGGGCGGGCTCGGGTGCGGGCTCGGGTGCGGGCTCGGGTGCGGCGGGAGGCTCGGGGGTGACCGGGGGTTCGCCGGCCGCCGAGGGCTCCGGAACGGCCGGCGGCTCCGGGGCAACCGCCGGGTCGGGTGCCACCGGCGGCTCGGCGGCCGCGACGGCCGGTTCGACCGGCTCGACCGGCATGACGACGGACCGGGGCGGCACCCCCTGGCCGCTGATCGCCCGCAGCCCGCGGCCGTTGCTGCTGTGCCTGGCCGAACCAACCGGCGCCGCAGCCGGGTTGATGCTCGCGAACGGACTGCTGCCCGTCCCGATCAGCCGACCGATCAGGCGCGGGCCGTCCTCCGGCGGCCCGTCGGGCAGTGCCTCACCGACGAAGCAGGCGGTGCCGGCGCCGACGCCCGCCAACACCGGGACCGGCTTCGGCAGATCGGCCGGCTCCAGCTCCTCGCCCTCGAAGGTCCAGGACGGCGCCGGGTGTTGCGCTGTGGACTCGCTGGTGCTCACCAACTCGCCCCAGTGTCCGAACTGTTCGTCGGAGAGTCGCTGCAGCTGGAAGGAGAGCTGCAGGCCGGGCAGGGTGGCCGGTCCGGTGCTCGGCAGCGTCCAGCGGGCCACCGGACCGGCGCCCCGCTCCGGAGCCCGGGCGACCACGGCCAGGCAGGTGCGCGGCCTGCCGTCGAGCAGCCGACCGAGTTCTGACGGCACGTCACCGATGGGCGGCTGCGCGGAGAGCACGATCTCCGGCACCCAGGCATCGTCGGCGTGCCCCTGGCTGCGGGCGTCGCGCGGGTGCGTCGCGCCGACGTCGACCAGCGAGGCGCGGGCCTTGGCGATCCTGGGTTCGAGCGCGGCGAGCGCGGTCTCCAGGGACGGGTAGCGGTGCACCCGGTCGGCGACGGTGTCGGAGACCGGCAGGTCCTCGGGGAAGCCGACCAGGTGCAGGCTGAGCCGGTCGGCCAGCGGACTGTGGGCCAGCTCCAGCGCGATGGTGCGCAGCACCGCGCGGGCGTCGTCCGGATGGCCGGCCAGGTGCAGCAGCCGGACCGTCTCCAGGTCGGCCAGCACGGCGGCGCCGTCGGTGGCCGATCCGAGGGTGACCAGCGCCGGGTAGGGGGCGGGGACCTTGGCGGCCTGCTGGACCGAGAGCAGCTCGGTGGAATCGGCCGAGCACCACCACACGTTGGGCGCGTGCGCGGCACGGAACGGCGCGATCGGGACGGCGGCGGCGGCCAGGTACAGCTCGACGGTGCCGCCGGTGGTGACCCGCACGGCCGCGAGGGCGGGCAGGCGCTTGCCGGTGCGGCTGACGTTGCGGGCCAAGGTGCGCAGCGAGCGGTTCAGCAGGTCGAGTCCGGTGCTGTCCTGCCGGGCCCGCAGCTCCGCCTCGAAGGCGGCGGCGGGCGGCGTGGGCATCGGGATCCGGTGCCGGGGGCGGCGGGCCCGCTGCTGCACGCCGCGCCGGTGCGCGACCGAGCCGATCAGCACGGCGGAGAGCAGCACCCCGATCCCGGCGGCGGCGAGCGCGGCGGTGTAGTCGCCGGCCGGTTCCTCCGCCCCAGCCTTGGCCAGGTGGGCGCTCTCGCGCGCGCCGCCGCCCGCCCGCTCCCGGGCTCCGGCGGCGGCGCTGCTCGGGTGGGCGGCGGGGTCGGCGGCCGCTCTGCCGGACGGGTGCGCGGTGGGCCCGGCGGAGGGGTGCGCGGACGGGTGCGCGGACGGCTGTTCGGCAACCGGTGCGGAGGCGGCGGGTGCCGGCTGCGGCACCGGGGCCGGGGCCGGGGCCGGCGGCTGCGCGGTCGGTGCGCCCGGGATGGTCAGCACCATCCCCGGCACCACCACGTTCGGATCGGTCAACGTCTCGCCGTCCGGTGCCCGCACCCCCTTGTTGGCGTCGAACAGCTGCTGCCAGTCGTCCGAACTCCCCAGCTCCCGCTGCGCGATGGTGGACAGCGTGTCACCCGCCCGGACCGTCGCGGTGGCGTCGTGCGCCCCCTGCTGCCCACTCGCCGGGGCGCCGGCCGACCCCGACCCCGACCCCGCCGATCCCGCTCCCGATCCCGACCCCGCCGCACCCGACCCCGCCGTAGCCGCCCCCACCGCGCCCGAGCCGTCCGGCTTGGCGTCCGACGGCATCAGCAGCTGCCAGCCGGGCTGGATCGGCCGGTCCGCGTCGAAGCGCTCACCGGAACCGTCCATCACCCGCCCCGCGTTGAGCTTGGCGATCTCCTGCCAGCGCTCCCCCGAGCCGAGTTGACGCTCGGCGATCGACCAGAGGCTGTCGGCCGGCCGGCTGTCCCGCACGGTGTAACCGGGCTGCTGCGGCTGCGGATCGGCGGCCGGCAGCGCGAGGGTGGGCGCGGTGGCCGGAGCGCCGGCCAGCGCGGCGTACCGCGGCGCGGCCGTGAGCTGCGCGGGCGCGGTGGCGGCGGTCAGCTGCCCCGGAGCGGCGGCGGCGAAGGAGGCGCCGGCCACCGGCAGCAGCGCGATCACCGCGCCGACCAGGCCGGCCGCCATCCGCTGGCTCCAGCCGAAGGCCGGGAGCCGGCGGGCCACTCGCCCGCGCAACTGGGCCGGGATCTCCAGCAGCACGGAGAGCGCGAAGCAGCCCCAGCCGAGCCAGCCGATGCCGACCAGCGCCCAGAGGAAGAGCTGCCCGTTGTCCGGCCTGGAGAGCTCCTGCCAGATGCCGGTGGTCCCCACCCCGCCCATCGCGGCCACCGCGTGGGTGCCGTGGAGCAGCAGCACGGGTACCCCGACCAGCAGTCCGGCCAGCACCAGCAGCGCGCCGAAGGCGGCGGGGAGCGAGCGCAGCGGACTGCGCCGGCGCCCCGGCGGCCGCGCCGCCGTGCGGGCCCGAGCGGCACTGCGGCCGCTCTCCGGACGCCCCGCCGTCGAGGAACTCCCCTGGCGGGTTCGGACCTTGGCTCGTGGCGCGGCCATCAGGCGCCTCCCGCTTTCTGGTTGCCGGTCACCGGGGTGGCGGTGCCGATGCCCTGAACGGGCAGGGTGGGTGTGTTGAAGAGCCCGAGCAGCGTGGTGCGGTACGTGGTGTTGATGACGAAGGTGACGCTCGTGGCGTCCGGCGGCGGCGGGTTGCCCGGGTCCGGCCAGTCGGCGGTCAGCCCGTCCCCGTAGGTCGCGTGCAGGTAGGCGTTCGCGGCCTGCAGGGCGGCGTTCGTGTCGATCAGCGGCCCCTTGCCGCTGAGCAGCGCGCCCTGGTCGATCTGCTGGCCGCCGACCCGGGCCGCCTCCTCGGCGAGCGCGTCGGCCCGCTCCAGGGCGTTCAGCCGGCCGCCGCAGTCCAGCACGATGCCCATGAAGAGCATCATCACGCTGGCGCTGAGCGCCACGAAGATCGAGATGGTGCCGCGGTCGCGGCCACCCCGATGGACCCTCACGTCCCCTCCCCAGGGCCGGTTGTGCGCTTCCGCTTCGTCATCGGATCACTGCGGACGGTAGTAGTCGATGACCGAGGTGAACGACCGGTCAAACTCCATCTCGCCCGGTACCCCGGTCACGAACAGATCATTCACCTGAACCGTGCACTTCACCTCGACCCGTACCGTTCGCAGCGGCAGGAACCCGGTCTGCAGCGATGATCGGGTCGCCTGGACCGTCAACCCGTGGCAGCTCAGGCCGTTCTCGGCGAGCGACTGGGTGACCGCCGCGTCGGCCGCCTGGTCGAGTTGCTGATCGGACTCGGCTGCCGTGTAGTCGAGGGTCACGGTGCGCGCGCCGACCCGGGCGGCCTCCTGCACGCTGCCGGACGCCGTCTCCAGCTGACCGATGATCACCACCAGGCTGAAGAGCACCGCGATGGCCGGGACCAGGATCGCCGCCTCGATCGCCAGGCTGCCCCGCTCGCGGTCCGCGCCAACCGGCGCCACTCGGTCCGCCCGCTCACTCATGGCCCGACATACCGTTCGATCGGTTCCTGGACCCGCTGATCGACCGTCAGGCCGTCCAGCCAGGGCATCACGAACAGCGGCGTGAACTTGACGTCCACCACGATCGTCTCGGTGCCGGCCGGCCGCTGGACGCCCACCGCGGGCGTCCCGAGCAGCCCGTCGAACGGCGCCAGGAAGCCGTTCGCCCGGTCGGTGGCGTCCTGGTCCGTGCCGCCGTACGCGCGCCCGGCGTCGGCGCCCTCGCGCGCCGCGGCCAAGGCCACGCTCTCCGAGTACCAGAGCAGCGCGACCTGGACCACGAGCAGCACCAGCAGCACGATCAGCGGGAAGACGAGCGCGAAGCTCAGGGTGAGGACCCCCCGCTCGCCACGCCCGTCCCACCGCCCTCGTGCGGTCGGCCGGGTCAGTTGGGCGTGATGTCCTTCGGCAGCGTGCTCGGGACGGTGCTCTTCACCGTGTTGCTGAAGCTGGTCACGGCCGCCAGGATCGCGCCGGCGATCGCCACCACGACGATCACGATCAGCGCCATCTCGATGCTCAGCGCGCCGCGATCGCCCTCGGCCCGGGCCGACCGGGCCCGGCCGACGTGCACCCGCAGCAGCATCCCCCCGAGTTGCAGGGGCAACAGCAGTGGCAGCAGGACCAGTTGTGCCAGGGAGCGCAGGTTCTTCATGGTTCGATCTCCTCGGGGGACGGAAGTCCGGTGGGCCGGACGGGCATTCAGAACACATGGAGCATCTGGTACAGCGCGGGATAGACGATCAGGACGGTCATCAGCAGGGTGAGCGCCGCGCCGGGCGCCACCATCTGCTCACTGGTGGAACCTGCCTCGGCCAGTTCGGCGGCGAGGAGTTCGTCGCGCAGGCCCTTGGCGCGAGCCCGCAGGGTGTCGTACACGGCGGCGCCGTCGGTGCCGGAGAGCCGCATGATGTCGGCCACGTCCTGCAGTGCGCTCAGGCCGAGTTCCTCGGCCAGCGCGTCCAGGCCGTCCCACGGCGGCAGCCGGTCGGTGGCGGCCCGTTCCAGCGCGTCCCGCAGCCGGCGGAACACCGTGCCCCGCCCGACCGCCGCCGCCCGCCGCATCGCCTCGGCCGGACCGTGGTCGGCCGCCCGTTCCAGCGCGACGAGTTCGAGGTAGGCGGCGATGCCGTGCAGGTACTCGGTGCGGGCCTCCTTGGCCTCGCCCTGCACGATCCCGTCGGGCAGCAGCCAGCCGCCGACCGCGAGCGCCACCCCGAGCAGCGCGGGCAGCGCCACCGGCAGCCCGAGACCGGTGAACTGCGCCATCGCCGAGAGGTAGCCGGGCAGCAGCAGGCCGATCAGCGCGAAGAGCAGCTTGTGCGCCATGAACCGGGCCGGCGTGCGGCCGATCAGCGCCAGTGACTGCAACGGCACCCGGGAGCCGGCCAGCGCGAGCGAGCGGTTGCCGAGCCGGTCGTACCAGGGCCCGTCGGCCGCCTCGGTGCCGTCCCGCTGCTCGGCCGGCGCGCGGTGCAGCCGCTCCAGCGCCTGTCCCAGGTCCGGTGGGGCCGGGCGCAGTTCGGCGATCAGCAGGGCGATCCCGGCCGCCGCCACACAGCCGGCCAGCACGGCCCAGGGGGAGATCATCGCGGCTCCTTCAGCAGCGGCGGCTCGGCGCCGGGCGCGGCCTGCGGCGGCGCGGCGTGCCGGCCGCCCAACTGCCGGCGGTCGGCGGCGGGCGCCTCCTCGGTCGGGTCGGCGGGCTCGGGCAGCGCGCCGACCCGGCTGCGGCGGTCCGGCTCCAGCAGGCGCGGCAGCGGTCGGTGCGCGGCCAGCGACCGCATCCAGGCGATCACGGCGACGAACAGCCCGGCCAGCCCGGCCAGCACCAGCTGCCCCTGGACGGTGCTGTACGGCGCGGTGTAGCGGCCGTTGAACGAACCGGCCAGGATCACCAGGAAGATGATCGAGACCAGCCAGCGGACGGTGGTCCGGTGCTTGGCCCGGTCCGCCTCGATCGCCCGCCGCTGGCGGACCTCGTCGCGCACCGAGTCCGCCATGTCGGCCAGCGCCCGGCTCAGCCCGGGGCCGCTGTCGCCGGCCCGCAGCAGCAGGGCGGCCAGCACCTTGTCGGCGGTGGCGTCGGCCAGGCTGTCGGCGAAGGCGCGCAGCGCGTCCTCGGCACTCCACCGGGCCTGCAGCCGGGCGACCAGGTCCTCCACCTCGTCCCGCAGCGCGGCGGGCGCGGTGCGGCGGCTGGTGATCAGCGCCTGGTTCAGCCCGGTGCCCAGCAGCAGGACGTCGGACAGCCGCTGGGTCCAGTCGGCGAGCGCCTCCAGCCGCACGATGTGCCGGGTGTCGGACCGGGTGACCGCGAAGAGCCAGGGCAGGCCGAAGATCACCAGCGGGACCAGCAGCACGGTGATCGCGATCCGGCTGAACAGCCAGGTCAGCGGCCCGGCGATGAGGGAGAGCGCGAGCTGGATCCGGCGCAGCCGCACCATGCCGGCCGCGGGCGCTCCCGGCGCGCCGTACCAGAGGACGTGCGCGCGGGTGGCCAGCGGTCCGGCCGCGGCCCGCTCGGCGCCGCCACCCGCGCCGGTCAGCCCGGCCAGCAGCGCGACCAGGCCGCCGATCAGCAGCACCCCGCACAGCGCGTAGAGCAGCATCACCGCAGGCCTCCGATCCGCAGCGGCAGCGGCGCGCTCCAACTCCCGTACGCGGACTGGAGCAACCCGGCGTCGAAGCCGGCCCGGCGCAGGTCGTCCAGGCAGTTCGGCGGCGTGTGCGGCACGGCGCGCGGCTCGCCCAGGTCGGGGCGCGGGCCGAAGACGGTGTTCAGCGCGGGCCGGCCGTGCTCGCCGAGCCCGGTCACCTCCAGCACGTGCGACACGAAGCGGTGCCGCCGGCCGCCGACCGCCGTCTCGTCGACCATCGAGACGTGCACGATCAGGTCGAGCGCGTTGGCGGTCAGCCGGTAGGCGAGGCTGTCGGTCATGTGCGCGCCGTACTCCAGGCAGAGTTCGGCGATCCGGTCCACCACCATGTGCGGGCCGCGGGCGTGCAGCGTGCACATCGACCCGCCCTCGCCGTTGGTCATCACCCGCAGCATCGGGACCACCTCGCCGGAGCGCACCTCGCCGACGATGATCCGGGAGAGCGTCATCCGCAGTGCGGCCGGGATGAGTTCGCCGATCGTCAGCTCGCCGGCAAGCTTGCCGTCGACCCGCTCGCCGTTGCCCTCGCGGGCCTCCATCGGCACCACCTGGCGCAGGTGGCCCAGGGTGTGCAGCCAGAGCTCGAACTCCGACTCCAGGGTGCCGATCCGCTCGTCCGGCGGGATCTCGGCGGCCATCGCGCGCAGCAGGCTGGTCTTGCCGACCCCCTGGGTGCCGGTGATCATGACGTTCTTCCGGGCCCGGATCGCCGAGGCCAGGAAGGCGGCGATGGTCGAGTCCACGGTGCCGAGGCTCACCATGTCGGCCAGGGTGGCCGAGGCGACCCGGTGCCGGCGGATCGCCACGTACGGGCGCGGGGTCACCTCGGTCAGCGCCTGCAGCCGCATGCCGCCCTCCAGGCGCAGCGCCAGGGTGGGGTTGGCGGTGTTCAGGCTGCGCTCGCCGCCGCCGTGCTGGCGGGCCAGGTCCTGGAGCAGCTCGACCAGTTCGGCGTCGCTGTCGGCCACCGGCGGTACCTGGCGCAGCGGTTGGTGCACCCGGGAGACCCAGACGTCGTCGCAGCCGTTGATCAGGATGTTCTCGATCTCCGGGTCGTCCAGGTAGGGCTGCAGTCGCCCGGCCCGGAAGAGCAGGTCGAAGACGGCCTCGGCGAGCGCCCGGTCCTGCTCCCGGGTGGGGGGCACGCCGTGGGTCTGCGCGTAGCTGTCGGACCAGCGCGCCACGGCCTCCTCGATCAGCGCCCGGCCGCGCTGGCGACGGGTGGCGCGGTCGACACTGGAACCCTGACCACCCGTCAGCTTGGAGAGCTGCTGGTGGAGTTCGGCCGCCACCTGGCGCTTGAGCTCGCGGGCCACCCGGGGATCCACGGCGGGCGCGGTGCCCGGCCCCCACTGCTCGGGGACGGGCAGGGCCGGCAGACCGGCCGCGGTGGCGGTGGGCGCGGGGGTCGGGACCGGCGCCGGGGCGACCGGGGGCGGCACGGCCGACCAGGGCTGCCCACCCCCGGGCGCGGCCGACCCCAGGCCGCCGACGCCCGGCGCCACCGGGCCGGGGGCCAGGCGCAGCGGTACGCCGGTGGCGGTGGCGGTGGCCGCCCCCGCGCCCGGCGCCACCTGCACCACCGGGGCAGGCCCGGGGGCGGCGGGCCGGCGGGCCCAGCTCGGGGCGGGGGCCTGCTGCGCCGCGCCGCCGGGTGCGAGCGGACCACCGCCCGCCTCGCCCTGCGGCGCCGACTGCAGCTGGAACTCGGCCGCCGCAGCGGCCGGCACAGTGGATCGGTCACGCATCGGGCTACCGCGCACGGAGCACCTCCCCTTGGGTCTCGGCATCCTCGGCCGGCGCCCGGAACGGCTCGGGGGCCGCCGGGTGCGGCGCTATCCCCGCCAGCGGCGGATAGGCCTGGCCGGGCGGCACCGGCCCCGGCACCACCTGCACCGGACCGGCCGACGGGACGTACACCTGCCCCACCGGCGAGGCGAACGCCTGCCCGCCGGGCTGCGGCTCGGGGTAGCTCGTCGGCGCATACGCTGCTGGCAAGTGCCCGGCCTGCGCAGGCGCCGGCGGCACCGGAGCCGACCACGCCGGGGCCGGGGCGGGCGCGGGTACCGCCGGCGCGGGCGCGGGGGGTACGGGCGCGGGCGCGCCGGGCTGGTACGGCTGCTGGTACGGCTGCTGGTACTCCGGCGGCAGGAAGACCTGCCCGGACGGCGCCGCGTACGGCTGCTGGTACGCGTACCCGAGGTCCGCCCCCGCCGGCGCCGCACCGGCGTTCGCCGGCCGCTGCTCGGCCGGCGCACCCCAGGCAGCCGCGCCGGCCACCGCAAGCTCACCGAACGGGTCGGCGAACCGGTCTGACGCCACGTCAGAATCCAGCGGCGGCGGTGTCGGGCGACTCAGCCGCGCCCGGCGCTGCTCGACCAGCTCCTGGATCCGGTCGGCCGCCGTGCGCGCGGTGCGCATCAGCTCCGACCTGATGAACCGCCGGTCGGTGCTGTCCCCGCCGTCCGAGAGCACCCGGGCGGTGCGCACCGCGTACGGCAGCTCACCGAGCACCGGCAGCCCGAGCTGCCGGGTGACGTCCGCCGCCGGATACGGCCCCTCGGCGATCAGCAGCAGCCCCAGTGCGTCGGCGCCGGTACCCGAGGTCTCCAGGTCCTCGCGCAGCGCGGCCAGTCGCGGGCGGGCCGCGCTGAGGCCGCGCAGCGTGCTGCGGACGGTGGCGACCACCGCGTCCGCCCGCCGGGCCAGCACCGCGCCGGCCCCGCTCGCGCCCGAGCGGCCGAGGTCGAGCAGCACGTCGTACCCCTGCGGGTCGAGCGCGTGCAGCGCCTCGACCAGCGGCTCCCAGGTGTAGGCCAGGCCGGCCGCCTGGGCGGGGTCGGTCAGCCCCGGCAGCAGCAGGCGGTTGCCCTCCCCGTCCGGCGAGATGTCGATCAGCTGGTCCCAGAGGCTCTGCTCCAGCAGCCCGCGCCGGTCGGCGACGGCCAGGTTGCGCAGCCCGTAGACCGCCTCGACCCGCCCCTCCAGGGCGCCGGCCAGCGCGGCGCCGCCGTCGGGGTCGCACTCGGCCAGCAGCACCTTGCGTCCGGGCCCCAGCGGCCAGGAGAGCAGCAGGGCCAGCGCCGAGGTGGTGGCCCCCGGGGCGCCCAGGCCGCCGGTCACCGCGATCACGGCCATCAGGAGCTCCCCGCGGAGCGCGAAGCACCCGGCGACGGGCTCCCCGAGGGCGACGCCGACGAGCCGGACGACGGCTCGCCCGAGGAGCCCGAGGGCGCGGCCGACGCCCCGGCCTTCGGCGCCAGGATCACCTGGTAGCGCCCGCCCGCCGCCCACACCGCCAGCGTCGCCGCCTGGCCGGGCGGCACCGCGACGTCGATCACCTGGCTGCCGTCGCCGTCGGCCTTGCCGAGCTGGGCGACCACCGCGTCCATCGTCACCGGCCCGGCGGACCCGGACCCGGAGCCGCTCCCGGACTGGTCGCCGATCAGCACGATCTCGATCTGCTGCCCCACCTGGACTCCTGCGGCAGGCAGTTGGGACGTGCGCACCGGCAGGCCGACCTCCTGCATGCCGGGCTGCACCACCAGGTCCCGGGTCAGGTCGGCCGCCAGCAGCAGCGCGCCCCGGTGCAGGTCGGTGGTGGCCCGCTGCCCCACCGCCAGGTCCAGGTCGGCGGCGGTCACCGGCGCGAGCGCGGGGTCGCTGGCGATCCGGGCCACCACCAGGTCGTCGGCGGTGAGCGGCTGCCCGTACGGCACGTCCCGGGCCAGCGCCAGCACCGCGATCCGCTGCCCGGTGCTGTTGTAGAGCACCGCACCGCCGAGCCCGCCGGCCGCGATCAGCGCGGCCGCCATCGCGATCACGGCGGGCCGGCGGCGCCGGGCCCGCAGCGAGCGCGAGGGCGCGACGGGCCCCGAGCGGGCCTCGGCGCGCACCGTGGCGGGTGTGCCGGCCGCCTGCTCCTGGCCGCGGCCGACGGCTCCCGGCGCGCCGAGGGTCGGCGACGAGAAGGTGCGGTTCTCCATCGGACTTCGGCCTTCCTGACGAACTGCGCCGGCCCGGCGGGCACGGTGAACGGGACTGGCTGAGCTGCTAGTTGAGGACCTGCAAGCCGTTGACCTGGAGGGCCATCGGCGCGCT
Organism: Kitasatospora sp. NBC_01266; assembly: GCF_036242395.1. Lineage (NCBI taxonomy): Bacteria > Bacillati > Actinomycetota > Actinomycetes > Kitasatosporales > Streptomycetaceae > Kitasatospora > Kitasatospora sp. NBC_01266. Next base: position 7,164,585 of record NZ_CP108458.1, on the reverse strand, counting down.
GGAGACCTGGACCTGGAGCGGTCCCCAGGGCTCACCACCGTTGATCATGTCCTGGGTGGTGACGGTCCAGTACTCGGTGACGACCACGTCGAGCCCGCCCGCCGGAGCCCCGGAGGCGGCGGGCGAGGCGGCGGCCGACGGTGTGGGTGCGCCCGGCGAGGCGGAGGAGATGGTGTTGAAGGTGGCGAGGCACGCGTCCGCCGGCGGGTTCTGCTCCAGCCCGGTCGCGTACGGCTGCCCGGCGCCCTTGCCCTGGCAGTCCACCGTCGCCTCCTGACCGGTGGCCGGGTCGCGGTAGCCGAGGTCCCAGACCACGTCGGTGAGGGTCGCGGTGGCGTCCACCGACACGCCGTTCAGCGAGACGTTGACGGTCTGCGGCCCGACGATCTCGTCCGACGGGGCGCCCGGGGCGTCGTACCAGAGCCAGACCGGCACCCCGACCAGGGCCTGGCCCTTCGGCGCGCTGTGCGCCGTCGGCTGCGTGAACACGAGCTTCTTGAAGGCCATCTCGCCCGCCGTCGCGGGGGTCGGCGGTGGTGCGCCGATGTTCGGCGGCTTCTTCAGGAACCGGATGGAAGTGGTTGCGTTGTCGTTCGGGTCGTAGCAGGTCAGCAGGTAGAGCGCACCGTCGTTGGGAGAGTTCCCCTTCCAGTCCGGGTCGCTGGCCGGCGGCTGCGGGTCCTCCTGCATGTAGTAGCAGCCGTCGTCGGTGTCGAACCACCCCAGGTCCGGATCCCAGCACGGGTGCGAGCCGCAGTTCGGCTCACCGCCGGACCCGCCCCCCGTGCCGCCGCCGGTCCCCCCGGTACCGCCGGGCGAACCCGAGCTGCCGGGTGTCTGGACCACCACGCAAATAGCCTGGACCACGCAGGGATTGAGCCCCCCCGTGGGAGTGGCGGCCTGGGCGGGGATCGTCACCGCCGCCACCAGGCCGGTCAGCAACAGGAGTTGACCAAGGAATCGACGCATTGTGCTCAGCATGTCCGGCCTGCCTCGCGATTGAACTCGAACACCATCCAGATACTGCCGTCCAGCCGCAGCACCGCCTGCGCCGGATATCGGGTGAGCCGCTGCGGCGGGTCCTTCAGCGACCCGTCACTCGGATCACTCTGGTGCCAGCCGGAGACGTCCACGCAGTCCTCGATCACCGCGCTCTGCGACGAGCCGTTCAGCTCGAGGCTCTGCACCACCGGGGAAAGCACCGGCTTGCCGGTCATCACCAACTTGGCTTCGCGCAGCGAATGGAGACTCAGCAGGACGTTCCCCAACGCGGTTCCGTTGGAATAGGCCCTGACCTGAGCACCGTTGGGATCAGCTCCCGAGTAGGCCGACACCTGGGCCGCCCACCAGTCCTGATAGGTCCTCAGCACCACCCGGCCGACCGCCCCCGGCGCCCCCGTGGTGGGCGCCGGACCCGCCGTCGAAGCGGTGCCCGCCGAACCATCGGAACCCCCGGCCGGAGCGGTGCTCACCCCCGCGCTCGGCAGCAATCCCGCGCTGATCCCATCCGCCCCGCCAGGCGCAGCAGTTGAAAGCCGCTGCGCCACCCCCGGTGAACTCCCCGCACAGCCCGCCGCGAAAAGCGTGAGCAGTACCGACGCACCGACCCCGACCGCCCGTGGGCGTAAGAAAGCCTTGCAACGGCGCATAGCCCCACCTAGTCGCGACCATCCGACCCGGCCCCGAAGTTGGCAGAAAACACCTACCGGTTGCCGAAGTGCGGTGTGGGGCACGATTCTTCGCCAACCCAACCGCATACGGCAACACCTCGGGCCCCTGACCTTACGCGGAAGGCGGATCCGTTGGGGCACTTTCTCGCCACAGAACAGCCAACAGTTCTTCGGAAACCGACAATCCGGCCAGCGCACCGCGCACGGCGGCCCGATTCCGCAGCAACAACCGGCCACCCGAAGGAGGGACGAGCAGCCGTGCTTCCACGCCTGACGCCAACTCACCCCAGGCCAGCTCGGCCGCCACGGCGGGCTGCAGCTCAGCGGGCGCGAGCGCGGGGGGCGCAGCCGGCACCCCGCGCTCCAGGACCCGTCCGAGCGCCCAGCTGAACGACCCCTCACCACCCGGCAGCACCGCCGAGCGCCCCCGCCTGCCGCCGGGGTAGAGCCCGATCCGCCCCCAGAGCGGCACCCGGGAGTGGACCAGCAGCTCGGCCACCCCCTGCTCGCCGTCCAGGCCCCCGATCGCGGCCCAGGTCTCCGGCGCGGCCACGGCGTCGACCAGCAGCAGGACCTCCTCCTGTGCGCCGTGCACCATGCAGCTCACCACCCAGTCCCAGGCCAGCCCGCGCCGGTAGGCGTTCTCCGGGGTGCTGCCGCCGGTGACCAACGCCAGCCGCCGGCCGCGCGGATCGACGACCAGCTGCCCGAGCAGGCAGACCACCAGCCAGCGGCTCTCCTGCCGGGCCGCCTCGCGCAGCGCGGTCAGCATGGCGTTCGCATCGGCCTCCGGCGGCACCACGGTCACCCGGCAGCCCCGGTTGCCGGTGTCGAAGCAGACCGGCGGCAGCGCCTGGGCCAGCACCTGCGCCCCGTACGCGGCCTGGGCGGAACCGCCGTAGCTGCGCTCCGGTCCGCCGTTCGCACCGATCACCACCAGGTCGACTCCACCGACCGGCCCGGTCGCGGCCGCTTCCCTCCCTGTGACACCCACGCCCACACCCGTCACTGCCCGCACCCCTCTTCGCCGTACTCGTCCCCGTTGGTCGCCACTCTGCCGCACCCGTCCACCGCGAGGTACAGCCAGCCGCCCCCTGGTCTCCAGGGGGGGCTCTCCTGCCGGCTCCGGGACCATGGGCCCTACTGGCCGGCCCGCGACGGGCGCACCATCGGGTGTATGGACCTGGTCGACCGTATCGAGGATCTCAGCGAGGCAGAATGCCTGCGGCTGCTCAGCACCGTGCCCATCGGACGCGTGGTGTACACCGAGCACGCGCTGCTGAGAGTCCTCCCGGTCCCCTTCACGCTGGCCGCCGACGGCCGGCTGGCGCTCGCGATGCTGCCCGTCAGCAGCCTGGCCCGCGCCCTGGACGGCACGGTGGCCGCCTTCCAGGCCGATCACCTCGACGCGCAGGGCCGGACCGGCTGGAGCGTGGTGGTGCACGGGCCCGTCGAGCTGGTCCGCGACGCCGAGCGCAGGGCCGCGCTGCTGCGCGACGGCCCGCGACTCTGGGTGACCGACCAGGAGCCGATGTTCGTGCTGCTCAGCGCCGAGCTGGTCTCCGGTCGCCGCCTGTCGCCGCCCGGCGGCCAGCCGCACTACGCGCACAGCGCGCCGCCCGGGCACCACCACCCCGACGCCGGGTGACCGGCCGGTAGGACTACGCTCCCGGGGGCGGCCGGGCCCCAGGGCCACGGCCCGCCCGAGCCCCCGACCAACCTCAGGAGCGCAGCATGACGATCTTCGCCACCCTCGACGAGCTGACCGCGGCGGTCGGCACCGAGCTCGGCCGCAGCGCCTGGCACACCGTCACGCAGGAGCAGGTCAACCTGTTCGCCGAGGCGACCGGCGACCACCAGTGGATCCACGTCGACCCCGAGCGCGCCAAGACGGGCCCGTTCGGCGGGCCGATCGCGCACGGCTACCTGACCCTCTCGCTGATCCCGCTGCTGGCCAAGGAGTGCTACGGCGTGGAGGGGATCAAGATGGCCATCAACTACGGCTCGGACAAGGTGCGGTTCCCCGCCCCGCTGCCGGTCGGCACGCCGATCCGGGCCACCGCCGAGCTGCTCTCGGTGACCGAGGTGACCGGCGGGCAGCAGGCCGTGGTGCGGTTCACCATCGCCAGCGAGGCGAGCGCCAAGCCGCACTGCGTCGCGGAGGCGATCACCCGCTTCTACCTCTGACACTGCCGCCGCCGGCCCCGGGGCGACCTGACGTACTGTCGACCGGCCCCGAACGGCGGGCCGTTCAAGCGATCCACCGCGCTCGCCCACCGCGCGCCCGGTAGTCTCCCGATGAGGTGTTGATCGTATCGGGCGGGCACCACGCCACACCGGTGCCCGCCCGACGTGGTGCCGCCGGCACAGCGGCGCCGTTGACGTCCCGCTCCTAGGAGGTGCCGTGCCCGGCCCCGCCCCCAGCACGTCCCGACTCACCGACCTTCGTGGTCTGACGGCCGCCGGCTGGCGACGGATCCGGACGGACGCCTTCGGCGCCTACCCCGCCGGCGCCCGCCTGGAGCGGATCCTGCGCAGCCCCAACTTCACGGACGGCGCCTTCCGCAACCCGGTGCCGACCCGGCGGCTGGTCTACGAGCGCTCCCCGCTGGAGATCACCCGCGCCCAGCTCGCCGCCGACAAGGCCCGCCGGGTGCCCGCCCGCCCGATCCCGGTGCACCGGCTGAACGCGGCCGAGCTCGCCACCCCGCCCGCCTCGGGCCTGCGGCTGACCTGGCTGGGCCACGCCACCGTGCTGGTGGAGCTGGACGGCCGCCGGGTGCTCTTCGACCCGGTCTGGGGGGTGCGCTGCTCGCCGTTCCCCGGGATCGGTCCCAAGCGGCTGCACCCGGTGCCGATCCGGCTGGCCGACCTGGGCCCGGTGGATGTGGTGGTGATCTCCCACGACCACTACGACCACCTGGACATGACGACGATCCGGTCACTGATCGGCTCCGGCGCCCGGTTCGCCGCCCCGCTCGGGGTGGGCGCGCACCTGGAGCACTGGGGCGTGCCGGCCGAGCGGATCACCGAGCTGGACTGGTGGGAGTCGGCCGAGCTGGCCGGGCTGACGCTGACCGCCACCCCGGCCCGGCACTACTGCAGCCGCGGCCCGCGCACCGACCCGATGATGCTCTGGGCCTCCTGGGCGGTGGCCGGCCCCGGGCACCGGGTCTTCCACAGCGGGGACACCGGCTACTTCCCCGGCTTCGAGCGGATCGGCGAGCTGCTCGGCCCGTTCGACGCGACGATGACCCAGGTCGGCGCCTACAGCAGGTTCTGGCCCGAGGTGCACATGACCCCCGAGGAGGGGGTGCGGGCCCACCTGGACGTGCGCGGCGGGGTGCTGCTGCCGATCCACTGGGCCACCTTCAACCTGGCACCGCACCCCTGGGAGGAGCCCGCCGAGCGCACCCTGGCCGCCGCCGCCGAGCTCGGCGCCACGGTGGCGGTGCCGCTGCCCGGCGCGCCCTTCGAGCCCGCCGAGCCGCCGGCCCCGCGCCTGTGGTGGCGGGCGGTGGCGGCCCTGCCCGAGCCGGTCGAGGAACTCGCGCAGACCCCGGCGGCCGAGCCCGTCCCGACCCACGAGGACGAGGTGCCGGCCTGACGGTCAGTCGGCCCGCGCGGCGGCGCGGCGGCGGCGCGCCGGCCGCCACGCCGCCCGCTGCACCAGCAGCGTCAGCACCCCGGCGAGCACGATGCCCAGCAGGTTGATCAGCAGCTGCAGGCTCGACCCGCGGGCCTGCGCGAACCTGCCGTAGGCCAGCGCCACCGCCGCGTTGGCCGCCGCCGGCACCGTGGTCACCGAGATCGCCACCCCCACCAGCGCGCCGAACTTGGCGGAGGTGAGTGAGAGCAGCCCGGCGATGCCCGCCAGGAACGCCACCACGAAGGAGAGCGCGTCCGGCTGCCAGATGAAGGCGGTGTTCGGCCGCTGGGCGGCGAACTCCGCCTCGGTGAACAGGCCCAGGCCGTCCATCATCAGCGCGAACAGGATGGTCAGCGCGATCGCCAGCACGAAGCCGCCGATCAGCGCGTCCAGCGACCGCAGCGCGGGCCGGCCGCGGCGCTGGACGATCGCCACGCACAGGCCGGCCAGCGGGCCGAACTCGGGCCCCACCACCATCGCCCCGACCACCAGCACCGAGCTGTCCAGCACCACCCCGCAGGCGGCGAGCATGGTCGCGGTGACGATGAAGGCGAGGTAGGTGTAGGAGAGGGCGGACTCCTCGTTGGTGATCTCGGTGACCGACTCCCAGACCACCGCGTCCGAGCTCTCCCCCGGGGCCGCCAGCTCGGCCTGCCGGGCCGCCGCCGAGATGGTCAGCTCCAGCGGCGCCACGTCGATCGCGCCGTGCTCGGCCAGCCCGGTGGCGCGCAGCCGGCCGAGCAGCTCGTCGGCCGCCTCCCGGGCCACGTCGCACAGGACCAGGTCGCCGGGCGGCCGCAGCGCCGCGTCGGGCAGCCGGGCGACGTGGGTGACGCCGACGCTGTCGTCCAGTACGTCGAGCACGGCGCGGCGCAGGCCGGTGGGGACGATCAGGCGCAGGTGCAGCACGGGGACCTCTCGGGAGGTACGGCGGGTAACCCCGTTCACAGTGCCCCGGGGCGCGTTCTGCCACCATGAGCGGATGGCAGACGCACCGACACGGGACCACCGGACGGACCAGCCGGAGCAGGCCGGCGAGCAGCCGGCCGACGCCGGGGTCCGCTCCTTCCTCGACCTGCTGCGGGTCGAGGAGCTCGACGAGAACCTGTACCGGGGCCGGTGCCACGCCGGCGCCCCGCTGCGGGCCTTCGGCGGCCAGGTGGCGGCCCAGGCGCTGATCGCGAGCGGCCGCACGCTGCCCGCCGGCCGCGCGGTGCACTCGCTGCACGGCTACTTCCTGCGGCCCGGCGACCCGACCAGACCGATCATCTACCAGGTGGAGCGGATCCGGGACGGACTCTCCTACGCCACCCGGCGGGTGACGGCGGTTCAGCGCGGTGAGGCGATCTTCACCCTGTCGGCCTCGGTCAAGCGGGCCGAGGAGTCGGGCGAGCGCCAGCGCACCATGCCGCCGGTGCCGGCCCCGGAGGACCTGCCCGACCCGCTGCCGGAGTGGGCCCGGGCCGCACCGGAGGACTTCGACCGGGCGGCCGGCTTCCACTCGCTGGACATCCGCTTCATCCCGCCGGACGCCCCCGGCCTGCCGCCCGAGGTCGAGGGAGTGCCGCAGCAGTTCGTCTGGCTGCGCACCGGCTCGCCGCTGCCCGACGACGGCCTGCTGCACGTCTGCGCCCTGACCTACCTCTCCGACCTGACGCTGGCCGCCACCAGCGCGCTGCACCTGCAGCCGCACCGGTTCCAGCGCAGCGAACCGCCGCTGCTCACCATGGCCTCGCTGGACCACGCGATGTGGTTCCACCGGCCGTTCCGGGCGGACGAGTGGCTGCTGTTCGCCCAGCGCAGCCCGTCGGTCTCGGACGGGCGGGGGCTGTCGCTCGGCGAGTTCTACAGCCGGGACGGACAGCTGGTCGCCTCGGCGGTGCAGGAGACCCTGCTGCGCGAGCGGCGCCCGTCCCGGCACCCGTCCGCCTGACGGCGCGTCGGGCCCGGGGGTGGCTTTCGCCACCATCCTGGTCGCGCTGCCGTTCGTGGTGGTGATGCTCGGACTCTGCGTGGCGCTGGTCAAGGAGCTGCGGACCGACCCGGCCGCCGGGCCGCCGCGCTTCCACTCCGCGCACGGGCTGCGGGAGGCGGTGCGGGTGGCGGTCGGCGACGCGGCACCCCCGTCGGGCGGCGCACCGGCGCCGGTGGCGGCGAACGGCGAGACTCCACCGTCCGGGTGAAAGGGCGGCGCCCCGCCCGGCCACCGATTCCGTTGGCAGCGCTGGACGGCAGCGCCTCGCAGACCATGACGCAGCGTCATTCAGATATCACGCAACGTCAGATCCGTGGCATGCTGGCAGACGCTTTTCTGTCCAGCCGAAGGCCCCTCAGCCATGTCCGTCCCGCCGGTCGACGTCACCGCCCCGCGCCCCCTGCTGCTCCCCTACGGGCGGCGCGGAGCCGCCACCGACCGCGCCGTGCGGGCCAGGCTCGCCCCGGTCACCGTGCTGGCCTGCGTGGCCGGCTGCGTGCTGCACGGCCCGGTCGCGCTGCTGCGGCACTGCCATCCGCTGCCGGGCATCACACCGCCGATGCTGATGCTGGTGACCGCGATGTTCATCGGCGGCTTCGAGGTGCGACTGGCCGACCTGGCCCGCGCGCTGCTGCGGCCCGGACTGCTGATGGCCGGGCTCGGCGTGGCGCTGGTACTGCGGATGGTGGTGCTGCTCGGCGCCGAGCGGGCCGCCGACTGGTGGCCGGAGCAGCACCAGGCCCTCTGGCTGGTGGTCGGGCTCTCGCTGACCGCCACCATGCCGGTGGCCGGTGCCGCCCAGACCTGGGGCGCCAAGGCGGCGGCCGACGCCTCGCTGAGCCTGGGCCTGGTGCTGGCCACCACGCTGCTCAGCCCGCTCACCGTGCCGCTCGGCCTGGCCCTGGCCGAGGAGCCGGAGACGCCGGGTCCGCGCGCGGTGCTCAACAGCCTCGCGCTCGCCGACGGCACCTGCCGGTTCATGCTGCTGTGGGTGGCCGCGCCGTGTCTGGCCGGGCTGACGGCCCGTCGGATCACCGGCCGGCCGCGCGGCGGGCGGCCCAGGGCCCGGGCGTTGCCCTGGGTGCGGCTGCTGGGCCTGCTGAACGCGCTCGGTCTGACCGCGCTGAACGCCGCCGGTGTCTTCGGTGAGATCGCGGTGAAGCCCGACCCGGCCCTGGTCACGCTGGCGCTGGTGGCCGGCGCGGCGGTCTGCGCGGCACCCTTCGCGGTCGGCTGGTGCGCCTGGTTCGCGGCCCGGCGCGCGCACCCCCGCCCCGGCGAAGCGGCGGCGCTGACCCTGGCCACCGGGATGAACAACACCAGCGCGGCCGCGGCCCTGGCCGGCAGCCAGTTCGGCGGCCACCCGGCGGTGCTGCTGCCGATCTTCTTCTACGGCATGGCGCAGCAGTTGCTGGCCGCCGCCGTGCCCACCATGCTGCGGCGGCGCACCGCTTGAGCCCGGATCCACGGCGAGCGCTTGAGGGGCGCCAAAGCCTCGCTCAAGCCGGACGCTAGGTCCCGGGTGGACCCTCGGCCAGGCACCTGGGCAGCGGATCGGCCCAGGTCGCGACCCCCGTGGGCCGTTCCGAATCGCCGTGTCCCGCGGGTACGGAGTTCACCCCTGTGTAGTCATCGTTTAACACCTGACTGGAATGCTGACCATCATGGACGAATCGCTCCCGCCGCTCCGCCGCCCGGTGGAGCCCCTCACCCCGGAAACCCCGGGCACGCTCGACCTCGCGGACCCCGCCGCGGAGGCGCCGCGCTTCCCGCTGCCCAAGCGACACCGCCGCTACCTGGCCTGTGCCGCCGTGGCCGCCTCGGTGGCGCTCGGCAGCCTCGGCGTGGGCGCCACGGTGGAGACCGTCCAGCACCGGACCAGTGTCACGGCGGAAGCCGGCCTCCACTGACCTGACGCTCCGGCCTCCACCGACCTGACGGTTCGTCGACCGACGGACCGTCAGTGCCGTTTCCCCCCGCCGCCCGCCCGGTCAGCGCCGCGAGTGCCGACCGGTGCCGCCGGTCTCCCCCAGCTCGAGCGGCGCCGCGTAGCGGGCCGCCGGGGCGAGCAGGCGCCAACCGCCCCTGGCCGTCCCGCAGCCGCCGTCCGGCGTGCTCGGGGCGATCAACCGCATCGCGTGCAGCAGGGCGAGCACCTCGCGCCGGAACGCGGCCCGGTCGGCCAGGTGGGCGCGGCGCCAGTGGGCGACGTGCTGTTCCCTGACCCGGTCGTCGGTGTCGTACTGGTCGGCCAGATCGCCGAGGATGCCGTCTATCAGCGCCTCGGCGATCGGCACGCCGCTGGGCGGTGTGGGCTGCTGGGCCCGCGTGCCGGGTTCCTCGGCGGGCAGCGGACGGAGCTCGTCGACCAGCCGTTCGACCAGCAGCAGCGCCGCGTGCGCGAGCGGGCCGGGGCCGGGCAGCCGCAGGTCGGTCAGCTCGCCGGCCGGGTCGAGCAGCGCGATGCCCTCGCGGCGGATCTCGGTGGTGAGCCCGAGGAAGTCCGCGAACACTCCCGCCTCCCGCGCGCGGGACTCCCAGAGCCACTCCCGCTCCAGCCCGGTGAGCTCCTCGAAGAGCACCACCGGGGTCTCGACCAGCCGGCGCCGCACCGCCACCGGAATCGTGGTGCGCGGCGGCGGTGGATCCTGCGGCCGGGCCGGGCAGCAACCGGCCAGCACGGCCCCGAGCAGTTCCCGGTCCACCACGAACACCCCGGCGGGGGCCTCCTCGGTGAGCACCTGCCAGCGCGTCAGTACCTCGAGCACCGCGCTGACCGTGTCATCGGCCCGCTCCCCCGACGCCGCCGACTCGGCCTCGTCAGCGGGTTCGGCCGCCGGCCGCACCGTGAGTTCGGCCGTGAGTTCGGCCGCCAGTTCGGTGCCGGGCCGGCGGATCGGCCCGGTGAGCAGCGTGGCCAGGGCCCCGGCCAGGGCCGCGTACTGCCCCGGGGTGCACGGGGTGCCGGCCACGCTGAGGCGGCGCGGCGCGGTCGGGCCGAGCGCGGCCTTGGTCAGCCGGGCGAAGGTGCCGGTGACGGTGAGCGGGTAGCCGAGCAGTTCGGCGAACCGGCCGGTGAGCCAGTCGGCGTGACGGCAGATCAACGGGAAGGCCTGCGCGTGCGGGCCGGTGGCGGTGACCAGCGGGTGCGCGAGCAGCATCCGGGCGGCGGCGCGCCGTTCGGCGGCGAGCGCGGCGGGACCGGTCGCGGCGGCCGGCTCCGGCTTGCGGTGCCGCCCGGCGACGGCGGAGGCGGCGGCGCCCCGGACGGCGCGGGCGGCGCGCCGGGCGCGGCGCGCGCCGGGCAGCGAGCGCTGACCGACCGTCGGCCCGTGCCACCAGCTGACCTCGCCGAGGTCGGCCCGGTGCGGCTCGGGGGCGATGCCGAAGTGCCGCGCGCCGTAGAGGCCGAAGGCATCGGCGAAGAGGTCGTGCGCCTCGTCCGCGGTGGCCGCGGCGAACCGGCCGGCGAGCTCGCGCAGCCGGTCGACGGTGCGCGCGGTGACCGCCCCGGTGTCGTCCGTCGTGCCGTCAGCAGTGGCGGGCTCCGCGGGCGGGACCACCGCCGACGGGTCCCAGGAGGTCAGCGTCAGCGTCACCTCGCCGTCCGCGGCCAGGGCGACCGCGGCCAGCTTGCCGCCCAGCGCTCCGCCCCCGTTCACGCACCCCTCCGCCGTGCTGCCCACCGTGTCGGGGACAGCCTAAAGGAGGAAAAGGGGCTGGCCTTCCGGTCCCCCGTCCCCGTCGCCTATCGTGCCGGACATGCTGAACACGATCACCACCGCCCGTCGGGCCCGCGGCCTGCTGACCGCCTTCACGGCAACCGCCGCCACGCACCTGGGCTCGCTGCTGACGGACTCGAAGGTGATCGAGCAGGTCACCAAACCCGCCCTGATGCCGCTGCTGGCCGGGCACGTACGCAGCGCCGCGAGCGCCGGCCGGATCGCGGGCGCCACGAGCACCGCCACCGAGCGCCCCGCGCTGCGCCTGCTCACCCCGGCGCTGCTCACCAGTGCGGCCGGCGACGCGCTGCTCCAGGTGGACGACGAGCGGGCCTTCCTGGCCGGCATGGGCTCCTTCGCGGCGGCCCACATCTGCTACGTGACGATGTTCGCCAAGCAGGGCGCGCTGACCGACCGTCGGCGCACCGCGCTGGTGGCGGCCGGGTACGCGCTGGCCTGGGCGGTGATGATCCATCAGCTCTGGCCCGGACTCGGTGAGTTGAAGGGGCCGGTGGCCGGCTACAGCCTGCTGCTCGCCACCACCGCCGTGACCTCGGCGGGACTGGGCCGGCGCGGCGGACTCGGCGGTGCGCTCTTCCTGCTCTCCGACACGCTGATCGCGACCCGGCTGGCCGGCTGGAAGCAGCTGCCGGGCCACGAGTTCTGGATCATGTCGACCTATCTGCTGGCCCAGTACCTGCTCGCCACCGCCGCGCTGAACGCGGCGGCGGGCGAGTAGCGGGCCGCTTCAGAGCGCCAGGTCCACCACCACCGGCGCGTGGTCCGAGGTGCCCTTGCCCTTGCGCGCCTCGCGGTCCACGTAGCTGTCGGTGACCGCCTTCTCGAAGGCCGCGTTGCCGTAGACGAGGTCGATCCGCATGCCGCGGTTCTTCGGGAAGGCCAGCTGGCGGTAGTCCCAGTAGGTGTAGGGGCGGTCGTACTTGAGCGGGCGGGGCAGCACGTCCGCCAGGCCGGCCGAGCGCAGCGCGGCCAGCGCGGCCCGCTCCTCCTCGGTGACGTGGGTGGCGCCCACGAAGTCGGCCACGTCGTAGACGTCCTCGTCCGTCGGCGCGACGTTGAAGTCGCCGAGCACGGCGAACGGGCGCGCACCGGCCGCGTCCTCCAGCACGGAGGTGCGCAGCGCCGCCAGCCAGTCGAGCTTGTAGCGGAAGTGGGCGTGCCCGACCTCGCGGCCGTTGGGCACGTAGACCGACCAGACCCGCACCGGGCCGCAGGTGGCGGCGATGGCGCGCGGCTCGACGACGGGCAGCATCGCGTCGTCGGCCAGGTAGCCGGGCTGGTCCGGCAGGTCGCGCACCACGTCGGCGAAGCCGAGCCGGGAGAGGATCGCCACCCCGTTCCACCGGCCGGTGCCGTAGGCCTCGGTCTCGTAGCCGAGCGCGCGGACCTCCTCGTACGGGAAGGCGTCCGAGGCGCACTTGAGCTCCTGAAGGCAGAGCACGTCGGGCTGGGCGCTCTCCAGCCACTCCAGCAGCTTGGGCAGCCGCGCGGTGACGGAGTTGATGTTCCAGGTGGCGATGCGGACGGTCACGACCAGGCCTTCCAGCGGTACGGGGACGGATGCCGGCCCTGGCACCCGTCCCGAAGATACCGCTCACCACTGACGGTTCCGGGCCGCGCCGGCCTGACGGGCGACGAGGCCGATTAGCGCGAGGGGGTGAACCCCGGCGCCGCGCGCGGCCGTACGGCGCCGGGCCCGGCGCGCCCGCGATAAGGCTGTTCCGCACGGGGGCGACGGTGCGGGGGCGACAGTGGCGGCGGACGAGAGGGACGGGTCGGATGCGGCGTTCGCGGGCAGCGGCGATGGAGCGGGCCGCGGTCGCCCTGGACGGCCGGCTGCCGTTCCTGGACGCCGCCAAGGGGCAGGTACGCAAGGTCTTCCCCGACCACTGGTCCTTCCTGCTCGGCGAGCTGGCCCTGTACAGCTTCACCCTGCTCCTGCTCACCGGCGTCTACCTGGCCTTCTTCTTCGACCCGGCGATGAGCGAGGTGGTCTACGCGGGCTCGTACGCGCCGCTGGTGGGCCAGACCATGACCGAGGCCTACGCCAGCACGCTGGCGATCAGCTTCGACGTGCGCGGCGGACTGCTGGTCCGGCAGATCCACCACTGGGCGGCGCTGGTCTTCGTCTCCTCGATCGGCGTGCACCTGCTGCGGATCTTCTTCACCGGCGCCTTCCGCCGCCCGCGCGAGGTGAACTGGCTGATCGGCCTGACCCTCTTCCAACTGGCCCTGGTGGAGGGCTTCGCCGGCTACTCGCTGCCCGACGACCTGCTCTCCGGCACCGGGCTGCGCACCGCCCAGGGGTTCATGCTGTCGGTCCCGCTGGTCGGCAGCTACCTCAGCTTCTTCGCCTTCGACGGCCAGTGGCCGGGCACCGCGATCATCCCGCGCCTGTACGCCACCCACATCCTGCTGCTGCCCGGCCTGCTGGTGGGCCTGGTGACGGCCCATCTGATCCTGGTCTACTACCTGAAGCACACCCAGTGGGCCGGGCCCGGGCGCACCCAGCGCAACGTGGTCGGCCGGCCGCAGTTCCCGCACTTCATCACCAAGACGGCGGGCCTGGCGGGGATGGTCTTCGGCCTGATCGCGCTGCTGGCGGGCCTCGCCCAGATCAACCCGATCTGGAAGTACGGCCCCTACCGGGCGGACCAGGCCTCCACCGACGCCCAGCCGGACTGGTACATGGGCTTCCTCGAAGGCGCCCTGCGGCTGATGCCGGGCACCGAGACCCGGCTGTGGGGCCACACCATCGCCTGGAACCCGCTGGTCCCGGCGGTGCTCTTCCCGATGGTGCTGTTCGCCGCGCTCTACGCCTACCCGTTCCTGGAGCAGTGGATCACCGGCGACCACTCCGAGCGGCACCTGTGCGACCGGCCGCGCGACCGCCCGGTGCGCACCGCGATCGGCGTGGCGGGGGTGACGGCCTACGCGGTGCTGCTGATGGCGGGCGGGCAGGACGTGCTGGCGCTGGTCTTCGGCCTCTCGGTGAACCAGCTGGACTGGACCCTGCGGGTGGCCCTCTTCGTCGCCCCGGCGCTGGCCTTCTGGCTCACCCGCCGGATCTGCCTGGCGCTGCAGGCGCGGGACCGCGACCGCTTCACCGCCGGCTCGACGCCCACCGGCTGGGTCCGCCAGTCGGTCGAGGGCGGCTACCAGGGTGAGCGGGAGCCGCTGCCGGTGGTGCGGCGCTACGTGCTGACGCGCTACGACCGTCCGCAACCGCTCACCGCCGCGAACGGCTCACGGGCGCAGCGGCTGCGGGCGGCGCTGAGCCGCTGGTTCTACCGCGACCGGGTCGAGCTGCCGCAGCCCGCGCCGGACCCGGAGCAGGAGCGCGAGCAGGTCTGAGGGGCGCGAGCGGCTCTGCCGTCAGCGCTCGACGCGGCTGCGCTTGACGGTGCGAAAGCGCCGGGCCACCGCGCGGGCCAGGTCGGCGGCGCCGATCAGGCCCGCCTCGTTGCCCAGGGCGGCCGGCACGATCTGCGCCTCGGGACGGAAGCCGCGCCCGGTGAGGGTGCGCCGGAAGGCGTCCTGCGCCGGGGCGAGCAGCAGGTCGCCGGCTGCCGAGACGCCGCCGCCGACCACGAAGCGCCCGGGGTCGAGCGCGGCGGCCAGGTTGGCCAGGCCCACGCCCAGCCAGGTGCCGATGTCGTGCAGCAGCTCGGTCGCCATCGGGTCGCCGGCCTGCGCGGCCTCGGTGACCAGCGGCCCGGTGATCGCCGCCACCTCGCCGCCGGCCCGGGCCAGCAGCGGCTGGGCCACCGGCGACTCGGCGACGGCCAGCTCGCGCGCCTCGCGGACCAGCGCGTTGCCGGAGGAGTACTGCTCCCAGCAGCCGCGGTTGCCGCACGGGCAGCGGTGCCCGCCGGGGACCACCTGCATGTGGCCGAACTCACCGGCCAGCCCGTAGCGGCCGCGGTCCACATAGCCGTGGCGCACCACCGCGCCGCCGATCCCGGTCCCCAGGGTGATCATCACCAGCAGGTCCTCGCCCCGCCCCGCGCCGAACCGCCACTCGGCCCAGGCGGCGGCGTTGGCGTCGTTCTCGACCACCACCGGGAACTTCAGCCGGTCGCTCAGCGCCTCGCGCAGCGGCTCGTCGCGCCAGTTCAGGTGCGGGGCGAAGAGCACCCGGGAGCGGTCGGCGTCCACCCAGCCGGCCGCGCCGATGCCCACCGCGTGCACGTCGTGCCGGTCGGCCAGTTCCAGCACCAGCTCGACGATGACGTCCTCGACCACCTTGGGGCTCTTGCTCTTGTGCGGGGTCTCGGTGCGCAGCTGCTCGACGATCCGGCCCTCGCCGTTCACCACGCCGGCGACCACCTTGGTACCGCCGATGTCGATCCCGATCGTCGGCAGCCGCAGCACGCCGGCCGGCAGGGTGCGCCGGCGCCGGTCCGCGCCGTACCGGTCGACCCCGCGCGGGGCCAGGCCGCGCTGACCGAGGCCCCGCTGGCCGAGGCCCAGGAGTGCGGGCAGGACGGGTTGGCCGGTGCGGCTGTTGGGCTGGGTCACGACGGGAACGATACGCCGCACTGATCGTTCCGGCAGGTGCTCGGGGGCACCCCCGAGCAGGTGACACACTAGGGTGCGGACACTCAGCAAGCTCCCAGCTGCGGGTGATCTTCCTCTCAGGTTTCCCTGAGCATCGGCGGAACCCGGGAACGTGTTCATGCCGTCGTTCTTCATTGTCGTTACGCACCGGGCAAGCGGGGTCCGGGCAAGCCAGCAAACCGGATACGAGACACATTCATGCAACTGACAGGTCAGCCGTTCCTGATTCTCACGATCATCCTGGTCCCGGTCTCCATCGCGGTCGCCATGCTGCTCTGGGGCCGGGTCCGGGGGCCGAAGCCGCTGCGGGCCCTGGTGCGGCTGATCATGCTGCTCTTCTGCCAGGCGACAGCCGTGGTCATGGTCTTCGTGATGGTGAACAACGCCAACCTGATCTACGGCAGCTGGGGCGACCTGCTGGGTTCCGACAGCCACGTGCAGTCGGTGCCGAACATCCCGGCCTCGGCCGACGGCGGGGTGGCCGGGCAGCCGGGCAACGACAGCAAGCCGGCCAGTGCGAAGGCGCTGCAGCAGTTCAAGAGCGTGAACGACCCGCTGGTGCCGAGCGACGTGCAGACCACCGACCTCAAGGGGCAGGTCTCCGGGGTGGACGGCGAGGTCAACGTCTGGCTGCCGCCGCAGTACAACGACCCGGCGTACAAGAACACCAAGTTCCCGGTGGTCGAGCTGTTCCCCGGCTTCCCGGGCTCCTCGAAGACCTGGTTCGGTTCGCTGAAGGTCTCCGAGCAGCTCAAGCCGCTGATGGAGTCGGGCCAGGTCACGCCGTTCATCCTGGTCTCGCCGCGGACCCAGCTGATCAGCACCACGGTCGACACCGGCTGCGCCAACGTGCCGGGCAAGGTCAACGCCGACACCTGGCTCTCCACCGACGTGCCGCAGATGATCCTGGACAACTTCCGGGCCGACCCCTCGTCGAACAGCTGGGCGGCGGCCGGCTACTCGGCCGGGGCGCACTGCGCGGACCGGATGGCGCTGCTGCACCCCGATCGCTACCGTGCCGCGATCAGCCTTTCGGGCTACAACGACCCCGGTGCGCTGTCCTCCTCGCTCACCGCGAAGGGCCCCCTGAAGGAGACCTCCAACCCGCTCTACATCCTGAAGCACGAGCCCAGCGCGCCGAAGCTCGCGCTCTACCAGAGCGGTGACAAGGGCGACGGCTACGAGGACGGCCAGGCGCTGGCCGCGGCCGCCAAGTCCCCGACCACGGTGCAGGTGGTGCTGACCACCGGGTCGCACTCCCCCTCGCTCTGGCGGCCGATGGTGCCCGACGTCTTCAAGTGGCTGAGCACGATCATCCCGGCGCCCAAGCCCGCCGCCTGACGCTGCCGACCCGTGCCTTGGAGCTGGTCTGACCGGGCGTCAGGCCAGCTCCAGGGCCAGGTAGAAGTCCACCCGGTCCTCCAGCCGGGACAGGTCACGGCCGGTCAGCTCCTCGATCCGCCCGATCCGGTAGCGCAGCGTGTTCACGTGCACGTGCAACTGGGCGGCGCAGCGGGTCCAGGAGCCGTCGGAGCGCAGGAAGGCCTCCAGGGTGCGGACCAGGTCGGCCTGGTGCTCGATGTCGTAGCCGATCACCTTGTCGAGCAGCCGACCGCGGAAGGCCCGGCGCACCTCGTCGGGGACCGCGGCGAGCAGCAGCACGTGCGAGGCCAGCTCCTCGGGGCCGGCCACGCAGACCCGGCCGACCCGGGCGGCGGCGATCCGGCGGGCGTGCCGGGCCTCCTCCAGGGCGCCGCGCAGACCGCCCGCCTCCAGCGCGGGCGCCGAGACGCCGACGGTGATCCGCCCCTCCGAGCCCAGGCCCGCCTCCAGCGGCGCGAGCAGCTCGCGCAGCGCGTCGGCGGGCACGGCGGCGGCCGGCGCGGGCAGCACGACCACCGCCCCGGCGCCGGTGCCGGCCACCAGCGCGCGCTCCGAGGCGTCGGTGAGAGCTTCCTCCAGGATCGACCGCACCACCCCGTCGGGCAGGCCCGTTCCCTCGGCGCTGACCACCAGCCAGGAGCCCTGCGGCGACTGCGAGTCGGGTGCCGCGCCCTCGTAGCGGACCGCCATCGCCGTGGAGGCGTAGAGGGCGCGGCTGATCTCGGCCGGGTCGGCGTCGCGCCGCAGCAGCGTCAGCACCTCGTCGGCCAGCCGGCGCCGCAGCCGGCGGCCCTCGTCGCGCCGGTTGCGCTCGGCGGCGACCAGCCTGGCCAGGTTCTCGGCGAGCTGCTGGCGCTTGGTGGTCCACTCGGTGACGTCACCGGCGATGGCGAGCACCCAGTCGGCCAGCGGCGCCTCCTCGCCCGGGTCCGCGGCCGCGGGCAGCAGCGAGTAGGAGCCGGAGACCAGGCGCGCCCGGTGCGGGGGGCGGCGGCGCTGGCGTTGGGCGGCCAGGTGGGCCCGGACCAGCTGGTCGCGGTCCTCGGCGCTCAGGTGCTCGGCGGGCCCGGCGACCACCCGCCCGGTGGGGGTGAGCACCCAGCAGTCCAGGTCGAGGTCGCCGCCGAGCAGGTCGAGCACCGCGTCCAGCCCGCCGCCGCCGGCCGCCGAGACCAGCAGCCGGTGCCGGTCGACCAGCGCGGCGAGGTCCGCCGCCCGGTCGGCGGAGACCTGGCGGCCGATGAACTCGGTCAGGGTCGAGAAGGCGATGTCGTCGGGCACCGCGAGCAGTGGCATCCGGTGCCGGCGGCAGGCCTCGATCAGGTCCTCGGGGATCGGGCCGACCTCGGCCTCGCCGGCCGCCAGCGCGACCGCGCCGCCGGCCGCCAGGGTGCGCACGAAGCGCTCGGAATCCTCCGGTCCGGTGCGCCAGAGCATGCCGGTGAGCACCAGCTCGCCGCCGTGCAGGTAGCGGCCCGGATCGTACAGGTCCGTGGTCATCACACCGCTGACCTGTCGGTCGAGCTCGTCCTCGGCCGCGAGCAGCCGAAGCCGCGGGGCACCGGGGGCGAGCAGGTCACGGACACGCATCCGCGGACTCCTTCGTCAGAACCGAAAGTCAGGACCCAGAGCCAGAACCGGGAGCCGGAACCGAAACGGGCGGGCAGGGAACCGTCCGGGGGCGGATCCGCGCAGGTCGGAGGTGACAGTGTGCCCGACTCCCGGGCCTTCGGTGTTCCGTATCAGCGCCCGTCCCGGTCACGGGCCCGTCGCTTCGTCGTCACGGCCGGATCACGGTCGTAAGCGGCCGCTGGTGGACCGCTCAGCAGCGGTTTCATCGTCCTTAGAGGAACGTACAGGATGCCGGGCGGCCTCGACACGCGGGCTTCATGCCATCGGTGACTGCCAGTGGGCCCCGTCACGGCGGTTCACTGGCTGACACGCCGCCGGACACGCCCCGGTGACCAGGACTCGACACCCCGGCAACGCTGCGGCAACGAGTCCGAGCACCGGAGGTCGGAGAATCCCGTGCCGGCGCCCCCAACCGGGCGATGCGTTCGTGGATTCCGGGCACAGTGCCCATCGGTTCGATCGGCGACGACTTGAGGAGACACCCGCATGGAGTTCCTGCGGCCCGCTACCTGGGACGAGGCTCTCGCGGCGAAGGCTGAGCACCCGACCGCGCTACCGATCTCGGGTGGCACGGATGTGATGGTCGAGATGAACTTCGACGTCCACCGGCCATCCGCACTGCTCGACCTGAACCGCATCACCGAGCTGACCGAGTGGTCGATCACCGACGGTGTGGTGAGACTCGGGGCCGCGGTCCCGTACGCCCGGATCATCGACGAGCTGTCCGAGCCCCTGCCGGGGCTGGCGCGTGCGGCGCACACGGTCGGCTCACCGCAGATCCGCAACCGGGGCGGGGTCGGCGGGAACCTGGGCGGCGCCTCGCCCGCCGGTGACGCCCATCCGGCGCTGCTGGCGGCCGGCCGCGACGTGTTCGTGGAGGCCTGCTCGGTGCGCGGCACCCGGCTGATCCCGATCGACGAGTTCTACCTCGGGGTGAAGCGCAACAGCCTGGAGCGGGACGAGCTGATCCGCTCGGTCTTCATCCCGGTGGCGGACGGCCCGCAGCAGTTCTCGAAGATCGGCACCCGCAACGCGATGGTGATCGCGGTCTGCGCGTTCGGCTTCGCGCTGCACCCCGAGAACCACACCGTCGGTACCGGTATCGGCTCGGCTGCCCCCACGCCGCGCCGCGCCGTCGAGGCGGAGGAGTACCTGCAGGGCGTGCTGGCTGAGCGCGGGCTGTGGGAGTCCGGTGAGCTGCTGGGCACCGAGGTGATCCAGCGCTTCGGCGAGCTGGTGCGGGCCGCGGCCTCGCCGATCGACGACGTGCGCGGCACCGCCGAGTACCGGCGGCACTCGCTGGCCGTGATGGCCCGCCGCACCCTCACCTGGACCTGGAACGACTACGGCAAGCAGATCAGGAGCGCGGCATGAGGGTCACATTCACCGCCAACGGGAAGCCGGTCGAGGCGGACGACGTGTGGGAGGGCGAGAGCCTGCTCTACGTGCTGCGCGAGCGGGTCGGCCTGCCGGGCTCCAAGAACGCCTGCGAGCAGGGTGAGTGCGGCTCCTGCACGGTCTACCTGGACGGCACGCCGGTCTGCTCCTGTCTGGTCGCGGCCGGCCAGGTGCAGGACCGCGAGGTGCGCACCGTCGAGGGTCTGACCGAGGAGAGCGGCGAGCTGGGCCTGGTCCAGCAGGCGTTCATCGACGCCGGCGCCGTGCAGTGCGGCTTCTGCACGCCGGGGCTGCTGGTGCAGACCGACGCGCTGCTGGACCGCCTGCCGCAGCCCAGCGACACCGACATCCGCGAGGCGCTCAGCGGCAACCTGTGCCGCTGCACCGGCTACGAGAAGATCATGGACGCGGTGCGGCTGGCGTCCGCCCGCACGTGCCAGAAGGCGGGGGCCGCGGAATGAGCGCTCGGACCATCCAGGGCCAGAAGAACCTGCAGGACATCACCACCGGCAGCAAGCACGGCATCGGCGGCTCGCCGCTGCGCCCGGACGGCACGCTGAAGGTCAAGGGCGAGTTCGCCTACTCCTCGGACCTGTGGCACGAGGACATGCTCTGGGGCATGGCGCTGCGCTCGCCGCACCCGCGCGCCAACATCCTGAGCGTGGACATCTCCGAGGCGCTGAAGACGCCGGGCGTCTACGCGGTGCTGACCCACGAGGACATCCCTGGCTCCAAGTACTACGGCCTGGAGATCCAGGACCAGCCGGCGCTGGCGATCGACAAGGTCCGCTACCACGGTGAGGCGATCGCGCTGGTCGCGGCCGACCACCCGGAGACCGCCCGCCGCGCGGTGAAGAAGATCAAGGTCGAGTACGAGGTGCTCACCCCGATCACCACCGAGGAGCAGGCGCTCGACCCCGGGACGCACGGCTACGTGCACGAGCCGCACGAGTACCGCTCGCACGCCTCGGGCAACATCTGCCACAGCCAGAAGCTGGTCCACGGCCGGGGTGTGACCGACGAGGTGAAGGCGCTGGCCGAGGTGGTGGTCAAGGGCGTCTACGAGGTCGGCATGCAGGACCAGGCCTTCCTGGGCCCGGAGTCCGGCCTCGCGGTGCCCGCCGAGGACGGCGGCATCGACCTGTACGTGGCCACCCAGTGGCTGCACGTGGACCGCCAGCAGATGGCGCCGGTGCTCGGTCTGCCGGAGGACAAGGTCCGGCTCACGCTGGCGGGCGTCGGCGGTGCCTTCGGCGGTCGCGAGGACCTGTCGATGCAGCTGCACGCCTCGCTGCTGGCCCAGCGCACCGGCAAACCGGTCAAGATCGTCTACTCCCGCGACGAGTCCTTCTTCGGCCATGTGCACCGCCACCCGGCGAGGATGAGCTACGAGCACGGCGCCACCAGGGACGGCAAGTTGGTCTACGCCGACGTGCGCCTGGTGCTGGACGGCGGCGCCTACGCCTCCGCCTCCCCCGCGGTGGTCGGCAACGCGGCCTCGCTCGGCAACGGCCCGTACAACATCCCGAACGTGCGGATGGAGGCGGTCGCCCTCTACACCAACAACCCGTCCTGCGGCGCGATGCGCGGCTTCGGCGCGGTGCAGGCCTGCTTCGGCTACGAGTCGCAGATGGACAAGCTGGCCGCCGAGTTGGGCATGGACCCGGTCGAACTGCGCCAGTTGAACGCGATGTCGCAGGGCGACCGGATGCCCACCGGGCAGCTGATCGACGCGCCGGCCCCGGTCGCCGAACTGCTGCAGCGGGTCAAGGACATGCCGCTGCCGCCGCCGCTGGACCTGGCCAACCTGGACATCCGCGAGCTGCCCGGCGCGTTGTCGAACACCTCGCACGGCGAGGGCATCGTGCGCGGCATCGGCTACTCGGTCGGCATCAAGAACGTCGGCTTCTCCGAGGGTTTCGACGACTACTCCACCGCCCGGGTGCGCCTGGAGGTGATCGGCGGCGAGCCGGTCGCCATGGTGCACACCGCGATGGCCGAGGTCGGCCAGGGCGGCATCACGGTGCACGCGCAGATCGCCCGCACCGAGCTGGGCGTCGAGCAGGTCACCATCCACCCGGCCAACACCGAGGTCGGCTCGGCCGGTTCCACCTCCGCCTCACGGCAGACCTACATGACCGGCGGCGCGGTCAAGTACGCCGCCGAGGCGGTCAAGGCGGCGCTGATCGACAAGGGCCGCAAGCGCTACGGCTGGCAGCAGGGCGACCTGGACCTGGTCGGCGGCAAGGTGGTCTCGGCGGCCGGCGGTGTGCTGGTCTCGATGGTCGACCTGCTCGGCGACGAGGTGATCGACCTGACCCGTGAGCACCACCACCGCCCGACCGAGGCGTTCGACAAGGAGACCGGGCAGGGCTTCGGCCACGTCCAGTACACCTTCTGCGCCAACCGCGCGGTGGTCGACGTGGACGTCGAGCTGGGCCTGGTCAAGGTGGTCGAGCTGACGGCGGCCCAGGACGTCGGCAAGGCGCTCAACCCGCTCTCGGTGGTCGGCCAGATCCAGGGCGGCTGCACCCAGGCGCTGGGCCTGGCGGTGATGGAGGAGATCATCGTCAAGGACGGCAAGGTCCGCAACGCCTCCTTCACCGACTACCTGATCCCGACCATCCTGGACGTCCCGCCGATCCCGGTGGACGTGCTGGAACTCCCGGACCCCAACGCCCCGTACGGGCTGCGCGGGGTCGGCGAGGCGCCCACGGTCTCGGCCACCCCCTCGATCGTCGCCGCGATCCGGCAGGCCACGGGCATCGCGCTGAACCGGATCCCGGTCCGCCCCGAGCACCTCACCGGGACGCTCTAGCTCCAGCTCCAGCCCCCACAGCCTCCCCGGGGCGTTGGCCGACGTCTTCCCCCACCGCCCCGGGGCAGCACCACCGGAAGTACCGCGTCACCCGTGCACCATCCCGCTGCCTCTCCCACGCCGGGGCTCTGCAGCGGTGCGCTCCACCTCACGCACCGCAGGCACCACAGAGTGCACCTCGTGAGTCGAACAAGTCCCCCTGTGCGGTCTCCCCTCAGACCCTCAGGTCGGCTCGCCCACCCCAACCCCCTATGAACCTTGGGAGTGGACATGACCCGGATCCCCACGGAGCCCGGCACCACTGAAGCCCTCACCACTGTTGACGGGCCCGCCCAGGCCGGCACCCCCACGCCGGCCCAGGCACCCGTCCCGAAGAACGCCCTGGACGCGTACTTCAAGATCTCGGCCAGAGGCTCGACCTTCGGCAACGAGATCCGCGGCGGACTGACCACCTTCATGGCGATGGCCTACATCGTCCTGCTCAACCCGCTCATCCTGAGCGGCGCCGACGTCACCGGCGCCAGGCTCGACCACGCCCAACTCACCACCGCGACGGCGCTCGCCGCCGCCGTCACCACGATCCTGATGGGCGTGGTGGGCAACGTGCCGCTGGCGGTCGCCGCCGGCCTGTCGGTCTCCGGGGCGGTCTCCGCGCTGGTGGTACCGCACACCACCTGGGCGCAGGCCTTCGGCCTGTGCGTCATCTACGGTCTGCTGATCGTGCTGCTGGTGGTCTCCGGGCTCCGCGAGAAGATCATGAACGGCATCCCGCTGCCGCTCAAGCACGCGATCACCATCGGGATCGGCCTCTTCGTCTCGCTGATCGGCCTGCACAAGGCCGGCTTCGTGCAGAGCGGCGGGCCCACCCTGGTCTCGCTCGGCCCCGAGGGCGAGCTGACCGGCTGGCCGGTGATCTGCTTCGCCGTCACGCTGCTGATCATCTTCGTGCTGCTGGCCCGCAACGTGCGCGGCGCCATCCTGATCGGCATCGCGGTCGGCACCGCCTTCGCCTTCGTGGTCAACGCGGTCGGCCACGTCCCCACCAAGGCCTGGGGCAGCGCGCCGCCGGTCTGGCCGGGCAGCCCGGTCGCCGCCCCCGACTTCGGCCTGGTCGGCCACGTCGACCTGTTCGGCGCCTTCGGCTCCAAGGGCATGGGCGCGATCAGCGCCTCGGTCGCGGTCTTCACCCTGGTGCTGGCCGGGTTCTTCGACGCGATGGCCACCATCATCGGGGTCGGCACCGAGGCCGGCCTGGCCGACAAGCAGGGCCGGATGCCCGGTCTGTCCAAGGCGCTGTTCATCGACGGCGCCGGCGGTGCGATCGGCGGCCTGTTCGGCGCCTCGGGCCAGACCGTCTTCGTCGAGTCGGCCACCGGCGTCGGTGAGGGCGCCCGGACCGGTCTGGCCTCCGCGGTCACCGGCGGGGTCTTCGCGCTGATGCTCTTCTTCTCACCGCTGGCGGGCATCGTGCCGGTCGAGGTCGCCTCCGCAGCGCTGGTCGTGATCGGTTCGATGATGATGAGTCAGGCCCGGCACATCGACTGGGCGGACCGCGACGTGGCCATTCCGGCCTTCCTGACCTGCACGATGATGCCGTTCACCTACAGCATCACAGCGGGGGTCGCCTCCGGTGTGATCTCCTACACGGTGATCAAGGCCGGCAAGGGGAAGTGGCGCGAACCGGGTCCGCTGATGTGGATCCTGACCGCCGTCTTCGTCCTCTACTTCGCGCTCACCCCGGTCAAGGAGTGGTTGGGAGTCCACTAGCGGGACCGGCGTGGTGCGGGGGGGGGCGCCGACCGCCCGCACCACGCCGCCGTCGCACCCACCGGCCGGACCGCCGCCGACCGAACCGCCGCTGGCCGAACCACCACTGACCCTCGACACCACCGATAGGAGCCACGGACATGCAGGACATCGCCGAGCAGTTGCAGGCCTGGCACGCCTCCGGGCGCTCCTTCGCGGTGGCCACCGTGGTCGGCGTCTCGGGCAGTGCGCCGCGCGACCCCGGTGCGGCGCTGGCCGTGGACGCGGCGGGCGAGGCCGTCGGCAGCGTCTCGGGCGGCTGCGTGGAGGGCGCGGTGTACGAGCTGTGCCGGGCGGCGATCGACTCCGGGCAGCCGGTGCTGGAGCGGTTCGGCTACAGCGACGAGGACGCCTTCGCGGTCGGCCTGACCTGCGGCGGCATCCTGGACGTCTTCGTCCAGCCGGTGGTCCCCGGGGCGGACCCCGCTCTGGACGCCGGCATCACCTACCTCGCCTCGGGCACCCCGGTCGCCCTGGTCCGGGCGATCGAGGGACCGGCCGCCCTGCTCGGCGCCACCGTCGCGGTGACCGCCGACACCCACCACGGCACCCTCTCCCCCGGCGGCCCGAGCACGACCGGCGCGCTGGAGCGCTCGGCGGTCGCCGAGGCGCGCGCGCTGCTGGACGCCGGCCGGACCGGCCGGGTCACCCTGGCGCTGGACGGCCGCCCCTGCGACCCTACGGCGGCGAGCACCGTCACCTTCTTCGTCGAGTCCTACGTGCCCAAGCCGCGGATGCTGGTCTTCGGCGCGATCGACTTCGCCGCCGCCGTGGTGCGGATCGGCAAGTTCCTCGGCTACCACGTCACGGTCTGCGACGCGCGGCCGGTCTTCGCCACCGAACGGCGCTTCCCCGAGGCCGACGCGGTGGTGGTCGACTGGCCGCACCGCTACCTGGACTCGCAGCTCGACGCGCTGGACGGTCGAACCGTGCTGTGCGTGCTGACCCATGACGCCAAGTTCGACATCCCGCTGCTGGAGCGGGCGTTGCGGCTGCCGGTGGGCTTCGTCGGCGCGATGGGTTCGCGCCGGACCCACCTGGAGCGCAACGCCAAGCTGCGCGAAGTCGGCCTGAGCGAGGCCGAGATCGCCCGGCTGCGCTCGCCGATCGGCCTGGACCTGGGCGCCCGCACGCCGGAGGAGACCGCCGTCGCGGTCGCCGCCGAGATCGTGGCCGGCCGGCGCGGCGGCGGCTGCCTGCCGCTGTCGGCCGGTGCCGGCCCGATCCACCACGACCTGGAGCGCGCCGACGCCACGTCACCGAAGGCCCGTCAGGTGGCCTGACACTCCGTCAGCTCCCAGCCGGTTCCCAGAAAGGCCGGCGCCCGCTGGGAGACCTCACAAGGTCCCGTCCGGATGATCACTCCGGGCGGGATCCCGCACGTCCGGCCCCGGCGAGAGGGGATGATGGCCTGGTGCGAAACGCAGATCAGTTCGGGTACGCCGACGCCGCCGGCCCGCCACCGACCTCGCCGGCCGTCGACCCCTCGCAGACCGAGAGAACCGAGAGACTCGGGCACGCGGTGCGGGCGGCGCAGGCCGGCGACGAGCAGGCGTTCCGGCTGGTTTTTCGCACCGTGCAGCCGCTGCTGCTGCGCTACCTGCGGGTGATGGTCGGCGGGGACGGTTCGGACGCGGAGGACATCGCCTCCGAGGCCTGGCTGCAGATAGCCCGGGACCTGCACACCTTCCACGGCGACGGCGACGCCTTCCGGGGCTGGGCGGCGACCATCGCCCGCAACCGCGCGCTGGACCACCTGCGGGCCCGGCGGCGCCGGCCGACCGCCGACCTGCCGGTGGAGGAACTGCTCGAGCTGCCCGCCGGGGACGACACCGAGGCCAGCGTGCTGGCCGGCCTGGCGACCCGGCAGGCGCTGGACCTGATCGCCGGCCTGCCCAGGGACCAGGCCGAGGCGGTGCTGCTGCGGGTGGTGCTGCAACTGGACGCGGAGAGCGCGGCGAAGGTGCTCGGCAAGCGGGCCGGCACCGTGCGGATGGCCGCCCATCGGGGCCTGCGCAGGCTGGCCAAACTGCTGGATCCGCCCGGCGCCGTCCCCGCTCAGCGAGGCCCGTCGAAACGGCCCGAAAAAAATTCTGCCGAAGGTGTGACACAACCCGGAGCCTCGACGCTGAAGGACATGAGATGAGCACCAACCGATCCCGTCGGATCGACCGCGACGCCGCCGAGCACCTGCTGGCCGGCGCCGTGGACGGTACGCAGGACGGTCCGGGCGCCCTCTCCGGACTGCTCGCCGCCGCGGCCGCTCCCGCCACGCCGCGCGAACTGGCCGGGGAGGAAGCGGCCGTGACCGCGTTCCGGGAGGCCGCCCGCCTCGCTGTGACCCGCCAGAGCAGTACCGCACCGTCCCTGTCCCGTTCCCTCAGGCCCACCAGCACCGCACCCGCCTCGACCAAACCCCGGAGTCGCCCGATGGCCAGCTGCGCACCGCAGGGGATCCGCGTGCCCACGCGGTTCCTCCGTGCGAAGGCCGCCGCGGCAGCGTTCGCGGTGACGGCGATCGGCGGGGTCGCGGTGGCGGCCGGGACCGGGCACCTGCCGGGCGTGCTGGGCGGCCCCGGGTTCGCGGGGAGCACCGGGCACTCCGAGAACACGGTGGCCGCCGGAGCGGTGTCGGCCGCCTCGGCCAGCAGCTGGGTCGGCACGGCGCGGCCCACCCGCCCCGGTAGCGGCCGGGTCAGTGGATCGGCCACCGCACGAGGGCTGCCCCCCGGGTCGTCCGGCGGGCCGGCCGACAACCCGACCGACGGTCCGGGTGACGGCTCGCCCGGACCGGGGGACAACGGCGACGACAGCGCCCAGCCCACGGCCGCCGCCTCGGCCGCGGGTCCGTCCGGCCAGGCCGCCGCGCCCGGGCAGTCGACGCCCGGCGGTTCGAACAGCCCGGCTGTTCTGCTGCCGCTCTGCCACCTGTGGCCGGGCGACGACCAATCGGGCACCAGTGACTCCCGGTTCGAGCCGCTGATGCGCGCGGCAGGCGGCTCGAACCGGGTCCGGACGTACTGCGCCGCGTTGCAGAAGGACGGCGGCAAGGGCGGTCCGGGCGACAAGGACACGCCGGGGAGTCCCCCGGCGGCCACCCCGTCGGTCGGCACGTCCGTCCAGGCCCACCCGCCGACCCCGACCCCCGAGCAGGGCAGCAGCGCCGGGTCCCCGTCCGACGGGGACGGCGCCGGCCACACCCCGCAGGGGCAGGGCGGCGGCGATGCCGACCACAGGAGGCCGCCGGCCTGACCGAGCGGCACCCAGCAGTACCCCCTCAGACTCCGGGAGGGTGGTGGCTTCCCCGGGCACACCACCCTCCCGGAACTCCGGCGGCCCGACTGTGCATGAGTTTCGGTCGCCGGTGCCGCGGGGTAGCGGACTCCCCCGGGTCCGTCACCCCGCGGCGCGAGTCCGGGCCCGGCCAGGTTGGGGTCGGCCGGGCCCGGGCCCGGACTCGCTATCGCTATCACTGCAGGCTCGTCGCCCAGCGGCGTGGAGCCGGTGGTCTACGGTGGAAGGCAAGGACCATCGACGTGTGCCTCGCAGCACGGCAGGCGGCACATGCTCTTCGTGGTGGATCTGGCCGACGAGAGCGCGATCGTCACCACCTGCGAGCCGTTCTGGCAGAGCCTGCACGCCCAGGTTTCGCTCACTCCCTGTATGAACGCCGAGGAACTGGCTACCGGTCTCGGCCGGCTGGCCGCTCGCTGAACGCCTCGGCGGAGCCTGACCGCACCCGCGGGTGACCTCCCGTCGCGCTACGTGTAGGGTGCCACGGTGGGTCGAACGCGGGTGCGTTCGAGCAGAGTTGTGCACGTCCGGGGGAGATATTGTCATGCTCTTGACATAGACGCGGAGAACCGATGCCCGAGCACCTCCTGCACCATCCCGGTTCGACCGGCGAGCACCGCCTGCAGCAGGCGCACGGCACCACCGAGCGCGCCGAACGCTTCTACCGGGAGCAGGTGTTGGACCACCTCAACTCGCGGATGCGGGAGTTCGTCGCCCGGCAGGAGATGGCCTTCGTCGCCACCTCGGACGCGAACGGCGAGTGCGACGCCAGCTTCCGGGCCGGCCCGCCCGGCTTCCTGCACGTGATCGACGAGCGGACCCTGGCCTACCCCGAGTACCGGGGCAACGGGGTGATGGCGAGCCTGGGCAACATCAGCGAGAACGGCCATGTCGGGCTGCTGCTGGTCGACTTCGTCCGCGACGTGATCGGCCTGCACGTCAACGGCCGGGCCCGGGTGGTGGCGGACGCCGAACTGCGCCCGCTGGTCCCCGGTCTGCCGCTGGAGACCGCCCCCGGCCGACGGGCCGAGCACTGGGTGCTGGTCGACATCGACGAGGCCTACCTGCACTGCGCCAAGCACATCCCCCGGTTCGCCCCGGCCCCCCGCACCCGCGCCTGGGGCACCGATGACGCGCGACGCAAGGGCGGCGACTTCTTCGGCGCCAAGGAAACCAGCGGAAAAGGAAACTGACCCAGCGTCACGCGATCCCATGACTGATCAGACCGACCACACCGGCCCCACCGACCACCTCACCCTGATCCGGGAGAGCTTCGCGCTGGTCCAGCAGCACGCGGACAAGCTCACCGGCCACTTCTACGCCACCCTCTTCCTGCACCACCCCGAGGCCCGCGAACTCTTTCCGCCCGCCATGGACCTGCAGCGCGACCGGCTCTTCCGGGCCCTGGCGGGCGCCGTCCGAATGCTCGACCGGCCCGCCGAACTGACCTCCTTCCTCGAGCAGTTAGGCCGCGACCACCGCAAGTACGGGGTACAGGCGGCACACTACGACGCGGTCGGCGCGGCGCTGCTGAGCACCCTGCGCCGGTTCGCCGGCGAGGCCTGGACGCCCGCCCACGAGCGGGCCTGGACCGAGGCCTACGGCCTGATCGCCACCGCGATGAGCGGGGCCGCCGAGGCCGAGAACGGGCGGAGTCCGGCGAGCTGGCTGGCCGAGGTGGTGGCGCACGAGCAGCGCTCGGCGGACCTGGCGGTGCTGACGCTGCGCCCCGACACCCCGTTCCCGTACCGGGCCGGGCAGTACACCACGGTGGAGACCGCCCGCTGGCCCCGGGTCTGGCGCCCGTACTCGATCGCCAACGCGCCGCGCCGCGACGGCCTGCTGAGCCTGCACGTGCGGGCCGTCCCGGCGGGCTGGGTGAGCAACACGCTGGTCCACCACACCCGGGTCGGCGACGTGCTGCGGCTGGGACCCGGGCGCGGTGCACTGACGCTGCCCGAGCGCCCGGCCCGCCGGGTGGTCTGCGTGGCCGGCGGCACCGGGCTGGCGCCGGTGAAGGCGCTGGTCGAGGAGATGATCGCGCGCAACCGTCCGCTCACCCTGCACCTGTTCGTCGGCGCGCGGCGCCACCACGACCTCTACGACCTGCGCAGCCTGCGGCAACTGGCCAGCGTCTTCCCCCGGTTGCTGCTGGTGCCGGTGATCTCCGAGGAGATCGACTACCCGGGGGTGGTGGGCCGGCTGCCCGAGGTGGTGCCGGCTCAGGGGCACTGGGTGGAGCACGAGGTCTTCGTCAGCGGGCCCGACGACATGGTGGTCAGCATGGTCGAGCGGTTCCAGCGCGACGGCGTGCCGGCCGAGCGGCTGCACTACGAGCTGAGCACCACGCCGGCCGAGTTGGACATCACCTCGGGGCTGCTGGACGGCGGCATCCCGCCGTTCCAGCAGCCGCGCACCCGCACCGACGGGACGTCGCGTTAGGGTCTGTCTGAGGCCCGGGCGGCCCGGTCCGTCAGCCGGCGTTGAACCGGGCCGCCCGGCGCAGCAGTCCGGGTGAGATCCGCCCCACCCAGCGCGCGACCTTGGCCTCCACCGTCACCGGGACCACCGGCTTGCCGGTGCGCACCGCCTTGACGATCTCGGCCGCCACCTTCTCCGGCGGGAAGCCCCGGCGGGCGTACAGCTTGGCCACCCGGTCCTGCTTGGCGGCCTGCTCGCTCGCCGAGACGCCGGAGAAGGTCGAGGTCCGGGTGATGTTGGTGTTGACGATGCCGGGGCAGATCGCGCTCACCCCGATCCCGCTCTCCACCAACTCGGCCCGCAGGCAGTCGGAGAGCATCAGCACGGCGGCCTTGCTGGTGGCGTAGGCGGCGAGCACCTTGGACGGCAGGTAGGCCGCCGCCGAGGCCAGGTTGACGATGTGGCCGCCCCGGCCGCGCTCCACCATCAGCGCGCCGAACGCCCGGCAACCGTGGATCACGCCCCACAGGTTGACGTCCAGCACCCGCTGCCACTCCTTCTCGGTGGTCTGCAGGAAGGTGCCCGAGTGTCCGATGCCGGCGTTGTTGACCAGCACGTCGGGCACCCCGTGCTCGATCGCCACCTGCTGCGCGAAGGCGTCCACGGCCGCGCCGTCGCTCACGTCCACCTGGTAGGCGTGGCCCGCACCGCCGACCAGGGTGACCAGTTCGGCGGTCCGCTCGGCCGCCGCCAGGTCCAGGTCGCAGACCACCACGGTGGCGCCCTGCTCGCCGAAGGCCAGCGCGGTGGCCCGGCCGATCCCGCTGCCGGCGCCGGTGATCACCACCACCTGCTCACCGGGGCCCGGCGGTCGGCCGGTCGTCTCGATCCGGGCGATGAACTCCCGCGCCAACCCCGCCACCACCGAACCCTGTTCGAGCAGGGCGGACCAGTGCGTGGCGTTCAGCTCGCGCCGGGTCAGCCGGGGCACCCAGCGCTCCAGGCCCTCGGAGAGGAACGGGCTGACGTAGTGGTCGCGGCGCAGCGTGATCAGCTGCACCGGGACCTCGGTGTGCCGCTCGCGCGGGTGGCGCAGCGTGGGGCGCATGTTCGCCCGGTACAACTCGATTCCGCGCACCGCGTCCTGACGGAGCGTCTGCTGGGGATGCCCGGCCCGCGGCCGGACCGCCTCCAGGTCGCGCAGCACCCTGGGCCAGGCGCGGGCCAGGCCCAGCCGCCAGGAGGCGGGCGCCAGGTAGGGCAGGTGGAAGGCGGTGATGTACCAGGAGTGCGCGCCCTGGACCAGCAGTTGGCGCAGGTGCCGGGGGGTGGGGCGGCGCAGCCGGTGCCGGATCCAGTAGCCCATGTGGTCCAGGCAGGGCCCGGACATCGTGGTGTAGGAGGCCAGTCGGCGCTCGGCGCCGGGCTCGGTGACCGCCTCCCAGGACTGCAGCGAGCCCCAGTCGTGCGCGATCACGTGCACCGGGCGGTCGGGGCTGACGGCGTCGGCCACCGCGAACAGGTCGGCGGCCAGCAGTTCGAGCCGGTACCCGGCGCGGCCGGCGGGCACCGAGGACTCCCCCGCGCCGCGCACGTCGTAGCGGACCACGTGGTGGTCGGCGGCGAGGTCGGCGGCCACGTCGTCCCAGACCCGGTGGGTGTCGGGGTAGCCGTGCACCAGCAGCACGGTGGGCGCCAGCGGGTCGCCCTGCTCGAAGACGGCCAGGTCGAGGCCCGCGCCGCGGACCGTACGACGGGTCACCGGAGCAGTCATGCGGCGGCCTCCTCAAGGCTCGTCCAGCGCCGCACGTGCGGCAGGTCGTCGTCCAGCCAGTAGGCGTCGTCCTCGGTGACCACCAGCAGCTCCTCGAACTTGATGCCCACCGCGCGGAAGCCGATGTGCGGCTCGACCGCCCACAGGCCCGGGGTGGGCGCGTGCCGGGAGGCCCGGCCGTCGGCCCAGAGCGGGGAACGGCCGTGCAGGCGCTCGCTGATCAGCTCCCGGCCCAGCGTCTGCAGGGTGCGCACGCCGAAGCCGAAGAGGTTGACGCCCTTGGGCGCGCGGCTGGTGTTGCGGGTCACCTGATGGCCGATCACCCGCCCAGGGTAGACCTGGTGGCGGTTGTCGTAGCCGTGCGCGGCGATCTGGGCGTCCACCGCCGCGTAGACCTGGTCGAGCGGCTTGCGGGCGCGCACCTCGCGCAGGATCAACTCGCGGTAGACCTGGAGGTCCTGGGCCAGCCGGTCCCAGACGGGGTTGGCGCCGACCTTGCCGCCGTAGCCGATGTCGGCGGTGTAGCCGTCCACCACCGGGGCGCAGTCCAGCACGTACGGCATGCCCTCCTGGAGCACCCGGGAGCCGGCGAAGAACTGGAGCGGGGTGTGGAAGTGCCGGAAGGCGGTGCGGTCGCCGAACCAGGCGAACGGCACGTGGAAGAAGTCGTCCACGCCCTCGGCCACCAGGCAGTGGCGCAGCTTCCGGGTGGCCTGCCGCTCGGTCACCCCGGGTTCGATCCAGGCGGCGACCTGTTCGGCGCAGTGGTAGGCGAGTTGCTGGACCTCGCGGAACCGGTCGAGGTCGTGGTCGGAGTAGCCGAAAGCCATCGGTCAGACCTCCAGGACCAGGGTCTCGCCCTCGGCCGCGCGGGAGACGCAGGGCAGCAGGGCGCCGCTCGCGCGCTCCTCGGCGGTGAGCCGGCGGTCGCGGTGTTCGGGGGTGCCGGCCAGCAGTTGGACCCGGCAGGTGCCGCAGAAGCCCTGGTGGCAGGAGTACGGCAGGTCGGGCCTGGCCGCGCGCAGCACGTCGAGCGCGGAGCGGTCGGCGGGCACCGGCAACCGCTCGCCGTCCGCGCCGAGTTGCAGGGTGAACGGGCGGCCGTCCAGGACCGGGGCGGCGCCGAACCGCTCGAAGTGCAGCGCGGTGGCGGGCGAGGCGTCAAAGGCGGCCTGCACGGCGGCCAGCATGGGGGCCGGGCCGCAGCAGTAGACGGCGCTGCCGGGGCGGGCCAGGGAGAGCAGTTCGGCGGCGGTCGGCACACCCCCGGCGTCCTCGGTGCGGATGGTCACCCGCCCCCGGCTGCCGGCCGGGGGGACCCCCATCGCCGCCAGCGCGCGCAGCTCCTCGGTGAAGGGCATCGAGGCCTCGCTGCGGCCGGCGTGCACCAGGTGCCAGTCCAGGCCGCGCCGCTGGGCCTCGCGGGCCATCGGCAGCAGCGGGGTGATCCCGATCCCGCCGGCCAGCAGCAGCAGCTTCGGCTCGCCGCAGAAGGCGAAGCCGTTGCGCGGCCCACGCACCGTCAGGCGGGCGCCGAGGTGCAGGTCCTGGTGGATCTCGCGGGAGCCGCCGCCACCGTCGGCGATCAGGCGCACGGCGATCCGGTAGCTCGTGCGGTCGGCCGGGTCGCCGCAGAGCGAGTAGTGGCGCTCGCGGCCCGAGGGCAGGGTCAGCCGCAGGTGGGCGCCGGGCTGCCAGCCGGGCAGCCGGTCCCCGGACGGGTCGGCCAGCCGCAGCTCGACGACCCCCTCGGCGACCGCGCGGTGCGCGGTGACCACCAGGGAGAGCGGGGCCCGCGCGCGGGGGGCGGGCAGCCGGGGGCTGCGGCGCAGCAGCGGGCGGCCCATCGCGGGGGTGTAGGTGTCGCCGAAGGCGGTGACGGCCCGCATGAAGCGGTCCGGCTGCGGGCGGCCGTAGAGGTCCGGCGGCGGGTTCTCCACGTCCAGCTGGGTGGTGCGGCCGAAGACGGCGGCGGGCGCGGGCGCGGTCTCGCGCGAAGGGGTGCTCTGCTTCTTCATCGGGTGGTTCCCTGGCATCGGGCGGTCCCTGGCATCGGGTGGCTACCTGGCATCGGGCGGTCCCTGGCAGCGTCAGCGGGCGGCGGCGCGGGCGGCCGGCGAGGTGGCGAGGTAGCTCAGCGCCTGGGCGCTGGAACCCTCCTGGGTGGGGTGGTAGCCGCGCCTGAGGTAGCGCAGGCCCGAGCGCAGCGACTGCATCGGCTCCGGCAGCAGCCCGCGCCGGGAGACGTCCAGCGCCTTGCGCCAGCTCGGCACGATCCGCCCCTCCAGCGTCGGGTCGGCCGCCAGCAGGAACCGCACCCCGCGCACCCACAGGTGCACCAGCAGCGGCCCGGAGACCGCCATGCCGCGGATCCGCCGCAGGTAGCCCGGGTCCAGATGGGTCATCAGGTCGAAGGCCACGCTGCGGTGCTCGACCTCCTCGGCGCCGTGCCAGCGCAGCAGGTCCAGCATCGTCGGGTCGGCCTGGGCCCGGTCCAGACCGGGCGAGTTGAGCGCCCAGTTGCCGAGGAAGGCGGTGAAGTGCTCGATCGCGGCGACGAAGGCCACCCGCTCGATGATGTTCTCCCGCCGCTGCCGGGGGCCGAGTTGCGGCTTCTCGCCCAGCACCCGCTGGAACAGCCAGGCGATCTGGCGCACGTACGGACGCGGGTCGAGCCCCTGGGCGAGCAGGTGGTCGAGCACCTCCTGGTGGGCCTCGGCGTGGATCGACTCCTGGCCGATGAACCCGAGCACCTCCTCGCGCAGCTGCTCGTCGGTGATCAGCGGCAGCGCGTCCTTGAACACCTTGATGAACCAGCGCTCGCCCTCGGGCAGCAGCAGGTGCAGCACGTTGATCGTGTGGGTGGCGAACGGCTCGTCCGGGATCCAGTGCAGCGGCAGTGCGCTCCAGTCGAACCTGACGTCGCGCGGCTCCAGCACGAGGTCGGCGTGCACCTCGGGGGCGGTTCTGGGCATGGGAGACCCTCCTGACCTGCGGGTGTGGCGGCAGCACCTCAAACTACTGGCGGGTATGGCGGGCCACAAGGGTTTCGACCGTTCTTATCGACATCGAGTCTAATAAGGAGATCAAGGCGCGCCCGAAGGCACCCGGAGACGTCCGCGCGCCCCCGGGCACGCGACAGGGGCGGGCGCCGGCCATCGCCGTCACCCGCCCCTGTCGAACCGCTGCCGCCGCGCCGCCCCGAGCCGCGGGCCGCCGAACGGATCAGGCCTGCACGCCGCCCTGGTGCTTGGCCCGCAGCCGCCACGGCATCCAGGCCGACTCCAGCTGGACACCGATCGACATCTTGGAGGTCCCCGCGACCCGCTGCGCGAAGCGGATCGGCACCTCGGCGATCCGCACCCCGGCGCGCGACGCGAGGTACTTCATCTCCACCTGGAACGAGTAGCCGCTGGACTCGACCCGCTCCAGGTCGATGCTCTCCAGCGCCCCCTTGGACCAGAGGTTGAAGCCGGCGGTGACGTCCGCCGCGGGCACTCCCAGGATCGTCTTGACGTAGAAGTTGGCCCACCGGGAGAGCAGTCGGCGGTGCAGCCCCCAGGCCTCGTCCAGCGAACCGCCCGGGGTGTAGCGCGAGCCGATGACCAGTCCGGCGCCCCGCCGCGCGGCCTCGATCATGGGCAGCAGCGCCGTCGGCGGGTGCGAGAAGTCGGCGTCCATCTGGACCACGAGGTCCGCGCCGTCCGCGATCGCCTTGCTCATCCCCGCCCGGTAGGCCCGACCCAGGCCGTCCTTGGTGGTCCGGTGCAGCACGTCGATCACGCCGGGGTGGGTCTCGGCGAGCTTGTCGGCCACCTCTCCGGTGCCGTCCGGGCTCCCGTCATCGACCACCAGGACACCGAGGCCGGGGACGTCCTGACCGAGTATCTCCTGGACGATCCGCGGAAGATTCTCGACCTCGTTGTAGGTCGGGATCACCACGACGGTCTTCAGGGTCAAGGCATACTCCGTTCAGCGCAAAGGCAATGGTCTCGCGGTCGACCCCCAGACGGTACACCGCGCCATCCAACGCAGATGTTGGCAAGGGCAGATGAGACGGGTCCCCCGGAATTCGCAGAACCCGATGAGAACCTGACCCCGGGCCGGACCCCGCAGCGCCCGCCTGGGGCGGGACCGGGGGCGGGACCGGGGCGCCGCCGAACGGCGTCGGTTCCGCTCGCGAGCCCCGAGATCGACACCTACCGTGAACGAGCCGGTACCCTCCGGCGTCGGAAGGAGAGAAATCGTGATCACAGCGCGTGACATCATGCACCGTGGGGCCCAGTGCGTCGACGCCAGTCAGACGTTGATGGCGGCGGCCAAGATGATGCGGGACAAGGGTGTGGGCGCCCTCCCGATCTGCGGGCCGGACAAGAAGCTCAAGGGCATCATCACGGACCGTGACATCGTCACCCGATGTATCGCCGAGGGCAAGGATCCGTCGACCATGACGGCGATGGACCTGGGCGGCCACCTGCACTGCGTGCGCGCCGACGACGACATGGACACGGTGCTGCGGAAGATGGAGCAGCACCAGATCCGCCGCATGCCGGTGATCGAGGACGGGATGCTGGTCGGCATGATCACCGAGAAGGACCTGGCGGACGCCCACAAGATGTCCAAGAAGCTGACCGACCAGCAGATCATCGAGTTCATGGACAGCATGTTCGTGACGCACTGACGTACTGCCGCGCTGACGTACTGCCGCACTGCCGCCCGACGCGGTGGCGCGGCTGCCGCGCGGTCGCGGGCCGGGTCCGAAGTGCCGGACCCGGCCCGCTCCTTGGACGCGCGAGCACGGCCGGGCCGAACCGTCAGGCCAGCAGCAGGGCACGGTCCCAACCCGTGGCCGGGGCAACGCCGGTGGCGACGGTGTGCAGCGCCAGCGCCGCGCCCACCCCACCGGTCAGGAAGCCCGCCGGATCGTCCGTCCGCGCACCGCACCGGGCCGCCGGAATGAAGCCGAACGGCTCTTCGGGGTCGTGCAGTTCGAGCAGCCGCTCGGCCAATCTCGGGACCTGGTCGGCCAACTCGGGGCTGCCGCTCTCCTGGGCCATCCGCCAGGTGGTCTGCAGCAGCCCGGCCCAGCCGTGGCAGAGCCCGGCGTCGGTGAGCCGGCCCCGCGGCCCGGGCCGGGTCAGCGCGGCGCGCAGCGCGCTGATCGCCGTGGTCCGCCAGCGCGCGCAGCCCAGCGCCAGGCCGGCCAGGTGCAGCGCGCGGGCGATCCCGGGGGTGCCGTGGCACCAGGCGGGGCGGGGCGCGTGGACCGCCAACGGGCCGTCCAGTTCGACGTACTCCGGCCACCAGGGACCGGCCGCGTCCTCCCAGCGCCGGACCAGCAGCCAGTCCGCCAGTCGGGCGATGGCATCGCCCTGCCCCGGCACCTGGACACCCGCGCGCCAGGCCAGCGCGAGCAGGGCGAGCGGTCCCGGCGCCCCGTGCGCCAGACCGAGGCTGGCGTGTCCGGCCCGGGGCGCGGTGGGCACGTAGCCGCGCACGTCCTGGGCGACCCACCAGCCGGGCAGGCCGTGCCGGGTCAGCGGCCGGGTCAGCGCGACCAGCGCGGTCAGCACCGGCTCCAACGGGACGCTCTCCCCCGCCTCGTGCCGGTCCAGCAGGTGGGCGCCGAGCCCGGCCAGGCCGGAGAACAGGTCGTAGGCCTCCAGGTCGGCGCACTCCTCGCCGAGTTCGGCCCGGCCCAGCTCGGCCGCCGCCAACCGCTCGGCGAGCAGGCCGAGCTGACCGCCCAACCGGTCCCGGGCCACCCGGTGGTCGTCCGTGCCCAGCGCCACCCGGTGCATCGCGAAGGAGAGCGCGGGCGCGCCCTGGTAGAGGCCTGGCCGCGCCGTGCGATCGGCCTTCGCGTGGGCCGCCGCCTCGGTCAACCAGGCGTGCGCGGCCTGGCGGTGGAGCGGCTCGGTGTGGGCCAGCTCGGCGAAGAGCAGCGCGGTACCGGCCGCACCCGAGCCGAGCGCGGCGGCCCCGGCGGCCGGCCGCACGGTGGGCCGCGTCGGGTCGGCGAGCAGCTCGGCGGTACGGGCCACCGCCGCCGCGGCCCGCTCGCGCAACGGGTCGAGCCCGGGCGTCGACGGCAGTTCAGCAGTTGTCCTCATCCGAGGGCCCTTCGGCGATCGTGGTGGGTGCGGACGGCCTTGCGGGCGAGTGCCAGGCAACGGCCCTCCCTGGCGGCATCGTTGCCCAGCAGGCGGTTGTGATGGGTGTGCAGCAGGGCGCCGAGCGCCGCGTCGGGAGTGCTCCACGCCGGGTCGAGCTGGGCCCGGTAGTGGCTGACGGCAGCCGCTCGGCGGGCCCAGCTCTCGACCAGCTCGGGACCGCCCGGCAGCGCGCGGAGCCGCCGCGGGCGGTCCGCCGGATCGAGCAGCGGCTTCGCCCGCGCCCACAGCTCGGCGGGCGGCTCGGCCGGCCCGATCGCCGCGCCGGGGCGCAGGAAGAACCGCGGGTCGCCGAACCGGTCGGCCAGGTCGAGGTAGTTGGCCGCCGCCAGCACGGTCGCGTCCAGCCGCAGCCGACCGTCCCGCAGCAGCGCCAGCTGCGCCAGGCAGGCCTGGCTGTCGGCCTCGAAGGCCCGCTCGGCGGCAGCCAGCGCGTTCGGTCCGCCGTAGCGCTCCAGCTCCGGCTGGTAGCCGTCCAGGACCAGCCGCCCGGCCAGTCCGGTGGCCAGCAGCCCGCTGGCCCAGCTGCTCAGCGCGGGCAGCAGACGGGAGTTGAGCACCGCGGCGTCGCCGTGGAAGCGCAGCCGCAGGTGCGGTTCGGGGTCCGACTGGCGACTGAAGAACCAACGGTCCACCACGGCCGGCAGTCTGGCCAGCAGGGCTGGTAACTGATCGGTGAGCAGCTTGTTCTGACGGTCCGTCGGGCAGAACAGCTCGGCGTCCAGCCACGGCGATCCCGGCAGGTGGGCGGGCCGGGGGCGGGCCGGCGAGAGGTCGGGGGCGGCGCACCGGCCCGGGGTGCTGCGGACCATCGGAAAGGCGATCTCGTTGGCGCGCCCGGCGGCCGCCAGCCAGCCGGTGCCGCCGGCCGGCAGCTCGACCAGCACGGCGTCGGGCCGCTTTCCCCACTCGTCGCGCAGCAGCTCCTGGTGGTGCGGGTGGTCCAGGTCCAGGGTGATCCGGTGGTCGCCGCTGACCGACTGGGCCAGCCGCGGCACCCGCCAGCGCCGGCGCCAGCGCGCGAAGCGGGTCTGCCACTGAGCCGCGCCCGTCTCGGCCTGGCACAGCGCCGGGTCGTCCGGCCGCCAGCGGGCCGGGGCGAGCACGGTCCGGCCGCGGCGCACCCGGGGCAGGTAGGGCAGCTCCTCGGCCGGGCCCCAGTGCCAGCGCGGCCACGGCGACTCACCGCTGCGGGCGAGTTCGGCCAGCAGCCGGGCGGCGTCCGGCGCCTGTGCCTCGGTGGCCGGCGGGTTGAGGACGGTCGGCACCACCTCGCGGCCGAGCCGCCGCGAGACGAGCGCCAGCCGGTCGGGGCCCGCGACCACGGCGAGGTCGGCCAGGCCGAGCGCGCCCGGCTCGCCCCGGTCGGCGAACTCGGCCACCGTGATGGTGTGCTCCAGCCTGCGCGGCACCCGGAGCAGGTTCGCGGTCCCGGCCCGGGCCGGCGCGAAGACCAGCTGGGCCCGGACGGCCTGCGGGTTGTCAGTGGGCAACTGCCGCAGCAGGTCGGCGAAGCCCGCACCGGCCGGGCCGAGCAACTCGCCGAACCGCCCGGCACTGCCCCCCGCGGTGGGCCCGGTGCCCACCACCACCAGCTCGAACCGGCCCTCCTGGAGCTCGGTCGCGCCGTCGGCGCGCAGCTGGGCCAGCAGCTCGAAGGAGGCCGGCGGGCTGCCGGCGCCGGAGAGCCGGGCGAGCAGTTCGTCGTCGAGCAGCAGCTCCGGCTCACCGCTCATGGCGGCCTGCTGGGCCAGCGCGAGCAGCAATTGGTCGCGCTCGTCGGGGAGTTCGGCGGCACCGGTCGGCCGCCGCGCGCCACCGGGCAGCCGGTAGCCGGCCGGGGCGCCCAGGCCGGTCTCGGGATCGAGCAGCTCCAGCAGCGGCACGGCGCGCACCGTGCCGTAGCGGGCCAGGAAGTCACGGTGGTACTCGCGCAGGTGCGCCGGGCCCGGCCGCCCGGCGCTGACCGCCCACAGCGCGTGCGCCGCCTGCTCCGCCTCGGCCCGCACCTGGGGCGGCAGTCGCACCTCGGCGTCGAGTGCCAGGTCGACCTGGATCAGCTGGTCGGTCGGGTGCAGCCGGCGCATCCGGGCGGTGGCGGTCTGCCAGGCCAGCCGCCCGGCGCCCAGCGGGGCGTCCGCGTAGCCGGCCAGCGCCTGCCGGACGGCGGCCAGCTCACGGGCGGTCGCGGAGTCGGGCAGCCGGTCGAGCAGGTGCCCCAGCGGGTCGGCGGCGTCCAGCGGTGGCCGCAGGTCGGTCAGCAGCAGCCGGGCCCGGACGAGTTCGCCGAGCAGCCGGTCGACCGCCGCCGGCGCCGCGCCCGGACGGCCGGCGAGCAGCGCCTCGCGCAGCTCCGGGTAGCCGATCGGCCGCTCGGCCAGCTCGAAGACCCGGGCGATCAGCTCGGTCCGGCGCACCGAGGCCTCGGGACCGGCGGCGCCGCCCGCCGCACCGCCCGCCGCACCGCCCGCCGAACTGCCCGCCGCCGCGTCAGCCACGCCGTCAGCCACGCCGTCCGCGACGCCGTCCGCGACGCCGTCCGCCGCACCGGACATCGGACGGTAGTTCAGGACCAGCCGGTCCCCGCGCTGCCGGCACAACTCGTTGGTGGTGAGCCGGAGCCCGGCGAGCACCTCGGGTTCCGGCTCCAGGCGGTCCAGCAGCGCGGTGAGCCACTCCAGGTCCGGGCGCACCGACTTGACGTGCTGGTAGCCCCACCGCACCTCGGGCGTCGCACCGAAGCCGACCGCGGCGACCCCGGCCATCAGCCCGCTCGGGGTCGCCCGGCCGGTCATCCGCAGCTGGTAGCGGGTCACCGCGCGGGCGGCCCGGCGCTGCTGCTCGGCGGCGACCGGCTCATCGGCCGCGATCCGGTCCAGGGTGCGGCTCAGCGAGGGGCTGGCCACCGCGATCGCCTCGCGCAGCAGCGGGTCGTGGTCGGCGGCGCGCAGCAGCTCCAGGTCGCTCTGCCCGGCCTGCGGCGGTCCCTGGGGCGGGCGGACGGCCGCGCGCAGCAGCGCCACCCGCGCGCAGGCGAAGATCCCCGTGGCGGGGGGCAGCGCGCGGGCGGCGGGCTGGGCGGGTGCGAGGTGCGGCATGGGGCTCCGTCCCGATTGCGGCGCGGCGAGGGCTCTGCGGCGCCAAAGGTGGCCGGCCCCGCCTCCGACGCCATCGACCCTAGGCAACGCCGGTCAACAGCGAATCAACCCGCGCGGGCGGTACGGTGACCAGGCCTTCTACGCGCGTTGAACAAGATCGTCGGAGCTGGCCCGCGACATGCCGGTACGTGACCGGAACATACGTGCGCGACGCATAGGATGGCGGTCCGGCGGCGGCTACCCTGTGCCTGTCAATCGAGCCGAGGGAGATTGCGTGCCGCCTGGAGGGCAGCCATGGAGGAGCTGAATTTCTCGGTCCTCGGCCCGCTGCGGGGCAGCCGCGGCTCGGCGAGCCTGCGGCTGGGCAGCCCCCAGCAGCAGGCGATGCTGGCGGTCCTGCTGCTGCGCCCGGGCGGCGCGGCCGGCGCGGCCGAGCTGATCGACGCGCTCTGGGGTGAGGACCCGCCGTCGGCGGCGACCACCACGGTCCGGACCTACGCCTGGCGGTGCCGCAAGGTGCTGGAGACGAACCGGGCGAACCCCGAGGTGCTGGTCTCGCTGGGCGACGGCTACCAACTGCTGCTGAAGCCGGGGGCGGTGGACGCGCACCAGGCCGAGCAGCTGGCCGCGCAGGCCGAGCTCGCCGCCGCCGAACGCCCCGAGGAGGCCCGCGAGCTGCTGGCCCGGGCACTGCGGCTGTGGCAGGGCGAGCCGCTGGCGGGCATCCCCGGGCCGTTCGCGGAGCACCAGCGGGCCCGGCTCGGCGAGCTGCGCCTGCGGCTGCTGGCCGAGCGGATCGAGCTGGACCTGCGGCTGGGTCACGGGGCGCGCTGCGTCCCCGAGCTGAGCATGCTGACCACCGACTACCCGTTCCAGGAGCGTCCCTACGCGCTGCTGATGCGCGCGCTCTGCCAGGCCGGACGGCAGGCCGACGCGCTCGCCGTGTTCCGCCGGGCCCGGGAACTGCTGATCGACCAGCTGGCGGTCGAGCCGGGCCCCGAGCTCTCCGGCCTGCACCGGCGCATCCTGGACGGTGACCTGGAGCTGGTCGGTGCTCCGGCCGAACCGCAGGCCCCGGGCGTCCCGGCCGACCGGGCCGCCGCGCCCACGGGCTCCGCCCCGGCCCGGCCCGCGCTCCCCCGCCCGGCCCAGCTCCCCTCGGACGTCTCCGACTTCACGGGGCGCGCGGCGCAGGTCGAGCGGGTCCGCGAAGCGCTCACCCGCACCGGCGGATGCGCCCCCGCCGTCGTCGCGGTGGCCGGCATGGGCGGGGTGGGCAAGACCGTGCTGGCGCTGCACGCCGCCCACCGGGCCAGGCCCGCCTTCCCCGACGGCCAGCTCTACGCCGACCTGCGCGGCAGCGGCCCCGACCCGCTGGCGCCCGAGCTGCTGCTGGCGACCTTCCTGGCCGCGCTCGGTGCCCCGCCGGAGAGCATCCCCGACGGCGTCGAGGCCAGATCGGCGCTGTTCCGCTCGATGGCCGACGGGCGCAGGCTGCTGATCGTGCTGGACAACGCCCGGGACAGCGCCCAGTTGCGGCCGCTGCTGCCGGGCACCGCCGGCTGTGCGGTGCTGGTCACCAGCCGGACCAGGCTGGTCGGGCTGCCCTCGGTGCTCCAGCTGGACCTGGAGGTGTTCACTCCGGCGGAGGCGACCGACCTGCTGGCCGCGGTGATCGGCGCCGACCGGCTCGCCGCCGACCGGGCCCAGACCCTGGAGCTGGTCGGGGCCTGCGGCTTCCTGCCGCTGGCGGTGCGGATCGTGGCGGCCCGGCTGGCGGCCCGCCCGGCCTGGACGGTGCGCGGCCTGGCCGAGCGGCTGACCGACCAGCGCCGCCGGATCGACGAGCTGCGGATCGGCGATCTGGCGGTGGAGGCGGCCTTCGAGCTCGGCTATCGGCAGCTGACCACCGCTCAGGCGGACGCGTTCCGGGTGATCTCCTGGGTCGACGGGCCCGATGTCGGGC
Organism: Kitasatospora sp. NBC_01266; assembly: GCF_036242395.1. Lineage (NCBI taxonomy): Bacteria > Bacillati > Actinomycetota > Actinomycetes > Kitasatosporales > Streptomycetaceae > Kitasatospora > Kitasatospora sp. NBC_01266. The sequence goes on along the minus strand of NZ_CP108458.1, from coordinate 7,121,225 downwards.
TCGCGGTGGCGGCGGCGGTGCTGGCGCTGGACGAGCGCGCGACCGAGGACCTGCTGGAGTCCCTGGTCGACGTCGCGATGCTGGAGTCACCGGCGCCGGGCCGCTACCGCTACCACGACCTGCTGCGGGCCTTCGCCCGGCGCCGCTCCGAGGCCGAGGCGGTGGACGAGGCCGCCCGGACCACCGAGCGGCTGCTCGACGTGCTGCTGGCCGGCGCGTGCGCGGCGCTCCAGCAGGCGGTGCCGGGCGATCCCACCGCGGGCGCGCTCGGGCGGGCCACCCGGCCGAGCGGCCGGGCGTTCGCGAACCTGCCGCAGGCCCGCGCCTGGGTGGCCGCCGAGTCCGAAGGGGCGATCGAGCTGGCGGCCCGGCTGGCCGGGGAGGCCCTCGGTGCCACCAGCGCCAGCACCAGCACCACCGCCGCCGACGCCGCCGGCAGCGCGCGGCTGGCGACCGCGGTCGACCTGCTGATCGCCCTCAGCGCTTTCAGCCAGGACGCCCACTACGGGCAGCTGTCGCTGGCCGCGCGGGCGCTGGCCGACGCCGCGGCGCTGACCGGGAACCAGGGTGCGCGGGGCCGGGCCGCCTTCCTCTGCGGCACCGTCGCGCTGGGTGCCACCCGGCTCGGCGAGGCACGCACCGAGACGCGGCGGGCGGTGGCGGCCTGCCGGGCGGCGGGCGACACGGTGATCCTGCGTCAGGCGCTCAACGACCTGGGGCTGATCGAGCACTCCCAGCGCCACTACCAGGAGGCGATCGCCTGCTACGACGAGGCGATCGCGCTGGCCCGCGAACTGGGCGACCGCTCGGGCGAGCTGATGACCCGGGTGAACGCGGCCATGTCCCGGCTGCGCAGCGGGCGCGCGCAGGAGGCGGCCGACGCCTGCGAGGCGGCGCTGCCCGAGCTGCGGGAGCTGCGGGACAGCCCCGGCACGGCGTACGGGCTGTACGTCCTGGGCCTCGCGCTGTACGACCTGGGGCGGTACGAGGAGGCCGCGCTGCGGTACACCGAGTGCCTGACCATCGCCACCGACACCGGCATCCGGGCCCGGGAGGCGCACGCCCGCTACCGCCTGGCCGACACCCTGCGGGCGATGGGCCGGCCACGGCAGGCGCTGCGCGAGGCGCGCACGGCGCTGGAGATCTGCCAGGAGCTCGGTGCGGAGCGGGACCAGGGGCTGGCCCTGGTGGTGATCGGGCGGGCGCTCGCGCAGCTGGGGGACCTGGCCGCCGCGCGCGAACGGCTGACCCGGGCCCGCGAGTTGTTCGAACGGCTGGCGCTGCCCAATGCCGAGGACGTCACGGTGCTGCTGGCCGAGCTGGACGAGGCCTGACCCGACCGAGCCGGGCCGGGCTGGGCCGGGCTGGGCCGGGCTGGGCCGGGCTGGGCCGGGCCGGGCCGGGCTGGGCCGGGCCGACGGCTGCCGCTCGACCGGAGGTGTCCGATCGAGCGGAGCTCGGTCGTGGGCCGGGGCGATCAGTTCCGGACGACGCAGGAGATGCACTGGTCGGACGTGCTGCTGTTCCAGTCGTCCTTCTTCGGGGCGTGGGCCATCCGCACCGAAGCGGCCGTGGCGGCGCTCGCGGGGACGGCCAGCGCGCCGGTGACGCCGACGGCCAGGGCGGCGGTCAGGCCCAGGGCGGCCACGGTGCCACGCAGACGGGCGGGGAGGGACCAGGTCCGGTGCGTCATCAAAGGTGCCCCTTCATCAGCAGTGCGGCCGGGCCTCGCGCGCTCGGCCGGCTGTTCTGCGCCGAGCCTCGCAGCAGCCGATCAACGCCCGATCAACGCCCCCGCCGAGCACACCCGGGACCGTCGGCCAGGCGGTCCGGGCGGGTGATCCCGGCGGTCGGCCCTCAGACCGCCATCGCGAGCATCAGCGGCGCCGCCCGCTCGGCCAGCAACTCGGCGGCCGCACGCAGCCGATGGGCGTTGTCGAGCGGGAGCGACATCGCCAGGCAGCCGACCGTGCTGCCGGCGATGACCGGGACGGCGGCGCAGACCGTGCCCAGCGCGTACTCCTGCAGGTCGAGCATCGGCAGGGTGGCGGGCTGCCGCTCCAGGCGGTGCATCAGCTGGTCGGTGTCGGTGATGGTGCGCGAGGTGAGCCGGGCGATCGGGTGCCGGGCCAGGTGGTCGAGGCGGCCGTCGTGGTCGAGCTGGCTGAGCAGGCACTTGCCGATCGCGCTGGCGTGGGCGGTGGCCTTGAAGTCGACCCACTCGTGGACGGCGGGTGCGTGCGCGGCCTCGGCCACCGCCTCCACCCGCAGCTCGCCGTCGTGGTAGCGGCTGAAGTAGACCGCGGCACCCAACTCGTCGCGCAGCTCGGTGAGCTTGTGCTGCAGCCGGATCCGGATCAGCTGCTCGCGGTTGTACTGGCCGAGCATCGCGAAGGTGCCGCCCAGCACCCAACCGCCGTCGCTCGGCTGCAGGTAGCCCTCGGCGCAGAGCAGGGCGGCCAGCTCGCGCACCACCGGCTCGGGCAGCGCGGTCTCCCGGACCAGGTCGGACAGCCCCGCCCCGTAGGGGTGGCGGTCAGCGGCCTCCAGCAGCCGCAACGCCCGCCGCAGCGAGGTGTGCGGGCCGGACTCGCCCTGGTCCAGCGTGATTTGATGACCCTGTCCATGTGCCGGCATGGCCTCCCCTTCCGCCGTCCCGGATATTCTCCCCAGCCTATCCACCGAGCGGTGTTCGTACCCAGTGGTCCGGCGAGAATCCCGCAGGTGACGGGTATTGGCCGAATGGCATATGCCAGGCGGTCGGTCCGGGCGGGAAACGTCGGGGCGGGAAACGGACGACGGGCCCCTCCTCCACTGCCCGGGAGGAGCGGCCCGTCCGAGGGTGCGTCAGTCAGCCCTGGTGGTCCCGCCGGTGTCGGGCCCGGTTCAGCCCTCGTCGCCGGCCCGGAGCTTGGCGACGGCAGCCGCCAGGCGCGAGCCGTACTCCTGGTCGGCGGCGTGGAAGTGCGCCAGGTTCCGCTCGATGACGTCCTCGCGGCCGACCTGGGCCAGGAACCCGGCCAGGTTGTCGATCAGCCGGCTCCGCTCGCCCTCGGACATCAGGCGGTAGAGCTCACCGGCCTGGAAGAAGTCGTCGTCCTTGGTGTGCGCCGGGGTGGGATAGCCGCCGGTGTAGCCGTTCAGCGCCACCGGGGCGGCCAGTGCCCGGTCGGTCTGCGCCGGGCCCTCGTACGAGTTGGGCTCGTAGTTCTTGCCGCGCCCGGCCTTGTTGACGGCCGAGAGCCCGTCGCGGCCGTAGTTGTTCGCCTCGGTCGCCTTGGGGGCGTTGACGGCGAGCAGGGTGTGGTTGACGCCGAGGCGGTAGCGCTGGGCGTCGGCGTAGGCGAACAGGCGGCCCTGCAGCATCTTGTCCGGGGAGGGACCGATGCCGGGCACGAAGTTGTTCGGCGAGAAGGCGGCCTGCTCGACCTCGGCGAAGACGTTCTCCGGGTTCCTGTTCAGGACCAGGCGGCCGACCTTGACCAGCGGGTAGTCGGCGTGCGGCCAGACCTTGGTGAGATCGAAGGGGTTGAAGCGGTACTCGGCCGCCTCGGCCACCGGCATCAGCTGGACGTACAGGGTCCAGGACGGGAAGACCCCGCGCTCGATCGCCTGGTGCAGGTCGCGCTGGTGGCTGTCGGCGTCGCCGCCCACCACCTCGGCGGCCTGGGCACCGTCCAGCGAGCGCACCCCCTGGTTGGTCTTGAAGTGGTACTTCACCCAGAACGCCTCGCCCGACTCGTTGACCCACTGGTAGGTGTGCGAGCCGTAGCCGTTCATGTGGCGGTACGAGGCCGGGATGCCGCGGTCGCCGAAGAGCCAGGTGATCTGGTGGGTGGCCTCGGGGGCGTGCGCCCAGAAGTCCCAGACGTTGTCGGCCTCGGTGATGCCGGTGAACGGGTCGCGCTTCTGCGAGTGGATGAAGTCGGGGAACTTCAGCGGGTCCTTGATGAAGAAGACCGGGGTGTTGTTGCCGACCAGGTCGTAGTTGCCCTCGGCGGTGTAGAACTTCAGCGCGAAACCGCGCGGGTCGCGGACCGCGTCGTTGGCGCCCAGGTTGCCGGCCACGGTGGAGAAGCGCAGGAAGACCTCGGTGCGCTTGCCGATCTCGGAGAGGAAGTCGGCCCGGGTGTACTTCGCGACCTCGTCGGTCACCTCGAAGTAGCCGTAGGCGCCGGAGCCGCGGGCGTGCACCACCCGCTCCGGGATCCGCTCGCGGTTGAACCGGGCGAGCTTCTCCAGCAGTTGCTGGTCCTGGATGAGCAGCGGGCCGTACTCGCCGGCCGAGGCCGAGTTCTGGTTGTCGGCGATCGGGGCGCCGGACTCGGTGGTGAGGTTCTTGGGCATGGGGGTCCTTCAGGTACGGGCAGCTACGGGAGTTGCGGGTTCGCAGACGGTGCGGAGCCGTTGGGACCGGCCGGGCGAGCTCTGCGAAGGGCGGGAGGAAAGGTCAGACGCCGAGCAGGCGCCAGATCGCGGCGGCCCGCCGCGAGGTCTCGGTGCCGTCCGGCCCGTCGGCGGGCCGCAGCGCCGCCACGGCCCGGGTCACCTCGGCGGGCGCGCCCAGCGGACGGGCCTCGGCCAGGCTCCGCGCCTCGGCCTCGGTCAGCCCCGCCTCGGTCAGCGCCCGCGCGGCCTCGGCGCCCGGCAGCGCGTCGAACCAGCGCAGCGCGAGGGCGGCCCGGCCGGCCTCGGTGAGCCGGCCGGTCAGCCGCAGCCGGGCCACGCCGCCGTCCGGGTAGACGTTGATCCGCACATGGGTCACCGGCCGGCCGGTCGCGGCGGACGACCCGGGCAGCCGCAGCCGGTGCCGGGTGTCCGGCTGGATCCGGGTGCGCGGCAGCAGCTCGAACCAGCCGTCGGGGTCGGCGGCGGGATCCCCGCCGCCGGAGGCGTCGTAGCCCACCAGGTCGGCCCAGCCGGGAGCGTTGGCGATGAAGTGGGTGGTGTCCACCTCGACGGCCAGCACCTCGCCGCTCCCGGCCAGGGCGATCTGTACCCAGTCGTTGGCCTTGTCGCGCCGACGCCTGGTCTCCCAGCCCTCGCCCATGACGGTGGCGCGGCCGGGAGCGTTCAGGTTGTGCGGGGAGGCGAAGTAGCGGTCCGAGGCCGCCTCGGCCACCCCGCCGTACTCCTGGGCGGCCAGGTCGAAGGTGAGCCCGTCCAGGTCGCGCGGGTCCGGCAGCACCTCGCCGTACACCCGCAGCCGGGCCACCCCGCCGTCGGGCCAGATGTTCAGGCGCACATGGGTGTAGCGGGTCGGGTCCTGGACGGCGAACTCGTGCGCGGTGTCGCCGCGCAGCGCGGTGCGCGGCACCAGGTCGGTCCACTCGGCCCCGGCCAGCTCCTCGACCGAGGGGATGCCGGGTATCGAGGCGCCCTGCACCGAGCCGCTCTGCGGGTAGTTGCCGGTGAAGTGCGCGGTGTCCACGATCACCCCGTGGATCCGGCCGGCGACACCGAGCCGGACGATCGCCCAGTCGCTGTCCTCGTCGGTGGGGTGCGGCTGCTCGGCGCTGACGCCGCGTCGGCGCCTGCTCTCCCAGCCGTCCATGATCTGGCCCTTGTGGCCGAAGGTGTGCGGGCGGAACTCGGCGGGCTTGGCGACCAGCAGGTTCTCCGCGTCCGCGAAGGTGTCCTCGTTGGTCGCCACCACGCCGGCGCCCAGCAGCCGGGAGGCGAGGTCGACCAGCTCGGTGAAGGGAGCGGCCGGGGTCTGACTGTCACTCATATCGTCGTCGCTCCTCAGCGGTGATGAAGGGAAATGGGCGCGCGGCGTCAGCGGGTGCGACGGAGCTGCCGGCCGAAGGGCTCGGCACGCACGTCCACCACCCGCCCGCGCAGCCAGGTGGTGCGCACGGCACCGGTCAGCGTCTTCCCCGCGTACGGGGTGACCGGGTTGCGGTGGTGCAGCCCGGCCGGGTCGACCTGGAAGGCGGCGTCCGGGTCGAAGGCGACCAGGTCGGCGTCGCACCCGACGGCGATCGCGCCCTTGGTGCCGTCCAGGCCGACCAGTCGGGCCGGGCCGGCGGCCATCCAGCGGACCACGTCGCCCAGCGAGTGGCCGCGCCTGCGGGCCTCGGTCCAGATCGCCGCCAGGCCCAGTTGCAGCGAGGCGATGCCGCCCCAGGCCTTGGCGAAGTCGCCGCTGCCGCCGTACTCCTGAAGCTCCTTCAGGTCGGGCGTCGAGGGCGAGTGGTCGGAGACGATGCCGATGAACTCGCCGCGGGCCAGCGCCGCCCAGAGCTGGTCCCGGTTGGACTCGTCGCGGATCGGCGGGCAGCACTTGAAGGCGGTGTCGCCGTCCGGCACCTCCTCGGCGGCCAGCGTCAGGTAGTGCGGGCAGGTCTCCGCGGTGACCTGGACGCCCTCGGCGCGGGCCTGGGCCAGCAGCGGCAGCACGGCCGCGGAGGAGACGTGCAGGACGTGTACCCGGGCACCGGTGCGCCGCGCGGTGTCCAGCAGCCGGGCCACGGCCGCCGTCTCGGCGTCGGCCGGACGGGAGGCGAGGAAGTCGCGGTAGTGCGTGCCGGGCTCCTGCGGGGCGGCGTCCAGCACCGCCGGATCCTCGGCGTGGATGATCGCCAGCGCCCCGAGCCGGGCCTGCTCGGCGAGCGCGGCGCTCAGGTCGGCGGGTCCGACGTGCGGGAACTCGTCCACCCCGGACGGGGCGAGGAAGCTCTTGAAGCCGAACACACCGGCCTGGTGCAGCGGTTCCAGGTCAGCGGTGTTGCCGGGGATCGCCCCGCCCCAGAAGCCGAGGTCGACCCAGGCCTGCCCGTCGGCGATCTTCCGCTTGGCCGCCAGGCCGTGCGGCGTGGTGGTCGGCGGTATCGAGTTGAGCGGCATGTCGATGATGGTGGTGACCCCGCCGGCCGCGGCGGCCCGGGTGGCGGTGGCGAAGCCCTCCCACTCGGTCCGGCCCGGCTCGTTGACGTGCACGTGGGTGTCGACCAGGCCGGGCAGCAGGGCGACCTCGCCGAGGTCGGTGAGCTCGCCGGCCTGCGCGGGCAGCGAGCCGTGCTCGGCGATCCGCTCGATCCGGCCGTCCTGGACCAGCACGTCGGCCGGGCGTTCGCCGTCGGGCAGGACCACGCGACGGGAGCGGATCAGCACGGTCGACTGCTGCATCAGGACCTCCGGGCTCAACTGCTGCGGTGGGAGTGGCTCGGAGCCTAGGCCCGCCTTCAACAAAACGTCAATGTAGGAAAATACGATGAACTCTTGGCCAAGCCAGGGCAGTCAGGCGCCGCTACTCGGCTCCGAGCAGGTCCCGGGCCAGCGTCTCCCCCGCCAGCTCGGCCAGCTCCGCCGCCTTGCTGATGCTGTCCCCCGGCTGTTCGGCCAGCTCGACCAGCGCGTACGCGGCCACGAAGCCGGCCCCACGCCACTGGTCCTCGGCCAGTTCGACCCGTCCGGCCACAGCGGCCACCGGAACCCCCGCCCCGGTGGCCGCCGCGGCGACTCCGGCGGGCGCCTTGCCGTGCAGTGTCTGCGCGTCCAGGCATCCCTCGCCGGTCACGACCAGGCGTGCCCCACGCACGGCCTCGTCGAAGCCCAGCAGCTCGAGCAGCAGCTCGATGCCGGGCCGCATGGTGGCACCGAGCAGGGCCAGGGCGGCGAAGCCGACCCCGCCCGCGGCCCCGGCGCCGGGGGCGTCACGGAAGTCCACGCCGGTGCTGTCGCGCACCACGTCGGCCCAGCGGGTCAGACCTTCCTCCAACACCACCAGGTCCGCGCCGTCCGCGCCCTTCTGCGGGCCGTAGACGGCGGCGGCACCACGAGGGCCGAGCAGCGGGTTGTCGACATCGCCGGCCACCACGATCTCCACCCCGGCCAAGGTGTCGGCCAGCGAGCCGGGATCCAGGCGGTGCAGCCGGCGCAGGGCCGCACCGCCGGGCGGCAGTTCGACGCCCTGGGCGTCGAACAGGCCGACGCCCAGCGCCTGGACCAGGCCCGCGCCGCCGTCGGTGCAGGCGCTGCCCCCCAGACCCAGCACGATCCGCCGGACGCCGAGCGAGACCGCGCGGCCGATCAGCTGGCCGACCCCGAAGGAGCCGGCCGCGAGCGGGGCGGTGCGGCCACCGGGCAGTCGGGCCAGGCCGGCGGCCTGGGCCAGCTCGACCACGGCGACCTCGCCCTTGACGGCGATCGCGGCGTCCACCGGCAGGCCGGTCGGGCCGGCCACCTTGGCCGGGATCCGGGTGAAGCCGGCCGCGAGCGCGGCGGCCAGGGTGCCCTCGCCGCCGTCGGCGACCGGCAGTTCGCGCACCTCGAGGCCGGGCCGCACCCGGCGGATGCCCGCGGCCAGGCGCGCGGCGACCTCGGCGCCTTCCAGGGTGCCCTTGAACTTGTCGGGAGCTACGACCACATGGCCCTGAGTGGGGTTGGCGGGCATGGTGCGGGCCTCACTTCCGAGACGAGCTGATGGTCTTTCAATCATGCGGAATCGCGACCGCCGAAACGGGCTGCGACCCCCTCCCCGCCGTTCCTCCCGTCCCGCTTCCGACGTACGGGAGGCTCCCCTCGGCGCAGGAGGGGGTCGGGCGGTGTGCCGCGCACGACCGAAGTGCGCGGCACCACCGGTTGGCACGACCAGCGGGCGGGGAAACCCCCGGGTTGGTCCGGGAGTGGATGAGCCCCACACCCGCCCGCTGGTCGAAAGTGCCCTCCTGGTGGCGCGGGCACGACCGGACAGGTACACGCCACCAGGAGGAGTCTGTGCTGAACGGGGCGGCAGCCCCTTACTTCAGCTCGTTACTTCAGCTCGCGGCCCGCGAGGCGCTCCACGCCGCGCAGCAGGGCCGAGTGGTCCAGCGAGCCGTCACCGTTGGCCCGCGCCGAGGCGACCAGCTGGGCGACCAGCGAGCCGACCGGCAGCGGGGCCTCGACGGCGCGCGCGGCGGCCGTCACGATGCCCATGTCCTTGTGGTGCAGGTCGATCCGGAAGCCCGGGGCGAACTCGCGGCCGATCATGTTGGCCTTCTTGCGGTTCAGCACCGTGGAACCGGCCAGGCCGCCCGCGAGCACGTCCAGCGCGGCCGGCAGGTCGACGCCCGCGTTCTCCAGGAAGACCACGGCCTCGGCCACCACCTGGATGTTCACGGCCACGATCAGCTGGTTGGCGGCCTTCACGGTCTGCCCCGCACCCGCCGGACCCACGTGGATCACGGTGGTGCCGAGCACGTCGAAGAGCGGCTTGGCCTCGGCGAAGTCCTCGGCGCCGCCACCGACCATGATCGAGAGCACCGCCTCGATCGCGCCGGCCTCGCCGCCGGAGACCGGGGCGTCCAGGGTGCGGATGCCCTTCTCCTTGGCGGCGGCCTCGACCTTGATCGAGGTCTGCGGGGTGATCGAGGACATGTCGATCACCAGCGCGCCGGCCTTCGCGTTCTCCAGCACGCCACCCTCACCGAGGATGACCTGCTCGACGTGCGGGTCCGCCGGGACCATGGTGATGACGATCTCGGCGTCCTTGACGGCGTCGGCGATGCTGGTCGCGCCGTGGCCGCCGGCCGCGACCAGCGCGTCGATCGCGGACTGCTCCAGGTTGAAACCGGTGACGTGGTGGCCGGCCTTGACCAGGTTGACGGCCATGGGCTTGCCCATGATGCCGAGGCCGATGAAGGCGATCTTGCGGGAGGCGCTCATCGCGTCAATGTCCTTTGTTACGGGGGAAGTTCGAGAAAAGGGGTGGTCAGCGGGCGCGCAGCTCGCGCGGCAGCCAGCCGAAGCTGTCGGCGCTGACCCCGGTGGCCGGCCGGTACTCCAGGCCGATCCGGCCGGCGTACCCGGCGGCGGTCAGCCGGGCCAGCAGGTCCTGGACGTCGAGCGTGCCGGTGCCGGGCTCGTTGCGGCCCGGGTGGTCGGCGATCTGCACGTGCCCGATCCGGTCGGCGTAGCTGTCGATCACGGCGACCAGGTCCTCGCCGTTGACGGCCAGGTGGTAGAAGTCGCAGAGGAACTTCGCGTTGCCCAGCCCGGTGGCCGCGTTGACCCGGTCGACCACCTCGACGGCGGCCTTCGCGGTGTGCAGCGGGTAGTCGGGGGCGTCCACCTTGTTCAGCGCCTCGATCAGCAGGATCGCGCCGATGGAGTGCGCCGCCTCGGCGGCCAGGGTGAGGTTCTCCAGCGCGAGCGCGTCCTGCTCCTCGGCGCTGACGCCCTCGATCCGGTTGCCGTAGAGCACGTTGAGCGCTCCGGCACCGAGCGAGGAGGCGAGCGCGGCGGCCACCGGAAGGTTCTCGCGGAACCGCTCGCGCTCGGCCGGCAGTGAGGCGGTGCCCTTGGCGCCCGCGGTGAGGTCGTCCAGCACGTTCAGGCCGGTCAGCCGCACCCCCGCGTCGGCGAAGGCCTTGCGCAGCGCGTCCAGCTCGGCCGCGTCAGGAGTGGTCTGCGTACCGAAGGGCCACCACAGCTCGGCCCTGGTGAAGCCGGCACCGGCCGCGGCGGCGGGGCGCTCCAGGAGCGGGAGCTCACTGAACAGGATCGACAGGTTGATCGTGTAGCTGTGCTCGGAAGCGGCTGTCACGTCCCTCACCTTTCACTTCTCTCTCCCACTTCCACAATGTGGAAGTGGGATTCTGCTTGGTGGAAGCTTGCCACGGGCACCCGAGGGAGTGTCAAGGGCTCTACAACAGTTTGTTGAAACAGCTGCTCTCGCCGGCCGGCCGAACCGTCCCGCCCACCCAGCCCTCGGTCGCCCGCTCGCTAGAGTGAGCGCGTGCGATTGATGGTGGAGTTCACGACAGAACCGTTCGAACTGGTCAACTTCCCGGACCACGCGGTGGCGGCCCGGCGGGTGGTCGACGAGGCCGGCCTGGCCGTCTCGGTCGGCCCGTTCGGCACCAGCGCCGAAGGCGCGGCCGAGCAGGTGCTCGGCGCGGTGACCCGACTGCTGCACGACTCGCTGGAGGCCGGCGCCAGCCGGATCTCCTTCCAGGTCAGCGTGGTCCCCGAAGCCGACGCCGACGCCAACCCCGAGGCCCCGACCGGCCCCGACTCCCCGGAAGGAGCGGGCACGTCATGACCGACGCCCTGGAACACTCGCTGACCCGGGCGATAAAGCCACTGCTGGACGCCGTCGGCGCCACCGCCCTGGACCCCGCCGAGGCCAAGCCCGACGACGTGATCCTGGAGTGGGACGGCGCACCGGCGGTGGCCGTGCGACTGCCCCACCTGAGCAGCGCGCTCGACCGCCTGCTGGCCGAGATGACCCGGCAGTTCGACGGCCGGCCGCTCAGCGAGCTGGACCGGCTGGAGAAGCAGCGGGTCGTCGCCCTGCTGGAGGAGCGCGGCGCCTTCACCGTGCGGCACGGCGTGGAGACCGTCGCCGCCGCCCTGGGCGTCAGCCGCTTCACGGTGTACAACTACCTCAACCGCCAGGTGGACGGTCCGAAGGGCGGCTGACACCCCGGCCGACCAGGCAAGTCTCACCGAGCGGCGAGTCCGGCGCACTTGGCGGATCGCACACGGAAGCGGGCGGATCACACCGGCGGTTCGAAACGTAACCACCAAGGCTTCAACAAAGTGTTGACGGCCGGGGGTGGTGGATCTAGCTTGTGCGGGTGGCACCACTCTTCAGGAGGTCCACCCGTGACCAACCACCCCCACGCGTCAGTTGACGCGCCCGGCGCCCTCGGGGCGCTGGCGGCGGCTCCGGCCGCCGAACTGGAGCGGACTCTGCTGGACGTCTGCTCCAGCCCCAGCTGGGCCGCCGCCGTCGCCGGCGATCGGCCCTGGTCCGACCGCGCGGCCCTGCTGGCCACCAACGCGGCGGCCATGGCGAGCCTGACGGCCGCCGACCTGAACGACGCGATGGCCGGCCACGCCCGGATCGGCAAGCCCAAGGCGGGCGACGCCACTTCGGAGCGCGAGCAGGCCGGCATCCAGGGAGTGGACCGGACACTCCTCGACGAACTGCAGCAGGCCAATGCCGCCTACGAGGCGAAGTTCGGCCATGTGTTCCTGATCTGCGCCACCGGGCGCACCGCGGCCACCATGCTCGCCGCACTGCGCGAGCGCTTCCCGAACGACGCGGCCACCGAGGCCGAGATCGTCCGCGGTGAGCTGCGCAGGATCAACGACATCCGGCTCAACCGCCTCCTGGACGAGCCGGTCGTCTGACCCGACCGACGTACCGCCGGCCGAACCGAGGTACCTGGCGTACCGAGGTACCTGGCGTACCGACGTACCGTCAGTCATCTGACGGACCATCAGCTGATCGATCGTCACTCCCGCCACCAGTAAGGTCACTTCTGCCATGACTGGCATCTCCACCCACGTGCTCGACACCAGCCTCGGCCGCCCGGCCGAGGGTGTGCCGGTCGAGCTCGCACTCAACACCGAGGGTGGCTGGACGGTGCTCGGCACCTCCGCCACGGACTCCGACGGCCGGGTCAAGGACCTGCCGGCCGTGGAGGCGGGCTCGGTCGTCCGGCTCCGCTTCGATGTGGCCGCGTACCACCGCTCGGCGGATCACGCCGCGGCCGCCTCGGACGGGACGCCGTTCTTCCCCGAGGTCTCGATCGTCTTCACGGTCGCGCCCGCGCAGCACCACTACCACGTGCCGCTGCTGCTGAACCCCTTCGGATATTCCGTCTACCGCGGAAGCTAGACGGTCAACACAGCAAAGGAGCCGACGGCCATGGCCCACGTGCTCGGTCAGAACCAGTACGGCAAGGCGGAGAACCGCATCGTCCGGGTCTACCGTGACAGCACCCGTCACGAGATCAAGGACCTGAACGTCTCGGTGGCCCTCCAGGGCGACTTCGAGGACGTCCACCTCACCGGCTCGAACGCCAACTGCCTGCCCACCGACACCACCAAGAACACCGTCTACGCCTTCGCCAAGGAGCACGGCATCGAGTCGGCGGAGGCGTTCGGCATCACGCTGGCGCGGCACTTCGTCGACAACACCCCGCCGGTGCACGGCGCCCGGATCCGGATCGAGGAGTACTCCTGGAACCGGATCAGGACCCCGGACAGCACCTCGCGCTTCATCGGCTCCGAGGAGGTCGGCCACTCCTTCGTCCGCGACGGCGGTGAGGTCCGCACCACCGAGATCGGCTACGACGGCGAGATCGTCCAGGTGATCTCCGGTCTCAAGGACCTGGTCGTGCTGAACACGACCAACTCCGAGTTCTGGGGCTACATCAAGGACAAGTACACCACCCTGCAGGAGGCCTACGACCGGATCCTGGCCACCCAGGTGACGGCCCGCTGGGCGTACTCCTACCGCGGCCGGGCGGACGAGGCCCAGCCGAACTGGAACCGCTCCTACCAGCATGTCCGCCGCCACCTGCTGGAGGCCTTCGCCGAGACCTACTCCTACTCGCTGCAGCAGACCCTGCACGCGATGGGCACCCGGGTGCTGAACAACCGCGCCGAGGTGGACGAGGTCCGGCTGGAGCTGCCGAACAAGCACCACTTCCTGGTCGACCTGTCGCCCTTCGACCTCAGCAACGACAACGAGGTCTACTACGCCGCCGACCGGATGTACGGCCTGATCGAGGGCACCGTGCACCGCGAGGGCGTCACCCCGGTGATACCCGTCGCCTGACCTGGAGTTCGCCCACCCGAGGGACTCTCGCTCCGCCGTCCCGCCCTCGGGACTCCAGTACCGCAGTACCGCAGTCCCGCAGTACCGCTGACGGCGGTGACCCCCAGCCGGACCGGCGCGGTCTGACGGCCCGTCTCCCGCCTCCCCCACGCGCCGTCAGACCGCGCGGGTCCCCCGCGCATCCCTCACCCCAGGAGTCACCATGGCAGTCCAGCCCCCGCCCGCCGACCAGCGGATCGTGATCGAGAACGTCGCCATCGCCACCGTCGACGCCGAGGACACCGAGTACACCCGCGGCCACGTGGTGATCAAGGGCAACCTCATCGAGTCGGTCGGCAACGGTCCGGCGCCGCAGTGGCTGGACAACGTGGTGCGCCGGATCAACGGTGAGGGCCACCTGATCACCCCGGGCCTGGTCAACACCCACCACCACTTCTACCAGTGGATCACCCGCGGCCTGGCCCAGGACGACATCCTCTTCGACTGGCTCGTCGCGCTCTACCCGACCTGGGCCCGGATAGACGACCAGTTGGTCCACGCGGCCACCCTCGGCTCGGCCGCCGCGCTGCTCAAGTCCGGCTGCACCACCGCCTCGGACCACCACTACGTGTTCCCGAAGGACGGCGGCGACATCCTGGGCGCCTCGATAGAAGCCGTCCAGTCGCTCGGCCTGCGCTTCACCGCGCTGCGCGGCTCGATGGACCGCAGCAAGAAGGACGGCGGCCTGCCGCCGGACCACGCGGTGGAGACCACCGAGGAGATCCTGATCGCCTCCGAGGCGGCCGTGGACACCTACCACGACGCCTCGTTCGGCTCGATGCTGCACGTCGCCATCGCGCCCTGCTCGCCGTTCTCGGTCTCCACCGAGCTGCTGCGGGAAGCCGCCGTGCTGGCCCGCCGCAAGGGCGTGCGGCTGCACACCCACGGCTCGGAGACGGCCGAGGAGGAGCAGTTCTGCAAGGAGCTGTTCGGCATGGGCCCCACCGACTACTTCGAGTCCACCGGCTGGCTGGGCGAGGACGTCTGGATGGCGCACTGCGTCCACATGAACGACTCCGACATCGCCAAGTTCGCCGAGACCGGCACCGGCGTGGCGCACTGCCCGTCCTCCAACGCGCGGCTGGCGGCCGGCATCGCCCGGGTCCCGGACATGCTGAAGGCCGGCGTCCCGGTGGGTCTGGGCGTGGACGGCACCGCCTCCAACGAGTCCGGCGAACTGGGCACCGAGCTGCGCAACGCGCTGCTGATCAACCGGCTGCACGGCCGCCCCAACGCCCTGACCGCGCGCGGCGCGCTGCGGCTGGGCACCATGGGCGGCGCCCGGGTGCTGGGCCGGCAGCACGAGATCGGCTCGATCGAGGTGGGCAAGCTCGCCGACCTGGCGCTCTGGAAGGTCGACGGGATCATGCACTCCTCGATCGCCGACCCGGTGGCCGCGCTGACCATGGGCGCGCTGCCGCCGCTGGCGGTGCTCTTCGTCAACGGCAACGCGGTGGTCGAGAAGGACACCCTGACCACCGTCAACGAGGACCAGATCGCGCTGGCCTGCGCCCGCGCCGCCAAGGAGCTGGCCGCCCGCGGCTGACGCCGCCACAGACCGACCACCACCACCGACCACCACCACCGACCGGCCGAGACCGGTCGGCGAACCAGGACTCCGGGCCGCCCAGGGACGGTGCGTGACCCGGACTCCGTCCGACCGTCAGGTCGGGCGGACCGCAGCCCCGGACCCACGGCGAGGGTCCGGGGCTGTGGCGTACCGTGCGGGAAGGCGACGTAGGTTACTGCTACTCAGCTCAGCTCAGCTGACCGAACACCGCTCCTCGACGGCCGAAAGAGACCATATGACCACCGTGGGGTCGGCGATTCCCGCTGCCCGCCTGCCCGCCGCGCTGCGCCATCCGGTATTCGCCGCGACCCTGCTGGCCGCGGTGCTGCACCTGGTCTGGGCCGTGGCTCTGGCCAACGACGCGGGCGACCTGGCGGCCCAGTACGCCTGGACCGAGTTCACCCGCCAGCACCCGGACGCGGCCTACAACCTGTCCTGGTACGGCGGGATCCACACCGCCTCGTACAGCGTGCTGTCGCCCTACCTGATGGGCCTGCTCGGGGTGCGGACCACCGGCATGCTGGCCGGCACCGCCTCGGCGACGCTGGCCGCCACCCTGCTGACCCGCTCGGGTCTGCGCCGACCGCTGGCGCCGGCGCTCTGGACGGCCTTCGCCCTCTGGTGTGACGTCGCCTCAGGACGGGTGACGTTCGCGATCGGGGTGGCCTTCGGGCTGGGTGCCACGGTGCTCGCCTGCACCCGCACCGGCCCCCGGCTGCGTGGCACCGCGCTCTTCGCGCTGGCGGCGCTGGCCACCATGGGCAGCCCGGTGGTCGGCCTGTTCCTGGAGGTGGTGGCCGCCGCGCTCTTCCTGACGGGGCGTCGGCGGGACAGCTACCCGCTGGCGGTGGCCCCGGTCGTGGTGGTGGCGGGCACCTCGCTGCTCTTCCCGTTCTACGGGGTGCAGCCGTTCGACTGGTGGGCGGCGGCGCCGGTGGTGGCGGCGGCACTCGCGGTGGCCGCGCTGGTGCCGGCCGGCTGGGCGACGGTGCGGCGCGGGGCGCTGGTCTACGCGGTCGGGGTGGTGCTGGTCTGGCTGATCCCCTCGCCGGTGGGCAGCAACGTCGAGCGGCTCAGCCTGCTCTTCGCGGGCACCGTGCTGCTCGCGGTGCTGCTGGACACCCGACTGACCCGGCGTCGGGCGCTGCTGGTGGCGGTCGGCTTCGTCTCGGTGGCCGCCTGGCTGGCCGGGCGGACGCTGGGCGACCTGCTGGTGACCGTTCCGGTGGCCCGGGCGACCGCCGACGGCAACGCGCTGATCGGCGAACTGCACGCGGTCGGCGCGGACCGCACCCGGGTGGAGGTGGTCCCGCTGGCCTCGCACTGGGAGGCCAGCGGCGTGGCACCGTACGTGGACCTGGCCCGTGGCTGGAACCGGCAGGCGGACGTCACCCGCAACCCGCTCTTCTACACCGCCAAGCTGGCCCCGGCCGACTACCACGCCTGGCTGCGGCGCTGGGGCGTGGGCTATGTGGCGCTCTCCAGTGACAAGCCGGACGACGCGGCGGTGGAGGAGGCGGCGCTGGTCTCGGCGGGGCAGCCCTGGCTGGACCAGATCTGGGAGCACGGCAGCTGGCGGCTCTACCGGGTCACCGACGCCACCCCGCTGGCCGCGCCGCCCGCCGTGGTGCAGCAGGCCGGGCCGGCCGCGCTGACCGTCCAGGTGCCCAGCGCGGGCCCGGTGCACCTGCTGCTGCCCTGGTCGCCGTGGCTGGGCATCGCCGGTGACCAGGGGGACGCCAGTGGCTGCCTGGCCGAACAGGGCGACTGGACGGTGCTCTACGCGCCGTCCCCCGGCACCTACCGGATCACCGGGAGGTACTCCTTCGACCGGGGCAGCCCCTGCCCGTCCGGCGTGGCCAAGGAGGTGGCCGACGGCTGACGGCTGACGGCTGACGGCTGACGGCGAGCAGGCCCGTCAACTCCCGGGGAGTACCGGGGAGTCGACGGGCCTTCGCTTGTCGGCCGGCCGGCCGCGGCGACCGGTCAGACCTGGAGCGTCCTGATCGCGGTCGGGGCGTGGCCCGGCTCGGTGGCCAGCTCCTCGAACTCGGTGACGTCGCTGATGTCCGCCGTCCGGCTCATCGCGATGTTGGTGACCCGCTCCAGGATGGCCTCGACGACCACCGGGACGCGGTGCTCGGCGGCGAGCTTCTTGGCCTCCTCGAAGGCGGGCAGCAGCTGGTCCGGCTCGGTGACCCGGATCGCCTTGCAGCCCAGGCCCTCGATCACCTTGACGTGGTCGACGCCGTAGACGCCCAGCTCCGGGGAGTTGATGTTCTCGAACTCCAGGTTGACCTGGAAGTTGAGGTCCAGCCCGAGCTGCGCCTGCCGGATCAGCCCCAGGTAGGCGTTGTTCACCAGGACGTGGACGTACGGGATCCGGTGCTGGGCGCCGACCGCCAGCTCCTCCAGCATGAACTGGAAGTCGTAGTCGCCGGAGAGCGCCACCACCGGGGTCTCGGGGTCGGCGGTGGCGACACCGAGCGCGGCCGGGATGGTCCAGCCCAGCGGGCCGGCCTGGCCGCAGTTGATCCAGTGGCGCGGCTTGTAGACGTGCAGCATCTGCGCCCCCGCGATCTGCGAGAGGCCGATGGTGGTGACGTAGCGGGTCTCCGGTCCGAAGGCCCGGTTCATCTCCTCGTAGACGCGCTGCGGCTTCAGCGGCACGTTGTCGAAGTGGGTGCGGCGCAGCAGGGTCGCCTTGCGCTGCTGGGCGGCGGCCACCCAGGCGCTGCGGTCCGGCAGCTTGCCCGCGGCCCTGAGCTCCTTGGCCACCTCGACGAAGAGCTCCAGCGCGGCCTTGGCGTCCGAGGCGATGCCGAAGTCCGGGGCGAAGATCCGGCCGATCTGGGTGGGCTCGATGTCGACGTGGACGAAGGTCCGGCCCTGGGTGTAGACGTCCAGCTTGTAGCCGGTGTGGCGGTTGGCCCAGCGGTTGCCGATGCCGAGGACGAAGTCCGACTCCAGGAAGGTCGCGTTGCCGTAGCGGTGCGCGGTCTGCACGCCGACCATGCCGGCGTTCAGCTCGTGGTCGTCGGCGATCGCGCCCCAGCCCATCAGGGTGGGGATGACCGGAGTGCCGGTCAGCTCGGCGAACTCGACCAGCAGGTCGCTGGCATCGGCGTTGATGATCCCGCCGCCGGCCACGATCAGCGGGCGCTCGGACTTCAGCAGCAGGCCGATCGCCTTCTCGATCTGGGCCCGGGTGGCGGCCGGCTTGTAGACCGGCAGCGGCTGGTAGGTCTCCGGGTCGAACTCGATCTCGGTCAGCTGGACGTCGATCGGCAGGTCGATCAGGACCGGGCCGGGGCGGCCCGAGCGCATCAGGTGGAAGGCCTGCTGGAAGACACCCGGGACCTGCGCGGCCTCCAGCACCGTGGTCGCGGCCTTGGTGACGGGCCCCGCGATCGCGGCGATGTCGACGGCCTGGAAGTCCTCGGTGTGCAGCTTGGCGACCGGCGCCTGCCCGGTGATGCACAGGATCGGGATCGAGTCGGCGATGGCCGAGTACAGGCCGGTGATCATGTCGGTGCCGGCCGGACCCGAAGTGCCGATGCAGACACCGATGTTGCCGGCCTTGGCACGGGTGTACCCCTCGGCCATGTGGGAGGCGCCCTCGACATGGCGGGCCAGCGTGTGCCGGATCCCGCCGCCGGCCTTCAGCGCGGCGTAGAACGGGTTGATCGCGGCGCCCGGCACGCCGAACGCGACCTCGACGCCTTCGCGCTTGAGGATCTCCACTGCCGCGCGGGCGGCTGTCATTCGTGGCATCGGGGTACTCCTGCGGTCGGCTCGTATTCCACCATGCGGAATATTGCTTTTAGGATGCGAAATTACGGTAGGCGGCAGCCCGACGGGGCGTCAAGGGTTTCCGGGGTCCATCTTCAACAACTCGTTGAAGCGACAGCCATTGGCGATCCATCCATCAGCGGCCTCGCGGTCGGTCGGCCATTCGGAACGAATACACCATTCGCATACGTACCCTTCGGGTGCGAGGGCCCTCTCCCAGCCCCGCCGCCGGCACGGGCTCCCCACCTGTGCTGGGAAGCCCGTGCCATCCGATTCAGATCCAGGTGTAGTTCTCGTCGATGACAGGTTCCAGCTCGAAGTCCCGTGTCGGCGCGGTCCCGGCGCAGCAGCGCGACGTCGTCGCCGCAGAAGACCGGGCCGGTGACGCGGACCTTGATTCTGCTGAACGGCTGCTCGGGCGTCTGCACTTGGGGGGTGCTCATCGGTGTGACTCTCCTCCGGGGGGTTGGGGCAGGCCGGGCGGACCGACGGTGCATCCTGGTCAACGACCGGGAGGGGCGTGTGGGTTGGCGACTTCTGACGCCTCCTCCGGCAAGCCGCCGCAACTCGTCTTCGACACGGCCATGGACTGCCGCCGCAAGGTCGACCAGCTGCTGACTGCCCGGCACTCCCACCAGCAGGGCCACGAACACGGCCTGGCCGCGCAGCTGGAGGTCCAGGCCGAACAACCGCACCGTGGTCAGCTCCGCCGAGGTCAGCGGCTCGGGCTGCTTGGTGTCCTGGTGCCGGATGGCGTTGGTCGCCAGCTCCGACACCACCAGCAGCGCGGCGTCGATCAGGTCTGGCGGTGCCTGCCAGCAGCGGAGCACGTCACGGGTGTGCTTCCTGGCCCAGCCGACGGCGTTCGGTGTGTCGGCGAGCATGAGGTGACTGTGGTGCGTGGGTAGAGCCGAGTACCTACTTGGTGGCGATGACGTAGACGCTGGCCCACTCGCGCTTGGGGTTGGCCAGGGTCGGGTCGAAGGTCCAGGGCTCCACCGTCGTGAAGCCGGCCTCCGTGAACAGCTGGACCAACTTCTCGTGGTCGTAGGCCCAGAGGTGGGGGTTGTAGGTCGGGTCGTCGTCCTGGTCGCGGAAGACGTAGTTGATCAGGTCGAGGAAGGTGTTGATGTCCTCCCGGCAGTCACGCTTCGCGTACCAGCGCTCGACCATCTCGGCGCTCTGCTCCGGCGGGGCCGGGTACCGGTTCAGCACGAAGCTCGCGTCCGGCACGCCGGTGATCAGCTGACCGCCGGAGCTGAGCACCCGCAAGGCCTCGCGGGCATACTGCTTGGCGGACCGCGGGTAGTCGATGTGCTCCAGGAAGTGCTCGGAGAACATGAACTCGACGGTGTTGTCCCGGAGGGGAATTCCCTCGCGCACGTCCCAGAGCAGATCGGCCGGCGGGACCAGGTCGATGTTGAAGAAGCCGTCGATCTGGTGGCTGCCACCACCGATCTGGACCTTCGCCGGCCGCTGCTCCAAGCCGTTCGGCCAGGCGCGCTGGCTGGCCCGGTGGTAGCGGTTCAGCTCGACTTCCTTGGCGGCGGCGCGCAGGGTGCGGGCCAAGCCGTGGCTGAGCGTGGGGTCGGCCAGCAGCGCAGCGATCTGTTCACCGAGCAGGTCGATCGACGGTGGGCCGGAAATGTCCCGGGGCATGGCAAGCGTCTCCTCGTCACGTGATGAAGGTGGAAGGGACCGGGCGTCAGCTACGGCGCGAAGGTCGCGAAGGTGGAATCAGGCGACCGCAGGCGCAGCGGCCCACTGGTTGTTGCGCATCAGGGTGGAGCGGAGGTCGACCAGGCGCGGGGTGACGGTCAGGTCCAGCTGCTCGGTCGGGTGCAGGTTGCCGGCCTCGTCGGCGACCGCGCGCCAGACGCTGTACTGGAGGTCCGGGTAGGCCGGGTTGATGCCGATCTCGCCCTTGGGGATGGTGCCGTTGAAGGGCACCGGGATGTCGAGGTGGTTCCAGTAGTTCCAGGCTTGGAGTGCCTTGACCTGGTCGAAGTAGAAGTAGAAGTCCGGCGAGCGGCCGAAGGTGCGCAGCTCGCGGTGGATCAGGTGGCCGAGCAACGGCCCGAGCTGGGTGGCGAGGCTGTCGAACTCCCACTTGGTGTGGCGCCAACGGTCCGGCACTTGACCGGCGGTGAAGAGGCGGGCGGCCACCAGGTGGCTGATGCGGTCGGTGAGGTAGGCCGCCGCCGCGTTCGGGTCGAGGGTGGTGTCGACCTTTCGGAGGGTGTCGCCGAGATCGGGCACGTGGAACTTGGCCAGGTCGAACCGGCCGATCATCCCCGGCACGGCGAACAGCAGCTCCTTGTAGAGCCAGTTGTTTAACTCGCCGAGTTCGGCCAGTCGCCGGGTACGGGAACTGGTGGAGTGCAGCATGACGTACTCGGACAGGGCCTCGAAGAACAGGTAGCCGAGGATCGGAAGGCGCGGGATCGTCGCGTCGAGCTGACGCAGGAAGTCCGCGGGCGCCACGGTCGCGCCCTGGTAGGCGATGGCGGCGGCCAGCGCGAGGAAGGCGGTGGAGTTCTTCACCCGGCTGACCACCGTCTCGCGCAGCCGGTGCCGCTCGCCCTTGCTCAGCAGGTACTCGAGGTGGGAGTAGATGGCCAGGTGGATCGCCCCAAGCCGGAGGTAGTCCACCCCGGCCAGCCCCTGGTACGCCTGCGGCGGCAGGTCCAGTTCGAAGACCAGCGGCGTGGGCTCGTGGTCCGGCCGCCCGATCTTCGCCAGGAACGCCGGCGCCTCGCGGGTGAGCACGTACGAGCCGAGGTTGTGCGGCCGGAAGCCGTGGTCCGCCTCGGTGAGCGGCGCACAGTAGATGCTGCCGACCAGGCACCCGCCGGACGGGTACAGCACGCCATCCCGGCTGATCTTCTCCAGGGCGTGGGTGACGTGCAGCAGGTGGAGCTTGCCGCCGCTGCCCAGCGAGTCGAACAGCGCGTTGCGGCGCAGCAGGTGGCCGTTGGGGGTGCCGGAGGACAGGCGGTCGGTCCAGGCCGCCTTCTGCACGCCGAGCGGATCATCCGGGTTAGGCATCTCCGGGACGAGGCTGGCGCCGAAGAAGGCGTGCGCGTCGGCCCAGCTTTCGTAGGCGTCCACGAAGTCCACGGCCCTACACCAGCCCCTTCTCGGCCACCGCGAACCGGACCGCCTCGATGCTGGAGGCGCCGGCCAGGAAGGCCGCCTCCGAGGTAACCACCAGGTCGAAGGCCAGAGGTTCGAGCTGGCCGAAGGCCGGCTCTCGGACGTACCGGGCGTTCGGCCACCAGGAGAGCTTCGGCAGCCGGAAGCGGTCAAGGGCGTCCGCCACCTTCACCAGGTCACAGATCTGCCGGTTTCGGGTGTGGTCGACGCGGTCGTCGGCGGTGAACGCCTCGTACGCCACCTCGTGCAGCCGCACGGCGATGGCGGCCCTGATCACCTCGCTCGGGCTGGGCCGGCGACGGAAGTGCGTCCAGACCAGGTCGGCGTTGGCGGCCAGCCAGACCGCGGCCCGTCCACCATGGCCCGGGTCGCCCTTGTCGTGGTGCCGCTGGCAGTCGTGCACTGCCGCCGCGATGACCACGGCGGCGGCGTCCGACTCGTTCAGCCCGTACCAGTCGGCCAGCAGCGCGGCGAGGACTGCCGTCCGCAGGCCGTGCCGGTGGCCGTGGATGGAGTCGGCGAGCTGAGGTTGGGCCAGCCACCGGGTGGGGATGGCGGCCGACTCGATCAGGGCCTTCGTGGTGGGGCGCAGCGGCGGCGGCCAGGCCACCGGGAAGTCGGGCCGGTTGGCCTTGATCCACTCGACGGTGACGGCGTCGGTGAACTGGTGGTGCGGCAGTTCCTTGCGGGCAGCCAACTCGACCAAGCTGTCCGTGTGGGTCGTGCTCATGGTGCAGCCCACCCCCTCGGTGGTCAGGACGGTTGGGAGCCCTGCCGGATCTCGACGGACCGGGCAGCCTTGCGCGCGGCCTCCTCGGCCTCGAAGGCAGCGGTGAAGGCGGCCAGCTCGTCTTCGGTCATCAGGGTGACGCCCAGCTCGGCGGCCACGTCGATGATCTCGGTGGTGGCTTCGTCCTTGGCGGCGGCCGGAGCGTCGCCCGGCAGCACCCGCTCGAACTCGGCGTGGTAGCCCCACGCTTCGCTCCACTTGACCGCGATCTCGACACCCCTGAAGAGGAAGTTGCGGCGGAAGTTGAAGGCTTCGTGCCGGTCGTCCTCGAATCCCAGGGCGGCGAAGAGCTGTACGGCCTTGGGCACGTCGTCCCGGGCGATCGGGAACTCGGTCTCGCCGAAGGCCGCGCCCTGGCCGATCCTGCTGTCCTTGAGCGTGATCTTGGCGGTGCCGGCGGACTGGTTGTCGGTGACCTTCAGCAGCTGGTCCGGCAGCACGAAGAAGTGGATGTGCTTGTCGTCCTGGCCCAGGTCTTCGCCGTCCTTGGTCAGCCGCTCCACGAGGGCGTCGTGGGCATCCTTGTCGAAGCGGGCGCGCATCTCGATCTCGATGGCCATGGCAGTCGTCCTTCCTGATTCGGGCATGCCTGATGGGGCCGGGCCGGCGCCAGGTATCCCTGGCCGGCCCGGATGGTAGCTGTGAAGTTGTTCGATGGTGGTGCGGCTGGCCGCTGCTCTCCTCGCCGCACCACCAACCGTGCGTTACGTCAGGCCAGCTCGCCGAACCGTTCGCGGACCACGCCCTCGTGCAGGTAGTTCGGCAGCGGCACACCGCCAACGCTGGTGCGCCGGGTGGCCACCTGGTCCAAGGTGTCGGACGGGAAGCCCTCCAGCAGTTGGAGGCACTGCTTGACCCACTCGCGCGAGGTGTCCCACTCGCCGGCGTCGCGCAGCCGCAGCGCCAGGGCGTACGCGGTCTCGGTCGCCGCCCAGGTGTCCGTCGCCAGCTCCTGCTGGAACGCGGCCTCCAGCTCGGCCGCGGAAGCCAGGTGGGTCGTGTTCGTCATCAGTCGGTGCCCTTTCCTCGTGCCGGTCGTTCTGTGGTGGTGAACTTGGCCAGCGCCACCGGGGTGACGCTCGGACGGCCACCGATCAGTAGATGTAGGTCTCGGCCAGCGTCTTGTAGTCGAACAGCTCGTCCTTCGCGAACCAGAGGTCGACTTCCTGCGCGGCTTCCTCGCGGTTGCCGGAGGCGTGGACCAGGTTGGCCACCGCCTTGCCCACGGCCAGGCTCGCCCCTGAACTCATGTGCGAGAAGTCGCCGCGGATGGTGCCGGCCGGCGCCTGGTTCGGGTAGGTGCTGCCCACGATCTTCCGGACCGTGGCGATGGCGTCGTAGCCCTCCAGCACCAGAGCGATGACCGGCCCCTGCTGCATGAAGGTGGCGGTCAGGTTGTAGACCTCGGAGCCGAGCCGCTCCTCCAGGTCGAAGTAGTGCCGGCGGGTGAACTCCGCGTCCATCCACTTCATCTTCGTGCCGACGACCTTGAGCGCGGCGTCCTCGAACCGCTGCAGGATCCGGCCGGCCAGACCGCGGGCCACCGCGTCGGGCTTGAGAAGCACGAGCGTGCGCTCGACCTGAGCCTGGTTCTCCTCGGTCATTTGTTCCCTTTCGGCTTGCCAGAGTGGCGATATGACGGTGCATCAAGCCCGTCCGACACTGAGGTTACCTGCGCGGGTGAAGCGATTTTCGATTCGCGGAGCCGACCAGCCGAGCGCCAGACCGCGGGGCTTCCTGATCGCTCCCCCACTGCGGCCGGCGCTGGCCTAGAATCAGCCAGTACTGGCCTCGCAACTGTCCGTGCAAGTGCGAGCTTTGGTCACGCTCCCCAGTCTGAAGTCGCCACCCTCCCGGCGCCATGCCGCCACAGTGCGGCGGCGGTGCACTCGGAGTGCAGCAAGCAGGCTGGCGGGCGGTGGACGACGGATGGGCAACAAGGAGCGCTCTCCTCCCGGAACGATGCGGCTGCTGCCGAGTCAACTCCATGAAGGTGCGGCCCGGTTGGCTTCGCCGCGCGTCCTGCATGGACTATGCAGATCGTGCATGACGTCTTGATCCAGGTCGGTCGGCGCGGCCCGTGCCAGGCAGACTGAAGGTGGCAGGAGGAGCCATGTCGGAGGCGGCACCGGAGCCCATCGGCGCACGCCAGATCGGATCGGTGATCCGGCGCGCCCGGGTGATCGCCGATCGGTCGCAGCACGACGTGGCTTCCAAGCTGGGCTACCACCAGTCGAAGCTGAGCCGACTGGAGAAGGGCATCGGCACCGACGACGTACGGGTCCTCCGGGCCGTCGCGGCGGAGCTCGACATTCCCCTGGAAAGCCTGGGCCTAACCACCTCCCCCAGAAGCGCGGACCTCAGGACGGACGACATGCAGCGTCAAGGCTTCCTGGCTGCCGGCGTGGCGGCCCTCGCGGTTCCAGCTCGCCCCCACACCGCCGGCCTCGATCTGGTCCAGGCCCTCCTGCCAACGGCCGCCATGCTGCCCGACCGGCAGCCGCTCACCGAGGCGGCACTGCGTCACGGGCTCTCGAAGGCCCGGCGCCTCCTCTACAGCTGCCGCTACACCGAACTCGAGACCCTGCTGCCGACACTGCTCACCGACCTGCGTCGCACCCAGCACGAGACTCCCGGCAGCCTGACGCTGACCAGCCTGGCCGCCACCGCCTACCAGACCACCGTCAGCATGTTGATCAAGCTCGGCGACAACGGCAACGCCTGGCTCGCGGTCGGGCGGGCGATGAGCGAGGCAGAGCGCAGCGGCAACCCGATAGTGCTGGCGTCCAGCGTCCGGGTCCAGACCCACCTTATGGCCCGCGAGCACCACCACGCGCCGGCCGTCACGATGGTCCAGCACACTGCCGACCAACTCGGCGGCCACTACGACCAGCGCGAGCCCGGTGACCTTGCCGCCTTCGGCCTGATGCTGCTGCGCGGGGTGACGGCCGCCAGCACCGGCGGTGACCGTTCCACCACAGCCGAGCTGCTGGACCAGGCCGACGAAGTCGCCCAGTACGTCGACCGCGACCACCCGGATGCCTGGGCGAACTTCAGCCAGACCAACGTGGCGCTGCACCGGACGTCCGCTGCGGTGGCCCTGGGCGACGCCGGCGCCGCCATCGACACGGCCCGGCCGCTGCTGCACCGCCGCATCCCAGCGCCGGAACGACAAGCGGCACTGTGGGTGGACCTTGCCAGGGCCTTCAACCAGCAGGGCAAACTGTCCGAGGGCTACCGCGCCCTGCGCATCGCCGAACGTCACGCTGCCGAAGACATCCGGCGTCGTCCGGACATCCGGGAGCTGGTGGCCGACATGGCAGCACGCGACCGCCGCGGTGCCCTGCCGGAGCTACGCCAGTTCAGCCGTGAGTTGGGAGTCCGACCTTGAGCAAGCCGTTCCTCTACGTCGTCGTGTGCGCGTCGGGCATCGCCGACGACGTGGGCCAGCTGATCTCAGTCGCCCAAGCCGAAGGCTGGGCGGTCGGGGTGGTGGCGACGCCGAACGCAATGGGGTTCATCGATCAGGCCGCCATCGAGAAGCAGACCGGCCACCCGATCCGCTCGGCCTGGCGCACGCCCGAGGTGCCGGCCTCACTGCCGTCGGCCGACGCCATCGCGGTCGCGCCCGCCACCTTCAACACGATCAACAAGTGGGCGGATGGCCACGCCGACACCCTGGCCCTCGGCATCCTCACCGAGGCGTACGGTCTGGGCATCCCGGTGGCCGCCCAGCCGTACGTCAACTCGGCCCAGGCCGCCCATCCGGCCTACCCGGCCAACGTGGAGCGACTGAAGGCGATGGGCGTGCTGTTCGGCGACTACGTTCCGCACAAGCCGAAAGCCGGCGGGGGCCGTGACCAGTACGACTGGAGCACACCGTTGCGCCTGCTGCGCCCGGTACTCGAAGCCAAGACCAAGGCGTAGCAGGCCAGTTCGGGGAGGAGCAGCAGGTGGACGTGGTGGGGACCTGGACGGGCAAGTCCGCCTGTGTGCTCCAAGAGGCACTGCGCGACACCAACGAGGGGTTCGCCGGCCGGCTGGGCATTGGCCTACGGACGGTGGCGACCTGGCACGCCGATCCGGAGCTGGTCCCCCGCACCGAGATGCGGCAGTTGCTCGACCAGATCCTGGAGACGGCGCCGCCTGCGGTGCAGAAGCGGTTCGCGTTGCTGACCACCGAAGCCAGCCCACAGACTGCGGGCCAAGCCCTGTGCGTGGCCATCGCGGTAGTGGTGCGCGGCTCCGAGGTGCTGCTCGTCTGCCGCCGGGACGACGAGAGCGCCGGCATCCGCTGGCAGTTCCCCGCAGGCGTCATCAAGCCAGGGGGGAACCCGGCGTCGGCGGCCGTCCGCGAGACGTTGGCCGAGACAGGGGTTCACTGCGCCGTACGCCAAGACCTCGGGGGCCGGCTCCATCCGGCTACCGGGGTCTGGTGCGAGTACTTCCTGACTGAGTATCTGGCCGGGGAAGCCCAGAACCAGGACACGGTCGAGAACGCCGACGTGATGTGGGTTCCGAGAAACGCGGTGCCCCGGTTCATCCCCGTCGATACGATCTTCCCGCCCATCCTGGCCGCCCTGGAGGAGCCGCAGCATGACTGAGCAGATCACCGATAAGCCGGGCATCGCCGCCGCCATCGTGGTCCAGGACGGCCGCGTCCTGATGGTGCAGCGCCGCGTCAAGGAAGGTGAGCTGTCGTGGCAGTTCCCGGCCGGTGAGATCGAGCCGGGCGAGACGGCCGAGGCGGCTGCGGTCCGCGAGACTGGTGAAGAGGTCGGCCTGACGGTCAAGGCGACTCGGCTACTCGGTGAGCGCATCCACCCGAAGACCGGCCGGCAGATGTCGTACAGCGCCTGCGAGATCGTGAGCGGCATCGCCACGGTGGTCGACACCGAGGAGCTGGCCGAGCTGGCCTGGGTCACCCACGATCAGATCGCCGACTACGTGCCGTACGGGCTGTTCGAGCCGGTACAGCGCTACCTGGATGACGTTCTGATCGGGCCGGCCGTCAGCTGACCTTCTGCGCTACCGGTAGTCAGGCCGAGCACTCAGAGATCGAGGCGTGAGCCAGCTGTCCCACGCCGACGAACGCTCCTTGTCCGCAAAACTGCGGACAAGGAGCGTTTTCGCGCCTGGGATGCGAACCGCCCAGCGAGCCGAGCGAGCTGGCTCGAGTCGACTGCCAGCGTCATCGTCGGCGGGCTGAACCGATCGCCACCCCCTTGGCGGGTGCCGCAATGCCCTGGGGGTTCGGCGTCGTCGAGGGCGTGAGGACGGGAGCAGTGATCCTGGATGTCGCTGCCGCGACGCGCCGTCCATCCACTGTGCTCGTCGGCGAGGAGCTCAGAAGGCCCGCGTCGTCGCGGATGCGCCACGTGAGCACCCCGGCCGCCAAGTCAGCGGTGGCCAGTTCGCGCTGCCTGCCGGGAGAGGTCGGGCTTCGGCATGCGCTGGCTGAGCGTCTGTCAGTGCCTCGCTCTTCCCCGGCGAACCAGACCTCTGCCCGGTACAGGGCTCTGGAATGACAGCCGACGGAGAAGCTCGCTGAACGCGCGGATGGCCAGTGGGCCTGCAGGATTGAGGGCCACACTTCAGGCAGAGGCACCTGGCGTTGAAGGTGACCCACGTCCTGCCGTATAGCGCAGGTCAGAACTCGCGCCCCAGCGACGCCAGGTAGGGACGCCAGCCGCCGAAGTCGGTGATCTCCTTGTGCACGCCGCGCTCGAGTTCGCCGCGGGCCAGCAGCATCGAGAAGCAGGCGCTGCCGTCCGCCAGCTTGATCACGCCGAACTCCAACTCGCCCGGCTCACCCGGCAGCAGCACATCGCGCAGGAACTCCAGGCTGACCTCGTACAGTTCGCCCTCGATCACGCTGTCCACCGCCGGGTCGGGCAGCAGGCCGGGGCAGGTGTCCCGGATCGAGAAGAAGCGGTGGCCCGGCGCGGTGCGGACCACCCCGAGGAAGGGCGCGTCGCCGAGCAGCGGGTGGAACTCGCCGCCGCGCATCGCCTGGCCGTTGAGGAACATCCGGACCATCGGTGGAGCCTTTCTTCGAACACTGGACATTGAAGGCTGAACAGCGGAATGGTCCGCCGGGGCGCGTTCGCCCCGGCGGACCGTACAGAACGGCGGGAAGCGCTCAGCCGAGCAGCGCGTAGCCTGGCAGCGTCAGGAAGTCGACGAACTCCTCGGCGAGCGAGACCTGCTCGAAGAGTCCACGCGCCTCGGCCCACCGGCCGGCCGCGAACGCCTCGTCCCCGACCTCGGTCCTGATCGCCGCCATCTCCTCGGCGACCAGCCGGCGGGCCAGTTCGGCGGTGGCCTTCTCGCCGGTGTCGGCGAGCACCACGCCGTTGCGGATCCACTGCCAGATCTGCGAGCGGGAGATCTCGGCGGTGGCCGCGTCCTCCATCATGTTGAAGATCCCGACCGCACCCAGCCCGCGCAGCCAGGCCTCGCAGTAACGCAGGCCCACGGCAACCGCGTTCCGCAGGCCGGCCTCGGTGCAGGAGCCGCCGGCCCCGGCGATGTCCAGCAGCTGGGCGGCCGTCACCTGCTCGGCGGAGCCCGGGTTCTCCTTCTGGTGGGGGCGCTCGCCGAGCACCGCGTCGAAGCAGGCGCGGGCGACCGGGACCAGGTCGGGGTGCGCGACCCAGGAGCCGTCGAAGCCGCCCGCGGCCTCGCGCTCCTTGTCCGCCTTGACCTTCTCCAGGGCGGCGGCGTTGACCTCGGGGTCCTTGCGACTGGGGATGAAGGCGGCCATCCCGCCGATCGCGTGCGCGCCGCGCTGGTGGCAGGTCCGCACCAGCAGGCGGGCGTAGGCGGCCATGAACGGGGAGGTCATGCCCACGCTGTTGCGGTCCGGCAGGATGTAGTGCTCGCCGGCGTCGCGGAAGTTCTTCACGATCGAGAACAGGTAGTCCCACCGGCCGGCGTTCAACCCGGCGGCGTGGTCGCGCAGTTCGTAGAGGATCTCGTCCATCTCGAAGGCGGCCGTGATCGTCTCGATCAGCACGGTGGCCCGGATGGTGCCGTGCTCGATGCCCAACTGCTCCTGGGCGTGGGAGAAGACGTCGTTCCAGAGGCGCGCCTCCAGGTGGCTCTCGGTCTTCGGCAGGTAGAAGTAGGGCCCCGAGTTGGGGTCCTGCGGTCCCTTGGCCAGCAGCCGCGCGGCGTTGTGGAAGAAGTAGAGCCCGAAGTCGAAGAACGCGCCGGCCACCGGCACGCCGTCCACCAGCAGGTGGCTCTCGTCCAGGTGCCAGCCGCGCGGGCGGACCACCACGGTGGCGAGTTCGGCGGCGGGCTTGAGCGTGTACTGCTTGCCCTCGGGCGAGGTGAAGTCGATCCGGCCCTCGTAGGCGTCGATCAGGTTGAGCTGGCCGGAGACCACCGACTGCCAGGTGGGCGAGGTGGCGTCCTCGAAGTCGGCCAGCCAGACCTTGGCGCCGGAGTTGAGCGCGTTGATCACCATCTTCCGGTCGGTCGGGCCGGTGATCTCCACCCGGCGGTCCTGCAGCGCCCGGGGGGCCGGGGCGACCTGCCAGTCCGCGGCGCGGATCTCGGCGGTCTCGGGCAGGAAGTCGAGGGTCCCGGCCTGGGCGATCTCCACCCGGCGGGCCCGGCGGCGGGCGAGGAGTTCCTGCCGGCGGCTCTCGAAGGTCCGGTGCAGACCGACCACGAACGCGACCGCCTCGGGCGTCAGCACCTCCTCCGCACGGGGGACGCGCGGACCGGCGACGGTGACGACCGGAGCGGCCGAGGCACCTGGGGGCACTCCCGGTCGAAGGCTGGCGGCGGGTCCCTGGTCTGTAGCCATGGGCAGGACACTCCTTGGACGGTAGAACCTGTGTAGGGAGCTCCCGGTAGGGGGCTTCCCTCATCTGATCTGACCCACCTACTGGCGAGTTCGATTCTGTAAGGTGGACACTAGTTTCCGCGATACAGAATTTCAACGGTTTGTTGAGGTAGATCGCTGGGACTCTACTCCTCCCCCGACAGCAAAGGGAACGCCGGTGGCCAGCACCCCTGCCGCAGCTTCGACCGGATCCGAGCGCGCCTCCGCGGGGGGCGTGCAGTCCGTCGAGCGCGCTTTCCAACTCCTGGAGGCCCTGGCCGACTCGGGTGGCGTCGCGACCCTCAGCGAGCTGTCCACCACCTCGGGCCTCCCGATGCCGACCATCCACCGGCTGGTTCGTACCCTCGCACAGCAGGGATATGTCCGCCAGGACACCGCGCGGCGCTACACCCTGGGCCCCCGGCTGATCCGGCTCGGCGAGACCGCGGGCCGGCTGCTCGGCAGCTGGGCCCGCCCCTACCTGGCCGAGCTGATGGAGGCCACCGGCGAGACCGCCAACCTGGCCGTCCTGGAGGGCGGCGAGGTGGTCTACGTCGGCCAGGTGCAGTCGCGCCGCTCGATGCGGATGTTCACCGAGGTCGGCCGCCGGGTGCAGCCGCACTGCACCGGCGTCGGCAAGGCACTGCTCGCCCAGCTCCCCGAGGACGAGGCGCGCGCCGTGCTCGGCACCCAAGCCCTGCCCGCGCACACCGAGTTCACCGTCACCGACCCCGAAGCCCTGTTCGCCCAGCTGGCCACCGCCCGGGAGGCCGGCTATGTGGTGGACGACCAGGAGCAGGAGATCGGCGTGCGCTGCATCGCCGTCGCGGTGCCGGGCGCCCCGACCCCGACCGCGCTCTCGGTGTCGGGCCCGGAGGCGCGGATCCGCGCCCTGGAGGAGCAGACCGGCGCCTCGGCCCTGGTCCCGGTGATGCGCCAGATCGCGCAGCGCCTGGGGGCCGTGCTGGCACCCTGACACTCCGTCAGAGACGGCTGTGGCCCGGATCCTTGGGGATCCGGGCCACAGCCGTCGTGCTCGTCAGGGTCGGCCGGTGGGGGTCAGCGGTAGACCCGCACGTAGTCGGCCGCGAAGCTGATCGGCGCGGAGCCGCTCGGGGCCGGGTGGTACTCGCCCGCGCTGATCGACAGGTTGAGGATCAGGTAGGCCGACCAGTTGGCGCCGACACCGGTGTTGTCGGAGAAGACCTTGACGCCGTTGACGTAGTAGTCGACCGAGTTGGCGCCGTAGTAGGTGCCGATGGTCACCCACTGGCCCGGCTGCACCGCGTTCGCGTCGGTGTAGTACTTCTGCGCGAAGTTGACGTGGTTGGTCAGCTCCAGCAGGTTCGGGTTGTCCGGGTGGTACTCGAAGGAGTCGATCTCGCTGCCACCGTTCGCCCAGGTCCACAGGGCAGGCCAGGCGCCGGGCGCGGACGGCATCTGGACCCGGGCCTCGGCGTAGTCACCGGTCTTGACCTTGAAGCCCTGCTGGGTGCCCTCGGTGGTGAGCAGGCCGGTGGTCCAGGCCTGCTTGCCGTTCTCCAGGGTGTGGCTGGAGGGCTGGGCGGTGAAGGTGGCCACGCCGCCCGCGACCGAGACGTCGGACGGGTCGATCCAGTCGAGCTTGTTGTCGTTCGGGTTGTGGTTGCCGTACTGGTACGAGGTGGTGGAGCTGTCGTTCCACTTGGTCGCGTCGAGCGGGCCGTTGAACTCGTCGGACCAGGTCAGCGTCTTGCCGGGGACGGGCGAGCCGCTGGGGGCGGGGGTCGGCGCGGGAGCCGGCGCCGGGGTGGGCGCCGGGGTGGGGGTGGGCGCCGGAGCGGGCGTCGGGGTGCTGGTGCCGCTGCCGGCCGCACTGCCGGCCGCCGAGACGGTCAGGGTCTGCGAGGCCAGGTTGTGCCAGGCGCCGGCCTGGTCCTGGTAGAAGCCGAAGACGGTGTACGCCCCGCTCGCGAAGGTCCGCGCGCCGGTGGTCAGCGACAGGCCGCTCGGGCAGATCTGCTGGTTGCTGAGGTCCCCGGGGAAGTCGAGGTTGTTCCCCGCGGCGTCCCGCACGCCCACGCCCACCGTCTTCGCGGTGAAGCAGGAGCTTGCGTGCAGCGTCAGGGCGGCAGTGGTCGCCGCGCCGGCGGTGGCGGTGGTCGGGGTCAGCCGGTCCTGGGTCACGGTGGGCGCGGCGCTGGTCGCCGGGTGCCGGGTGAGGGCGTTCGCCTGGCCGACCATCGGGACGGCGACCAGGCCGAGCGCGGCGGCGACGACGCCGAGGCGGGCAGGGGTGGCGGTAGGGATCACGGGAGTTCCTCTTGCGACGCCTGCGAGGTGAGCTGTCGGGTTCGGACCGCAAGATGGCCCGGCCGAGCCGGCACTGCCGGTCGGCCTCACCCCGAGCCGCACCCTCACACACCCTGGCGATACGCGGGCGGGCGGGGACACGGCAGTACTACCTGGGTCCCCCGCTCCTGCCTGGTGCGGTGCTCTGGTTCCGACCCCGGGCAGGCAGGACTAGGCGTCCCGTGGCTGGGCCCGCCGCTGGGTGGCGAGCCGTCTGCAGAGTAGGCAGATGAACTGATCATCATCAATGTCACACGAGTCACACAGCTTCACATCCGCCGCAAAAGCGAAGCACTCCCGTCGCCTGGCCGCCGCCCCAGTTACATGGACATGAAGACTCACTCAGTCTGCTCCCAGCTCCTTCCCAGGCTTCCTGACGGCCCCTCACACTGCTGTCCATGCAGACTCTTCTACGCGCGTTGAAGACGCGTACCGCTTCCGTTGTCACCGTCGGCCTGCTCACCCTGGCCCCCACCGCCGTGTTCGCCTCCGCCGCCCACGCGGACGTCAGCGGCAACATCTGCCAGACCGCCCTGCCCAGCCAGGCCGACGACACCCTCAACCTGATCGCCCAGGGTGGCCCGTTCCCGTACTCCGAGGACGGCGAGACCTTCCAGAACCGCGAGGGCGTGCTGCCGAGCGAGCCGTACGGCTTCTACCAGGAGTACACGGTCGACACCCCGGGTGCCTCCAACCGCAGCACCCGCCGGATCGTGACCGGCGAGGACGGGTCGGACTACTACACCTCGGACCACTACGAGTCGTTCTACCTGATCGACTCCACCTGCTGAGACAGCTGGTTCGCGTGCTGTGGCCGGGTGGTTGCCGACGTTGCGGACCACCCGGCCACCGCGCTGCCCGATCGGGCGCTCCGGTCAGCGACCCGGGTTGAGCTGACTCGCCACGAAGTCCGCGAGGGACGGGGGTGGGTCCTCGTCGAGGTCGTCGTACGGGAGGACCTGGTGGGTGAAGGGCGGCCCGAGGTCCAGCGGCGGGAGGGTGGGAGCGGGGGGATAGCTGGTCGACCTGGGCGGCTGTTCTCGGACGCCCGGCCGGGGGCGGGGTTGACCTCCCCCGCCGACCGTCGACCGGGGCGGGGGGCCTCCCTGCACCGGCGGCTGGGACTGACCCTGGCCACCCACCACCGGCTGGGGTGCCGGCCGCTCCTGCGGCTGAGGCTGCGGCTGACCCTGCCCGCCGACCGTCGACTGAGGCACCGGCCGCTCCTGCGGCTGAGGCTGCGGCTGACCCTGGCCACCGACCGTCGACTGAGGCACCGGTGACTCCTGCACCTCAGGCTGCGGCTGCGGCTCGGGATGCTCCACCACCACCGGCTGAGGTGCCGGCGACTCCTGCGGCTGTGGCTCACCCTCCCCACCCACCACCGGTTGAGGCACCGGTGACTCCTGCACCTCAGGCTGCGGCTGCGGCTCAGGCTCCGGCTCGGGATGCTCCACCACCACCGGCTGAGGTGCCGGCGACTCCTGCACCTGCGGCTGCGGCTGCGGCTGCGGCTGCGGCTCACCCTCCCCACCCACCGTCGGCCGAGGCACCGGCGACTCCTGCACCTCAGGCTGCGGCTCCGGCTCCGGCTCCGGCTCCGGCTCCGGCTCCGGCTCGGGATGCTCCTCCCCACCCACCACCGGCCCGGGGGCGTTGATCGGCGGCGAATCCACGGACGTCGTACTGGAGTTCGTCGGCCCGTCGGACAGGGGCGGTGTTTCGTGCGGCAGATCCGACGGCGTGACCGGTTCCAGCTCGATCTCCGTCGTGCCGCCGCCCGTCGTCGGCCGGGGCCCCAGCAGCTTGGAGTACAGCAAGCCTTCGAGGTGGTCCGCCGGCGAGATCGAGAACTTGTTCCCCGGGTTCATCGCCTCGTGCCGTGAGCCCCAGGCCCCGGCGAACGAGCCGTTGGCCGCGCCGGAGACCCAGTCGCCGGAGAGCCCGAACGCCGCGTCCTGCGCCGCGCCTTCGGCCATCCCGGTCAGCGCCCCGTAGCCGGTGTTCCAGACCAGCTCGGCCGCGCCTTTGACGAATTCCCCGGCTTCGTGGCCGGCCAGCCCGGCGAACCCCTTCCCCAGCCCCTTCCCCAGCCCCTTGGCAAGCCCCTTGCCGAGCAGCCCCGCGCCGAAGCCGACCGCGCCGCCGATCGCCCCGTTGATGGCGGCGGTGCCCAACTCGGACCCGTCGATCGACTTGCGGTGGTGCTGGGCCAGTTCGATCACCTGGGCCAGCAGGTCGAAGCCGACCTGGGCCAGCACCGACTCGGCGACCCGGGTCACCGCGCTGATCAACGCCTTCTTCAGGAACGCCAGTACGACGGCCCGGGTGATGATGATCTCCTCGGGCGCCGCCACCGCACCACCGAAGAACCACGCCACGGCGTCGATCGCCAGTTGGACGGCGAGCACCACCGCCGCGCCGATGATCTCGATCCGCAGCGTCTCGATCTCGTTCGCCAGGTTGTTCAACGCGTCGGCGGCGGCATCGCAGCACTGGGCGATCAGCGGCAGCGCGGCATTGTCGCCGATCGCGAGTGCGACCAGATAGGTGTCGAAGGTCTGCTGGGCACTGCCGCTCAGGGCGTGGGCGAGCTGGGTCCTGGCGTCCGTGAGGTCGGCGATGCAGGTGCGGACCGCGTCCCCCGCCGCGCTCCAGCCCGCGGCCTCGGCCCGCAGCGCACTCTCGTTCCCGGTGGGCCACTGGTTGCCCACCAGGATCATCACCAGGTCCTCGACCCCCTGCGACAGGTGGGCGTTGGGAGCGTCGACCGCCATCACACACTCCCGTGACCGAGGGACGGGGACGGCCCGACGATCTCCTTTGCCGTGTCATCGCCGTTCTTGAGGACGCTGTGGACACCGCCGAGGGCGTCGGCGAGGTTCCGCAGCGTGGCCGGCAGCGCCTGCACCGCCTTCAGGAGATCGTCTCGCGGCTGCGCGAAGGCCTGGTCGAAGCCCTGGCCGAGAGCCGCGTCGTCCCCCCAGGGCGCCGCACCGAACAGGGCGACGGCACTCAGCGCCTGCCAGGCGGAGTCCATGGTGGCGGCCGCGCTGCTCGCGTCACCGCCCGCCTTGGCCAGCAGGGAGAAGTCGACCACCAGGCTGCCGTCGAGCGTCGGCAACGGCGGCAGCTGCGACGGCGACGACCCGTTGTACGGCGGATCCGAGACCGGGGCATTGCGGTAGCCGCCGGTCGGACCGGGTACGTCGGGCGTTTTCTCTGGCGGGGTCGACATCCCTCCAGCTCACCGGAGTTCACCTCCGGTTCGCCCGTTCTTGACGACATCCCGACGGCCATCACCCCGACCCTGACGCATTACTGACGCGCCTCCTGACGCCTGCTCAGAACCAGCCCCAGTCCCACCCAGCGCACTGGCCCGCGGTTCGCGAGACCGTGGGCCAGTGGGTGCCTAGGGCAGATCAGTTGGGCTGGTGGCCGTCCCGCGCAGGCCGGGGATCGGTCGCGCCTGGTGGTGCGGCACGGTCGGCGCGCCGCCGATCGGCGGCCGGTCGCGGCCGGCGGCCCGGTGGGCGTCCGCCGTGCCGGGCGGGGCCCACTGACGAGGTGGGCAACGTCCCCCATCCCGGGGGCGTGCCGTTCAGGGTGTGCAAAACTCGTTGAACGCGATCCCAGGTACACCGCGGAGTCACTTGATCGCCGTACCCCTCGGGCTCCACGGAGCCGGCGCCCGGATACCGGATCACCCGCGGTCACCGTCGGGCCCCGGGGTTCGTCT
The DNA here is from genome assembly GCF_036242395.1 of Kitasatospora sp. NBC_01266. NCBI lineage: Bacteria > Bacillati > Actinomycetota > Actinomycetes > Kitasatosporales > Streptomycetaceae > Kitasatospora > Kitasatospora sp. NBC_01266. Next base: position 7,084,410 of record NZ_CP108458.1, on the reverse strand, counting down.
CCTCCGGGTGGGTGTGGTGATCGCGGTTGCCGAAGTTCGTCTCCTTCGGCACCCCTCATCTCCATCGTGCCACCGTGGTCAAGAGGTGCCACGTCGGGCGTGCTCAGGTGTGCTGGAGAAGCAGCTCGTCCTTGAGGCCGGCCCGGATCTGGTCCCGCAGTTCCGGGGAATCGGTGTGCCCGTGGACCGAGACCGCGTGTTCGGTGGCGGCCCGCACCACTTCTTCCTCCTCGCCGGAGATGGCCAGCGAGCAGTTGGTCTCGCTCGGGAAGTCCCGGCAGTCGACGACCTTGCGCATGTTCGACCTCCCGACCCGCCACTGTGCCCCGCCCGTCAGCGGGCCACCCGCTGGCCCGAGGACCGGCGCGCGGCGGCACAGGCGTGTCGCGCAACCATTGTCCCTCCGTTCTGCCGCCGCTCGCCGCTACCCGGGCTTCGTTTTCACGCGTGCCGTGCCACCGGTCGGATAACTTGGGGGCGCACGACTTTTCGACGCCGGACCAGAGACGAGGACACCCGCCCGCATGACCGAGACCGCTGACCTGCCCGGCTTCGCCGGCCGGACCTACCTCTTCCAGGTCGACAACGGCGCCGCCTTCCGCAACGCCTACTCGGCCGACGGCCGGCGCCTGCGCTGGGAGGGCCTGGGCGAGTCGGCGGGCCAGTGGGAGGACGTGGCCCTGCACGTCGCGCGGGTCGCGCCGGACGTGTACTTCGTGAGCTGGACCGAGCAGAGCGGCATCACGGTCAGCCACGTGATGGATCTGGGCGCGCTGACCGTGCGGGTCTTCTGGACCTACGAGGGCGAGGGCGGCCGGGTCGGCGAGCTGCACACCGGGACGCTGGAGCCGGTCGCCTGACACTGCGGCACTCCCGCTGAGACGACGGCGGGGTCCGGCCTGGGAGCAGGCCGGACCCCGCCGTCGCGTCGTCCACCGACCCGTCGTCCCGTCCACCGACCCCGTCGCGTCGGTCACCGGCTGCCGCGTCGGTCACCGGCTGCCGCGTCGGTCACCGGCTGCCGGCTCAGTCCCGGCCGGCCTCGCCGTTCCAGAGCCGCAGCCCCGCCGTCAACTCACGCAGGCAGCGCGCGGCCAGCGGGCCCGGCGCCTGCGGGCCCTCGGTCGGGGCGTCCTCGGCGGCCGCCCAGGTCTCCAGTGCGACCCGGATCGCGGCGGTGGCCGCCGCCGCCGCCAGCCGCACCTCCAGCGGGTCGACGCCCGCGCCGCAGCGCTCGGCCAGGATCGGCACCAGCGCCTCCTCCGAGTCCTGGTGCACCCCCTGCCAGACCCGGCGCAGCCCCGGATCGGTGAGCAGCGCGCGGGTCCAGCGCAGCGCCGTCACCGCCCGCTCGTCCGCCGCCGCGAGCGCCTCGACGGCCGCCCGCTCCAGCACCAGTGGCACCGGCAGCTCGGCCGGGCCGGCGGCGACCAGCTCCAGCCAGCGCCGGCCCCCGGCGGCGAGCAGCGGGGCGACGGCCTCCTCCTTGGTGCGGAAGTAGCGGTAGAAGGTGCGCAGCGCGACGCCCGAGGCGCGGGCGATCTCCTCGGCCCCGGTCCCCTCCACGCCGCGTTCGGCGAAGAGCGCGGCGGCCGTGATGGCGATCTCCAGCTGGGTCTCGGCCCGGCGCCGGTCCGTGAGGGACGGGCGGGCGGCAGCGGGCAGGCCCTGGGCGAGCGGGGACAGGCGGTCGGCGGTCGGAACGGGACGGTCGGTCATGCCCCCACGCTACGCCGTTCCTGCCTACCTGGCATTGCATGTCAAAGTGGCACAACGTGCCATCCCGGCGTACGGTGACTGTGCGACCGCGGCACAGCGTTCGCCGCTTGAGAGCAGCCCTGAGAACGGAGCACCACCATGCAGCGCTTTTCCGGTCGTCGAATCCTGGTCACCGGCGGCGGTTCCGGCATCGGCCGGGCCACCGTGCACCGTCTGCTGGCCGAGGGCGGCCAGGTCGTCGCGGTGGACGTGAACGAGGCCGGGCTGCGCGAGACCGCCGAGCGGGCCGCCGCCGAGGGCACCGCCGAGCGGCTGACCACCGCCGTGCTGGACATCTCCGACGAGTCGTCGGTCCAGGCCGGGGTGGCCGCCGCGATCGAGCGCCTGGGCGGCCTCGACGTCCTGGTCAACGCCGCCGGGATCCTGCGCTCCTCGCACACCCACCTGACCAGCCTGGAGTTCTGGAACACCCTGCTGAAGGTGAACCTGACCGGCACCTTCCTGATGACCCGCGAGGCGCTGCCCGCGCTGCTCGCCTCGGGCTCCGGCGTGGTGGTCAACTTCAGCTCCACCTCGGCGAGTTTCGCCCACCCGTACATGGCCGCGTACGCCGCGACCAAGGGCGGCATCCAGTCCTTCACCCACGCGATCGCGCAGGAGTACAGCAAGCAGGGCCTGCGCGCGGTCTGCGTCGCGCCGGGCAGCATCGACAGCGGCATGACCAACAACCCCGGCCTGCCGGCCGATGCCGACTTCAGCCTGCTGGCCAAGCTCTCGCCCGCGCTCGGCTCGGGCTTCGCCGGCCCGGAGACGGTGGCCGGCGTGATCGCGATGCTGGCGAGCGAGGACGGCGCCTTCGTCACCGGCACCGAGATCCGGATCGACGGCGGCACCCACATGTGACCCCCGCGGGCCGGGGAGGCATCGGGCCGGGGGACAGGCGGATCCCCCGGCCCGCAGGCGTCAGCGCCAGTCGGCCGCGAAGGCGCGGGCCGGGTTCTGCCGGAAGATCAGGTCGGTCTGCTCCTCACCCAGCGCGCGGCGCAGCCTCGGGCGCAGGCCGGTGAGCAGGAACGGCATCCCCGGCCCTTCGCCGTCGGCCGCGCGGGCCGACCTGACCACGGTGTCCCCGCCCAGCAGCAGGCGCTCGCCGTGGCCGGCCCCGGCGAGTGCGGCCAGGCAGTCGAGCAACCGCCAGTCGGTGGCGTGGTGCGCCCGGGAGGGCCCGTCGAAGGCCAGGTACGCGCCGGTGGCGGCCAGCTCCTGGTGGATCCCCGGCTCGGGGAAGCGGTTGAGGTGGCCGAGGATCACGCTGCTCGGCGGCACCGCGAGCCGCCCGCAGAGCAGTTCGACCACCTCGGGCGCGGCCGTGCCGTGCTCGTGGTGGACGGCGATCGGCGCGCCGGTGGCGTGATGCGCCTCGGCGGCGGCCGTCATGGTGCGGCGGGCGTGCGGATCCAGCCCGTGGTAGCCGCCGGCCACCTTGATCAGACCGACCCTGGGCGCTTCCCCGCCGCCGATGCCCCGGGTCAGCTCACGGACGAAGAGCTCGGCCAGGGTGTCCAGGTCGGGGAGCCGCTCGTAGTGTCCGGCCTGGTGCAACCCGGTGGCCGCGACCAGGTGCACCCCGCTCGCCCGGGACAGGGCGGGCAGTTCGGCGGCGCGACGGCCCATGCCGTACGGCGTCCACTGGATCACCGCCCGGCCGCCCGCCGCGCGGAACGCCGCGAGTTCGGCGGCGGCGGCGAGCGGGTCGTCCAGCTCCTGGCCGGGGAGCTTGGCGCTGCTCAGGAAGAGGTGGTCGTGCGCGTCGGTGACGCCCAGTTCGGCGGGGTCGAGATCGCCGAGCACGGTGCGGACGGCTGGGGTGGTCATACCCGGGCTCCTCGGCTCTGGGGGGCGGCGTGGTCTGGGCTGTCGGCGCCGGCGGGACTGCCGGCGCTGTCGGAGGGCTGGAGTTGACCGCCGGTCACCAGTGCCGGCCGCGTGGCAGGTCCGCCAGCTCCGGGCGGCTGAGGTGCAGCACCCGGTAGCGCTCGCCGAGTTCGGGGCCGGGCGCGTCGGCCTCGGGCTCCCCGGCCCAGAGGGTGAAGGTCAGCAGCTCCCAGCGGGCGGTGTCGACGGCCAGCGCGATGGTGTGCACGCCCGGACGGTCGGCGGGCAGCTCGGCCAGGGCCTGCTCGATCGCCTCGGCCGGGTCCCGGTCGGGCCCGATGGGCGTGCGCAGGCGGTCGGCGACGGTCGGGTCCGCGGCGCGGTCCGGCCCGTCCTGCACGGCCAGGCCGAGCCAGGAGCGGACCACCGGCCGCCCGAAGTCCTGGCTGAGGCCGCGGAATCCGGGGCCCCAGAGGAAGCGGTTGGCCCCCTCGTCCGTCCGCCAGAGGTAGAACGGCGCGTACTGGTTGACGGTCGAGCCGGCCACCCCGCGCTCGCGGATCAGGTAGGCCTTCAGCGCCAGGCCCGGGAACCGGTCCAGTTGCCCGCCCCTGGTCGCGACCCGGTGGCGGATGATCTCCATGTCGTAGTCGGCCGGCAGCGTGATCTCGTACTGCATCGCGTGCATCGGGCGCCTCCCCTGTTCGGTCCGGCTGCTGCTTTCGCGGAACACTGTACATACTAGTAGGTACAGCCATCACGCATTAATGCACGAAAAGCTGGACAGGGACATGCAGACACGGAATAGTGTTATCCGAATAGTTGAATCTTCACGTGTCGTTCGCCATGCCCACCCATCTGCATGGCGCCGCCACCGCGGTCACCCACGCCGCTTCTCTCCCCCCACCGGACCGCCGCCCGCCCGCACCCCCACGCGGGCGGGCGGCTCCCCGTGCTGCCCGCCCGCAGCCCCGGATCACCACCTCGGACCCGCCTCCCCGGACCACTACCTCGGCCCCGCCCACCCGGACCGCTACCCCAGACCGCGCAGCACGCCGAGCAGCGCGTCCACCGCGCCGGCGTAGGCGTGCGCGCTCGGGGTCGCGTAGCCGACCACCAGGGCAGGCGGCGCCTCGGCCCCGGCCGCACCGCGCAGGTACTCGCCGAGCAGTCGGGCCCGGACCGACCCCTGGCGCAGCGCGGCGCCGATCCGCTGCTCGTCCAGGCCCCGGTCGGCGGGGAGTCGGACGATCGCGTGCAGGCCGGCGGCGATCCCGGAGAGCCGGGCACCCGGCGGCAGTTGCTCGGCCACCGCCCGCACCAGGGTGTCCCGGCGACGCCGGTAGCCGCGCCGCATGGTGCGCAGGTGGTGGTCGTAGGCACCGGAATCCAGCAGCTCCGCGAGTGCCAGCTGCTCCATCACCGGGGTCTGACGGTCCGCCAGGTACTTGGCCGTCACCAGCGGCTCCAACAGCCGGGGCGGGCAGGCGATCCAGCCGAGCCGCACCGCCGGGCCCAGCGCCTTGCTGACCGATCCGGCGTACACCACCCGGTCCGGCCGGCGGGCCTGGAGGGCGCCCACTGGCCTTCGGTCGTACCGGAATTCGCCGTCGTAGTCGTCCTCCACGATCCAGCCGTCGCACTCCTCGGCCCAGGCCAGCAGGGCCGCCCGGCGGGCCGGGGACATGCTGACCCCCAGCGGGAACTGGTGCGCCGGGGTGCAGACCACCGCCCGGGCATCGCCGTCGGCCAACTCGCCGACCCGCAGGCCCTGGTCGTCCACGGTGACGTCCCGCACCGCGAGCCGGGCCGCGGCGATCGCCACGTGCTCGGGCATCGCGGGGTTCTCGATCGCGAGGGCGCGCACGCCCGTCCCGGCGAGGACCTCGGCGAGCAGGCCGAGTGCCTGGGTGAAGCCCGAGCAGATCAGCAGCTGCTCCGGGGCCACCCGGACCCCGCGCACCCGGCCGAGGTAGGCGGCCAGCGCGGTGCGCAGCTCGATCCGGCCGCGCGGGTCGCCGTAGCCGAACGCCTCCGCCGGCGCCTCGTGGATCGCCCGGCGCAGGGCGCGGGACCAGGCGGCGCGCGGGAAGGAGGAGAGGTCGGGGCGGCCGGGGCTGAGGTCGTGACGCGGCTCGGTCGGCGCGGCGGGCGGCGGCGGGGACGGCGGCGGGTCGGTGGCGCGCACCGCCTGAGCGGCACCACCGGCGGCGACCCGGGTGCCCGCCTTGGTGCGGGCGGTCAGCCAGCCCTCGGCGATCAGTTGCTCGTAGGCCTGGGTCACCGTGCCCCGGGCCAGGCCGAGTTGCTCGGCCAGGTCACGGGTGGCCGGCAGCCGGACCCCGGGCGCCAGCCGCCCCTCCCGGATCGCCGTGCGCAGCGCCTCCTCGACCGAGCGGCGGCGTGCGCCCCGGGGCCCCGGGGGGCCGAGTTCGATCAGCAGGTCGAGACCGGCGGAGGGGTGCGGGCTGGGCATGGTTTTGGCTCACTTCACTGGCAGGCGATTGGCTCATGTCATTGGTCCGATCGGCTTCTAATTTGATCACGTGACCATTCCTCGGGCCGTCGCCGCCACCCCTGTCCCGCCACCCGCTCCCCCACCCGCTCCCGCCGCCGGGCTGTCCAGGCCGCTGGTGCTGCTGCTGGCCACGGCGTGCGGACTGGTCGTGGCCGACAACTACTACGCGCAGCCGCTGCTGCCCGTGCTGGCCCGCAGCCTGCGGGTGTCGTCCGGGGTGGCCGGGCTCTGCATGACGGTCAACCAGGTCGGGTACGCGCTCGGCCTGGTCCTGCTGGTGCCGCTCGGCGATCTGCTCGCCCGGCGGCGACTGGTGGTGGTGATGCTCTGCGTGGACGCGGTGGCGCTGGCGGGCGTCGCGCTGGCGCCGGGGATGGGGGTGCTGCTGCCGCTGCTGGCCGTGGTCGGGTTGACCGGCTCGGCCATCAGCGTGCTGATCCCGCTGGCCGCCACGCTCGCCCGCCCCGAGCAGCGCGGGCGGGTGGTGGGCACCCTGATGACCGGGCTGCTGCTCGGGGTCCTGCTGGCCCGCACCGCCTCCGGCCTGCTCGAGGAACTGGCCGGCTGGCGCGCGGTGTACGGCATCGCGGCGGCGGCCGTCGCCCTGCTGGCCCTCGCGCTGCGGTTCGGCCTGCCGCGGCTGCCGGCGGCCGACCAGGGGCAGAGCTACCCGCGACTGCTCGGCTCGATCGTCGCCCTGGTCCGGCGCGAGCCCTTCCTGCGCCGTCGGATGGCGGCGGGCGCGCTCGCCTTCGCCTGCTTCCAACTCCTGTGGACCGCACTGCCGTTCCTGCTCACCGACCGCCCGTACCACTACTCCCCCGCCACCATCGGCCTGTTCGGCCTGCTCGGTGCGGCCGGTGCCGCCGGCGCGCAGCCCGCCGGACGGCTGCAGGACCGGGGCATCGCGCACCGCGCGACCGGACTGCTGCTGCTCACCGTCGGCATCGCCTGGGCCCTGCTGACCGGCGGTCACCACCTGCTGCCGCTGATCGCCGGGATCCTGCTGCTGGACGCCGGGGCGCAGGGCGTCAACGTGCTCAACCAGGCCCGGATCTACGCCTACCCGGCGGCAGTGCGCTCACGGGTGACCACCGCCTACATGACCGCCTACTTCCTCGGCGGGGCGGCCGGCGCCGGCGTCGCCACCACCCTGTACAGCGAGGCGGGTTGGTCCGGCAGCTGCCTGAGCGGCCTCGGCCTCGCCGTACTCGCGGGCGGGCTCTGGCTCACCGATCGGCGTGCCGCGCCGCCTGTCTGACGTACCGTCAGCTCACCTCGCTCCCAGCCACCCCTGCCACCCCTGCCACCCCTGCCATCGTCAGCACGAAGCGAAAGAGTTCACCGCCATGCGCATCCTCCTCGCCGGGGCCACCGGCGCCATCGGCCGCCAGTTGCTGCCGCTGCTGCTGGACGCCGGCCACCAGGTCGCCGCCACCTCCCGCTCCGCCGAGGGCGTGGCCGCGCTGCGCGAGCGCGGTGCCGAGGCGATCCGGCTGGACGTCTTCGACCGGGCGGCGGTCGAACGGGCCGTCGCCGAGGCCGCCCCGGACGCGATCATGCACCAGCTGACCGCGCTCGCCGCCCTCGACTTCGCCGCGAACGCCAGGATCCGCCGGGAGGGCACCCGCAACCTGGTGGACGCCGCGCACCGCGCCGGGGTGGGGCGGATCGTCGCGCAGTCCATCTCCTGGGCCTACCAGGGCGGTGACACCCCGGCCACCGAGGCCACCGCGCTGGACGACACCACCGAGCAGCCGCGCGCCACCACGGTCGCCGGCCTGCGCGCCCTGGAGGAGGCCGCCGCCGAGCTGCCCGAGCACGTGGTGCTGCGCTACGGCACCCTCTACGGACCGGGCACCTGGTACGCGCCGGACGGCCTGACGGCGCAGCGGCTGCACCGGGGCGAGTTGACCGCCGGCGCCGCCGTGAGCTCCTTCCTGCACGTCGAGGACGCGGCACTGGCGGCGCTCGCGGCGCTGGACTGGCCCAGCGGGACGGTCAACATCGTGGACGACGAACCGGCGGCGGCCCGCGACTGGGTCCCGGTGCTGGCCGCCGCCGTCGGGGCACCGCCGCCGGTGGTGGGAGCCACCGACGGGCGGGGCGGCGGGCGGGCCGGCTGGGAGCGCGGCGCCGACAACACGCTGGCCCGGCAGGCCCGGGGCTGGCGCCCGACCCGGGCGTCCTGGCGGGCGGGGTTCGCCGAACTGGGCCGGCAGCACCCGGCGTAAGCCGTCCGACGGAGCCGGTACGCCACTAATCTGGTGGGCATGCCCTTTCCCGATGAGCAGGCTCCCGTCGCGGTCGTCGACTACCAGGCCGGCTGGTCGGCCGAATTCGAGCTGCTGGCCGAGCGGTTACGTGCCGTGCTGGGCGAACTCGCGCTCGCTGTCGACCATGTGGGGTCCACCTCGGTACCCGGACTGGCGGCCAAGGACTGCATCGACGTCCAGGTGCGGATGCGGTCGATCGAGCAGGCTCGCGAGGTCGCGCTGTTCGCCACGATCGGCTTCCGCTGCCGGCCCGAGCCGTGGAACCACCTGGAGGTGACCGCCGGCCGGCAGAGCCGAAAGCTCGTCTTCGCTCCCCCGGTCGGCGCCCGCCGCTGCAACGTCCACCTGCGCGAGAGCGACGGCCGCGCCGCGCGCCACGCACTGCTGTTCCGCGACTACCTGCGCGCGGACGAGGCCGCCCGCCGCTCCTGGGGCGCCTTCAAGCAGCGGCTGGCGCAGAGCGTGCCGGACCTCGGCGACTACGGGCAGATCAAAGCGCCCGCCTGGGAGATCCTGATGGCCGCGGCCGAGCGCTGGGCGGCGGACACCGGCTGGCGGGCCGCCCGGGCATGACGGATCGCCGGGCCCGCCGCCCGGAGCCCGGGCGGCGGGGCCGGACAGGCCACGGGCCGGCGCACCGGGGCCGGCCCGCAGGAGCTGCTCCGCTACCGGGTGGTGAGCGCCTTGCCGAAGACCGTGGAACTGTGCCGGACCGTCATACCCACCCGCTCGTACAGCGACAGCGCACCGGTCTGCGAGTGCGTCCACAGCGTGCAGGTCCGCCGCCCCTGCCGGTGGACGTCACGGAAGGTGTGCCGCAGCAGCACGCGGGCGATGCCCTGGTTGCGGTGGTCACGTCGGACCGCGACCCGCTCGATGTACCCCTCGTCGGTATCCGGGAGGTCCAGCGAGAGCACCGCGCCGACCATCTGGTCGCCGGCGAACGCCACCGACGAGACCGCCGGCGCGAAGATGTCGCGCTCGACGGTCAACAGGGCCCACTCCTCGTAGGACTTCCGCCGCTGCTGCCACTCGTCGAACGCGTCCTCGGTGAGCTGGTACGCCGCCCGCTCGTCGCCGGCCCGGAACGGCCGCACCGTGATGCCCGCCGGCGGCTCGGGCACCACCGGTTCGACGGGCAGCGCGATCTCCAGGAACCAGGCGATGGCGTGCGGTTCGTAGCCGTGCGAGCGCAGCAGCGCGACGGCCCGCCGGTCGCCGTCCGGGACCGTCTGGACGATCCGTTCGCCGCCCGCTTCACGGGCCCGCGCCTCGACCCAGGCGAGCAGTGAGCCGCCCAACCCCCGCCCCTGGTGGTCGGGATGGACGTCGACCTCGGAGCGCCGGTTCACCCAGGCCCGGCCGGCCAGCTCCCCCGCCGGGTCGTGCACGAGCAACGTGTCCAGGGCCAGGTCCAGGCCGGGACGGGCGAGGTCGGCGGCGACACCGTCGGGATCGACCTCGGCGCGGCCGTACAGTGCACGCTCGCAGGTCGCGACCAGGCGATGGATCGCGTCGACGTCGGCGATGGTTGCCGGCCGGCTCCGATAGCCGGTCGGCAGCGGCAGTGGCAGAAGATCAGACATGCGTGCACCCTGCTCCCTCCGCACCCGCCCTGTCGACCCGTTTGCCCGGTGGTCGTGCCGTCGGTCAGGCCATCGCCTGGCGCTCGCGCAGGAGGGCGACCCCTTCGCCGTCGAGCTGGTCGCAGTAGGGTGCGCGGCCGGCCATCGCCATCACCAGGGCCAGCGTGGTGCCGGACACCGGCACGCCGTCACCGGCGACGAAGGGGCCGTCGGTCGCCGCCAGTCGTAGGCCGACTGCGCGCTTCTTCGACAGGACGGGCAAGTCGGAGCCCTGGTAGTAGGCGGCCAGGGCGGTCAGGGCGTCGACCGGATAGTCGCGCTTGATGCCAAGCGGTCGGCGGATGTCCTCCGCGTGCACGACCGTCTCCCCGAGCATCGCCACTCTCGGCAGGGGCGGCTTGGTCGTGCTGGTGATCACCCGGCGGAACCGTGCGAGCGTCTCGGCCGGAGCCGCGCCCATGTGCTCGGCCAGCCGCAGTGCGACCTGCCGGTCGAAGTCGAAGCGGCAGCGGACAACACCCGCCATCCACCGCACGGGGGTGAGGCTCGCCCCCGCGGTCATGTGCGCGAGTACCTCGCGGACCGTGAACCGGTCGCAGAGGGACCGGGTGGCCCACTGCTCCTCATCCAGCCCCACCAGGTCGGCGGCCAAGGCGGCCCGCTCGGCGTGGATCTGCCCCCAGAGACCGGTCACAGGTCGGGGGTCGTCGGTCGGTGTCGACGGTGACATGCGGGCACTGCTCCTGTGCGTTGGTCGGGCCGGCGGCAACCGAGCAGCCGAGCAATCGAGCAGCCGACGAGATCCTCGACGAGGTCGCCACCTGCTGCCACCGGATCTCGGACGTGGCTCGCCTATTGTCACCTGCTCCGAGCTTTCGGCTCAGTTGTCACCGCTGTCCGAGGCTGTCGCTGCGGAGCACGCTGTAGCGGACGACGTCCCGCCACTGCCCGTCCCGGAACACAGCGCTGCGCAGCACGCCTTCGCGGGTGAAGCCGGATTTCTGTAGTGCGCGTTGCTCGGCGATGTTCTCCGTCTCGGTGTCCGCTTCAAGTCTGACCACCGGTGTGTGCGCGAAAAGGTAGCGCACCAGCAGCCGCTGGGCCTGCGTGCCGACCCCACGGCCCCGGCCCTCCGGCAGCAGCTGGGCTCCAACATTCCAGCAGTACGAGCTCCGCGACATCACGACCTTCCGCCATGCCACGAAGCCGAACCTGTCGGCACCAGTCACCACCATCAGCTGGCCGCCGTCATCGCCGAGCAGACCGTCCTGCTCCCAGCGCCGTCGCCACCGCCCGGGATCCGACCAACCGAGCCATTGGAACGGCCCGGTCGCCTCAGGATCCGTGAGAAACCGCTCGAGCACCGGCAGGTCGTCCTCGGCCACAGGACGCAGCATCACGGGATCATCGCTCATCCCGATCACCCTAGGCCCTCCGCGTGGTCCAGGTGACAGATCCTGATGATGTGCCAGCTGTCGATTTTCGGGCCAGATCGACAGCCACGCTGAAGACCTGAGGTGACAGTTGTCGCGACCAGGTGACAACCATTTCGACCAATCACAGCCACTCTCCGTCACCACGAGATCTCGATCACCCTCGAATTGGCTCAAGAGTTCGATTCTGACTTGAATCTTTACGAACGGATGTTCGATCCTGGACCCATGGCCACCCCCGTCCTCCTCCAGCAGCAGGCAGCACCGGTGCCGGTGCCGTCGGGAGACGGAGCGGCGCCGGTGCCCCTGCCGGTGCCCGCCGCGCTGGCCGGGGTGCTGCCGGCGGGCGGGCTGCGGCGCGGGGCGGCGGTGTCGGTGTCGGACGACGCCGGGCTGCTGCTGGCGCTCGCCTCGGGGAACCGGGACGGGTGGTACGCGGCGGTGGGGCTGCCCGAGCTCGGGCTGCTGGCGGCCAGCGGGTACGGGATCGATCCCGGACGGCTGCTGCTGGTGGACGCGCCCGGACGGCAGTGGCCCGAGGTGGTGGCGGCGCTGGCGGGGGCGGTGGAGGTGATCCTGCTGCGTCCGTCCGGGGCGGTGGCGCCGCAGCTGGCGACCCGGCTGGGCGCGGTGCTGCGGCGGAGCGGGTGTGTGCTGCTGGTGGCCGGCGAGTGGCCCGGGGCGGAGCTGCGGCTGAGCGTGCGGGAGAGCCGCTGGGTCGGGCTGGGCCCCGGGTACGGGCTGCTGGCCGGGCGGCGGGCGCTGGTCCAGGTCGAGGGCCGGGGTGCGGCCGCGCGTGCCCGCACGGCGCGGGTCTGGCTGCCGGACGAGCACGGGGTGGTCCGGGCGGCGGAGGAAGCGGCGCCCGGGACGGCGCCCGAGGTGATCGAGACGCGGGACGGTGCCCTCGGGCCCGCCGCTGTCGGGGTGGGGCTCGACGTGGAGTCGGGCGACGCGGTGGGGCGGGGGCGGCTGGCGGCGGTGTGAGATGGCTGCTGTCGAGAGCGGTGCGGGTGAACGGGGCGACGTCAACGGCGTCGGCGTCGATGACGTCAACGGCGTCGACGACACCCGGGTCGACCCGGTGCGGGTGCTGGTGGTCTGGTACCCGGACTGGCCGATCGTCGCCACCGGTGGCCTGGCCGAGCCCGGCCGGGCGGTGGCCGTGGTGGCAGGTGATCGGGTGCTGGCCTGTTCGGACGCGGCGCGGCTGGCCGGGGTGCGGCGCGGGCAGCGGCTGCGGCTGGCCCACCGGCTCTGCCCCGAGCTGCGGCTGCGGGAGCGGGACCCGGCGGGCGAGACCCGCTGCTTCGAACCCGTGGTGGCCGCCGTCGAGGCGTTCACGCCTCGGGTGGAGGTGCTGCGACCCGGGCTCTGCGCGATCCAGGTGAAGGGGCCGGCCCGGTACTTCGGCGGGGAGCGGGCGCTGGTCGCGGCGGTGTCGGCGGCCCTGGCCGGGCTGCGGGTGGCGGTGGACCCGGCGGCGGACCGCGCCACGGACTGGGGCGGGCCGGTGGAGCCGGCCCCGGTGACGGCCGCCGCTCCCGGGTCCACCGGCGCCCCGGCCCCGCGACTCGGGGCCGCGGACGGCGTCTTCGCCGCCGTGCTCGCCGCCCGTGCCGGGGTCGTGGTGCCCGCCGGACGGACGGCCGAGTTCCTGGCTCCGTACCCGGTCGCCGCGCTGGAGGACGAACCGCTGGCCGAGCTGCTGGTCCGGCTCGGCGTACCCACCCTGGGCGACTTCGCCCGGCTGCCGGCCGCCACCGTGGCCGACCGGTTCGGGCCCGCCGGGCGGGCCGCGCACCGGCTGGCCCAAGGCCGCACCGCGCGACCGCCGGCCGGCCGGACCCCCGGGCCCGAGCTGGCGGTCGAGCAGCGCTTCGACCCGCCCGAACTGCTGGTCGAGCCGCTGGTCTTCGTCGGCCGCGCGCTCGCCGAGCGCCTGCACGAGGCGCTGGCCGGGGCCGGGCTGGCCTGCCGCCGGGTGGCCGTGGAGGTGACCTGCGCGGACGGCGGCAGCGCCAGCCGGCTCTGGCAGCACGAGGGGCGGCTGTCCGCGCCCGCGCTGGCCGAGCGGGTGCGCTGGCAGCTGCAGGCCTGGCAGGGCTCGGGGTTCTTCGCGCCCACCGCCGGCGGGTTCACCGCGCTGCGGCTGGTGCCGGACGAGCTGGTGGCCGACCACGGGCGGCAGTTGGCGCTCTGGGGACAGGCGGTGGTCGAGGACCGGGTGGAGCGGGCGGCGGCCCGGGTGCAGGCGCTGCTGGGGTACGGCGGGCTGACCCGGGTCGAACGGGTCGGCGGGCGCGGTCCGGACGAGGTGCTGGTCAAGGTCCCCTGGGGCGAGCGGCCGGCGCCGGCCACCGACCGGGACGCGCCCTGGCCGGGACGGCTCGGCCACCCGGCGCCCGGCGTGGTGCCGCCGACGCCGGTGCCGGTGGCCGTGCTGGACGCGGCCGGGCTGCCGGTCGCCGTGACCGGGCGGGCCGAGGTCTCCGCGCCGCCGGCCCAGCTGGTGCTGGACGGACGGGTGACGGTGGTCACCGGCTGGGCCGGCCCGTGGCCCGCCGTCGAGCGGTGGTGGGAGCCGGACCTGGGGCGACGCCGGGCCCGGCTCCAGGTCACCCTGGCCGACGGGCGGGCGCTGCTGCTCGTCCGGGAGGGCGGGGGCTGGGCGGTGGAGGCGGCCTATACCTGACGGACCATCAGCGAATCAGCGGGATCCCGCGGGATCCCGGACGGAACGAAGAACGAACGGCCCGGCACCATGGGATTCGACAGTCAGTCCAAGCTCCCCTGGAGCGAACTCCGCGACCGGATGCACGGCCGGGACGGCGGCAAACGGGACAGCGGCCGGGGGCGCGGCGGGGAGAGCGACCGGGAGCGCGGCAGGGAGAGCGACCACCGCGCGGACGCGGGTCAGTTCGCCGACGTGCTGCGCCTGCCCGGCTCCCCCGACCGGCCCCGCACGAGCACGCCCTGGGCCGAGCTGCACGTGCACTCCGCGTTCAGCTTCCTGGACGGCGCGAGCGAACCGGAGGACTTGGTCGCCGAGGCGCTGCGGCTCGGCGTGGAGACCCTGGCGATCACCGACCACGACGGCCTCTACGGAGCGGTCCGGCTCCATCTGGCCGCCCAGGGCACCGGCCTGCGCACCGCCTTCGGGGCCGAGCTCAACCTGCCCGGTTCCCCGGACGCCCCCAACTCCCTTGGCGCGCCCGGCCTGCGGGACGAGCACCTGCTGGTACTGGCCCGCTCCGCCGAGGGCTACCGGCGCCTGTCCGCCGCGATCGCCGCCGCCCAGCTGGCCGGCCAGGGCAAGGGCCGCCCCGCCTACACGTTCGAGGAGGTCGCCGGCGCGCACGGCGGCGAGTGGGCGGTGCTCACCGGCTGCCGCAACGGCCGGGTGCAACGGGCCCTGGAGGAGCGCGGACCGGACGCCGCACTGCGCGAACTGCACCTGCTCACCGAGGCGTTCGGGGCGGCGAACGTCTTCGTCGAGCTGATCGATCACCGGCTGCCCGGGGACGACCCGCGCAACGACGCGCTGGCGGCGCTGGCCGCCCGGGCCGGCCTCGCGGTGGTGGCCTCCAACAACGTGCACCACGCCACCCCCGCCCAGGGGCGGTTGGCGCAGGGGCTGGCCGCGCTGCGGGCCCGCCGGACGCTCGCCCAGGCGGCCGGATGGACCAGGGCGGCGGGCACCGCGCACCTGCGGTCGGGGGCCGAGATGGCGGCCCGGCTGGACCGGTTCCCCGGGGTGCGGGCCGCCACCGCCGAACTCGGCCGCGCCTGCGCCTTCGAATTCACCACCCTGAAACCGGAGTTGCCCGTCTTCCCGGTGCCGGACGGGCACACCGGGTTCAGCTTCCTGCGCGAACTGACGCTCCGGGGAGCGGCAGTTCGCTTCGGCCCGGACCACCGGCGGGCCGAGGAGCAGCTGGCCAGGGAGCTGGAGGTGATCCGGCGGCGGGAGCTGGCGGGCTACTTCCTGATCGTCCACGACCTGGTGGAGTTCTGCCGGCGCCAGGACATCTGGTGCCAGGGGCGCGGTTCGGCCGCCAACTCGGCGGTCTGCTACGCGCTGGGCATCACCGCCGTCGACCCGATCCACTACGGGCTGCTCTTCGAACGCTTCCTCAGCATGGAGCGGGACGGGCCGCCCGACATCGACCTGGACATCGAGCACCGGCGCCGCGAGGAGGTGATCCAGTACGTCTACCAGCGCTACGGCCGCGCGCACGCCGCCCAGGTGGCCAACGTGATCACCTACCGCCCCCGGCTGGCACTGCGCGACGCGGCCCGGGTGCTCGGCTACCCGATGGACCAGGTCAACGCCTTCTCCCGGCAGGTCGACTTCCGCTCCGCTCCCGGGGCGGACGCCGTGATCCCGGCCGACGTGCTCGAGCTGGGCAGCCAACTGCACGGCCTACCACGCCACTTGGGAATCCATTCGGGCGGCATGGTGCTGACCGGTCAGCCGGTCGGCCAGATCTGCCCGACCGAGTGGGCCCGCATGCCGGGCCGTTCGGTGCTGCAGTGGGACAAGGAGTCGACGGCCGGCGCGGGCCTGGTCAAGATCGACCTGCTGGGGCTCGGCATGCTCTCCGCCCTGCACGACGCCTGCACGCTGGTGGCCGAGCAGCACGGCCGCCGGCTCGACCTCACCAGCATCCCCAGGGACGACGAGGACGTCTACCGGATGCTCTGCCGGGCCGACACCGTCGGGGTGTTCCAGGTCGAGTCGCGGGCCCAGATGTCCACCCTGCCGAGGCTGAAGCCGACCACGTTCTACGACCTGGTGGTGGAGGTCGCCCTGATCCGCCCCGGCCCGATCCAGGGCGGCTCGGTCCACCCCTACCTGCGCCGCCGGGCCGGGCAGGAGAAGGCCGACTGCCCGCACCCGCTGATGAGGCGGGCCCTGGACAAGACCCTCGGGGTTCCGCTGTTCCAGGAGCAGATGATGCAACTGGCCATCGACTGCGCGGGGTTCACCGGTGCCGAGGCCGACCGGCTGCGGCAGGCGATGGGTGCCAAGCGCTCGCACCAGCGGGTGGCCGAGCTGCGCCGGCGGCTGCTGGACGGGATGGCGGAGCGCGGCATCCCGTCGCAGACCGCCGAGGACATCTTCACCAAGATCGAGGCCTTCTCCAACTACGGCTTCCCGGAGTCGCATTCGATCAGCTTCGCCCATCTGGTGTATGCCAGCGCCTGGTTGAAGTACCACTATCCGGCGGCCTTCACCTGTGCGCTGCTGGCCAACCAGCCGATGGGCTTCTACTCGCCGCTCAGCCTGATCGCGGACGTCCGCCGGCACGGCGTGACGGTGCATCCGGTGGACGTCAACGCCAGTGCGGCGGGCCCGACTCTGGAGGGGCCCGGGGACGGCCCGGCGATCCGGCTCGGGCTGGCCACGGTGCGCGGCCTCGGCGAGGAGCAGGCCCGGGCGGTGGCCGCCGGGCAGCCGTACCGGGACCTGGAGGACTTCGCGCACCGCACCGCCCTGCCGGCCCCGGTGCTGGAGGCACTGGCCACCGCGGGGGCGTTCCGCTGCTTCGGGTTGACCAGGCGTCAGGCCCTGTGGTCTGCTGGCGCTTTGGCGCTCGGTGGCGACCTGGTCCTGCTGCCCGGCACCACTCCGGGGACCGTCGCGCCCGAACTGCCGGCGATGACACCCGTCGAGGAGACCATCGCCGATCTGTGGGCCACCGGGTCCTGCGCCACCAGCCACCCGGTCGAGCACGTCCGCCCCGACCTGACCCATATCGGTGCCACCCCCGCCGCCGAGCTGCCCGCCCTGGCCCACGGCAGCCCCGTGCTGGTCGGCGGCCTGGTGACGCACCGTCAGCGACCGCCCACGGCGGGCGGCGTGCTCTTCCTCAGCCTGGAGGACGAGACCGGCCTGATCAACGTGGTCTGCAACCGCCCGGTCTGGGAGCCCCACCGCCGCACCGCCCTCGACCGGGCCGGCCTGCTCATCCACGGCCGGGTCGAGCGCGACCAGGGCGCCACCAATGTGGTCGCCACCAGGATCCGGCCGCTGCGGGTGGCGATCTGATCCCGACCCAGACCCCGACCCAGAGCCAGACCCAACCCCGACGAAACGAGGAGCATCATGCGGCGCTACATCCTCACCGGCACCCCCGGAGCCGGGAAGACCTCGATCCTGCGGGAGTTGGCGGCCCTCGGCCACCACACGGTGGCCGAGGCCGCAACCGACGTGATCGCCGCCGAGCAGGCCCGGGGCGTGCCGGAACCGTGGCAGCGCGCCGACTTCGTCGACCGGATCACCGCCGAGCAGCGCGACCGCCGGCTCCGCGGCACGGCGGCGCTCCAGATCCACGACCGCTCCCCCGTCTGCACCCATGCGCTGAGCGTCTTCCTGGACCGTCCGGTCAGCCCCGCACTGGCCGCCGAGCTGACCCGGATCACCCGCGAGCGGAGCTATGAACCCCAGGTCTTCTTCATCCGCAACCTCGGCTTCTGCGAGCCGACACCGGCCCGCCGGATCAGCTTCGCGGACTCCCTGGAGTTCGAGCGGATCCACCGGGAGAGCTACCGGGCCTTCGGCTTCGAGCTGATCGAGATCCCGGCCGGCCCGCTCACCGAGCGGGTGGCCCTGGTCCGGGACACCCTCGGCGAGCTGTCGCGCTCTGCGGCATGAGGCTTCACCCAGCGCGACTGTCAACTTTGGTTGACACTCAGGCGGCGTCAACCTATGTTGACACCATGAGCGAGACCAACCAGCTCGCCGCAGACGCGAGCAGCCCCGACCCCGCCACCGGCCTACGGGCCGTCCGTGCCCTGCGCGACCTCGCCGACCGGCTGGAGGACCTTCAGGTCGGCAGCGCCCGGGCCCATGGCTGGTCCTGGCAGGAGATCGCCGCCTGCCTCGGCGTCAGTCGGCAGGCGGTGCACAAGAAGCACGCCCGGCGCCCCCTCTTCCTGGACGGAGAGTGACCATGTTCGAACGTTTCACCGCGCCCACCCGGCAGGCGATCACCGAGGCCCAGCGCGAAGCCGCCCAGCTGCGCCACGAGTTCCTCGGCACCGAGCACCTGCTGCTCGGACTGCTGCACCACCCCGAGGACCCGTGCGTCGCGGTCCTGGTCGACCACGGGCTCGACCTGCCGAGCGCGCGGGCCGCCGTGGTCCGCCTGCTCGGCGACGGCTCGGCCACCGTCGACGCCGAGGCGCTGGGCTCCATCGGCATCGATCTGACGGCGGTGCGCGAGGCCGTGGAGGCGACCTTCGGGCCGGGCGCGCTGGACGGCCGGAGCGGTGGCCCGAGCAGCGGCCGGAGCGGTGGCCGGGACAGCGCCCGCCGGGTGCGCTTCAGCCACCGCGCCAAGCAGGCCATCGCGCTGGGACTGAGCGCGGCGGTGGCGCGCAAGGCGAAGACCATCGAACCCGGCCACCTGCTGGTCGGACTGCTCCAGGAGGCCCAGCAGCCCCCGAGCCTGGGGCAGCGCCAGGGGCTGGCGGCCCGGGTGCTGCAGGATCGCGGGCTGGTCCTGGCCACCGTCCACCCCGCCGTGCTCGCCGCCCTGGACCACTGACCACTGACCACTGACCACTGGCCGCCGACCACCGACCGCCGGACACCCGCAGCTCACCGGCCCCCGGGGCGAGGACCGTGCCGCTGCTCCGGGCACCCATCGCCACCTGGCAGGATGCCGGTATGAGCTACCTCGCGGCCGACTCCCGCTACGCCTCGATGACCTACCGCCGCGCCGGGCGCAGCGGCGTGCGACTGCCCGCCGTCTCGCTCGGGCTGTGGCACAACTTCGGTGACAGCCAGCCGTTGGAGGTGCAGCGCGCCGTGCTGCGCCGCGCCTTCGACCGGGGCGTCACCCACTTCGACCTGGCCAACAACTACGGCCCGCCGTACGGCTCGGCGGAGCGCAACTTCGGCACCCTGTTCGCCCAGGACTTCCGCCCGTACCGCGACGAGCTGTTCATCGCCTCCAAGGCCGGCTACGACATGTGGCCGGGCCCGTACGGGGACGGCGGCAGCCGCAAGTACCTGCTGGCCAGCCTGGACCAGTCGCTGGACCGGATGGGCCTGGACTACGTGGACGTCTTCTAC
Organism: Kitasatospora sp. NBC_01266; assembly: GCF_036242395.1. Lineage (NCBI taxonomy): Bacteria > Bacillati > Actinomycetota > Actinomycetes > Kitasatosporales > Streptomycetaceae > Kitasatospora > Kitasatospora sp. NBC_01266. The sequence goes on along the minus strand of NZ_CP108458.1, from coordinate 7,064,917 downwards.
TCGCACCGCTACGACCCCGACACGCCCCTGGAGGAGACCATGGGCGCGCTCGCCTCGGCCGTCCAGCAGGGCAAGGCGCTCTACGCGGCGATCTCCAACTACCCGGCCGAGCAGCACCGGGAGGCGGTGGCGATCCTGCGCGAGCTGGGCACCCCGGCCCTGCTCAACCAGGCCCGCTACTCGATCCTGGACCGCGCGGTCGAGGACGGGGTGCTGGACGCGGTGGGCGACACCCAGACCAGTCTGATCGCCTACTCCCCGCTGGCCCAGGGCCTGCTGACGGACCGCTACCTCGGCGGCGAGGTGCCGGCCGGCTCCCGGATGTCGGTCGGGCACTTCCTGAAGCAGGAGGCGCTGACCCCGGACAAGCTGGCGCAGCTGCGGGCCCTGGACAAGCTGGCCGGGCAGCGCGGGCAGAGCCTGGCCCAGCTGGCGCTGAGCTGGGTGCTGCGCGACCCCCGGGTGGTCTCGGTGATCGTCGGCGCCAGCAGCGTGGCCCAACTCGACCAGAACCTCGACGCCTTGGCGGCCGGACCGTTGAGCGCCGAGGAGCTGGCCGAGATCGACCGGTTGAGCCGCTGAGCCGGATCACCACCGGCCCACCCGGCCCGGACGGAAGGAGAAGCAGGTGCCCAAGACCACTGCGGAGAAGCTCGGCATCAAGCCCGGCGCCACCCTCACCCTCATCAACACCCCCGACGGGCAGGCCGCGCCGCTCGGCCCGCTGCCCGACGGCGTGACGCTGGAGTCGGGCAGCGGCGGCACGGCCGACGTGGTCGTGCTGTTCGCCCACGACAGCGGCGAACTGCACCGGCACGCACCGGCCGCGTTCGCGGCCGTGGCGGAGAGCGGCAAGGTCTGGATCGCCTACCGCAAGGGCGGCGTCTCGGACCTGAGCCGCGACACCCTCATGCCGGCCCTGACCGAACTGGGCTGGCACGGAGTGTCCCTGGTCTCCGTCGACACCACCTGGTCGGCCGCCCGCTTCCGGCCGCTGCACCTGATCGGCCACTGCACCTGATCGGCCGCTGACCGTTCGGCCGGGAGCACCGGCTCCCGGCCGAACGGTCGAAGCACAGCACCCTCAGCGCACTGACTGATCATCAACTCTGCGTGATCGGCGTGTACTTGTAGCCGACCCGCCGTACGGTGACGATGCTGTCCCGGTGTGCCGCACCCAACTTGCGGCGCAGCCTGGCGACATGGACATCAACCGTGCGGCCGTCGCCGACGTGGCCGTAGCCCCAGACAGCGGAGACCAACTGGTCGCGGGTGTGCACGCGCTGCGGGTGCTGGGTCAGGTGGGCGAGCAACTCGAACTCCAGGTAGGTGAGATCGAGCAGCTCGCCGTCGACGTGGGCGCTGCGCCGCTCCGGGTCGACGCTGATGCCGCGCGCGGCCGAGCGAGCGCCGCGCCCGCCCGTGCCGGCCGCCGGCAGCACCGGAGCGGCGAACGCCACCGGGGCGGCGGCGGGCACGGCGGCCGGCACGGCAGCGGGCGCCAGGCCGGTGGCCGCCGGCTCGGCCGGCACCAGCACCAGGTAACCCACCAGCGGCTGAACCGCCCCGCCCGGCAGGCCCAACTGGGCTCCGTACTGGGCGAGTAGCGACTGCGGCAGGGATGACTGCGGCAGCGTGGCGACGACGGCGGCACCCTCCGGCAGCGCGCCGAGCAGTGCGGAAGGCATGGCCGACTGCTCGTACCCGGCCAGCTGGGCGTGGCCGATCGGCAGCAGGGTCGGTGGGAGCGGGATCGCCGCGCCGGGCGCCGGGTGCCGGCGCTCGGCGGCGCTCGGCGCGGCGGAGACCGAGCGGACGGCCCGCAGGTGCGGGGTGGCGGCGGGGGCGGTCAGGGTGGCCGAGGAGGAGGAAGACATGAGGCAGCTCTTTCGCACAGAACGTTGGATGGACGTCGTCTGCGCGTCGGACCGGACTCCGCCGCCCGTGGCTGTTCCGAGGTCGGGTGACCTGGGTCAGCGGTGGGCGGGCCGGGACGCGCGAGGCGAACCCGGACAGGTCTGGTCGAAGAGGTGCGGCTGCCGGGACGGCCAGAACGGCTCGAGGTCCTGACGGCCTCGGCCGCTGTCCACGCAGGAGTGCATGGCCTCAGTGAAGCGGATTCCCCGGGCGCGGCTAGGCACCGGCCGTCGCGTGAGAAGCGAACGCTCCGCCGTCATGGTGCTGCCCTCCCCCGGGTGTTCCAGCCGAACGCGTCGAGTGCGTCGCGGCGTGCTGCCCCAGAGGCTTCCACGCCGACGCCCTCCAGGGCAAGCGCCGTTCCGATATCCGGACTGCGCCGCGAGACGGCGGCCCGGCACAGCACCCCGTACCAGCACCCCGTACCAGCACCCCGTCACCGGCGCTCGGTCCGTCGGTCGGCCGCGTGACGCACCAGTTGGATCAGCACCTCCTTGCCGTCCGCGCGCCGCCGCGCGTCGCAGAGCACCACCGGCACGCCCTGGTCGAGGTCGAGCGCGGCCCGGACGTCCTCCACCGCGAAGACCTCCGTGCCCTCGAAGCAGTTCACCGCGATCACGAACGGGATCCCGCGCTGCTCGAAGAAGTCCACCGACGGGAAGCAGTCGGCCAGTCGGCGGGTGTCCGCCAGCACCACCGCACCGAGCGCGCCGCTCGCCAACTCGTCCCAGACGAACCAGAACCGGTCCTGGCCCGGCGTGCCGAAGAGGTAGAGCGCCAGCCCGGGACGCAGGTCGATCCGCCCGAAGTCCATCGCCACCGTGGTGGTGCGCTTGGCGGCCACGGCACTGGTGTCGTCCACCGGGCGGCCCAGCTCGCTCAGCCGTTCCTCGGTGCGCAGCGGGCGGATCTCGCTGACCGCGCCGACCAGGGTGGTCTTGCCGACCCCGAAGCCGCCGGCCACCAGGATCTTCAACGCGATGGTCGGCGCACCGTCAGAAGTGCGCCAGGGCAGGAAGGCTGATGATCCATCAGAGGATCTAGAGTGCTCGGAGTCCATTGATCACTTCGCGGAGCAGGCGCTCGTCCGGCAGTTCGGCGAGCGGAACGGGGCGGGTGACGCCGATCAGCCCGGCATCGTGCAGGTCGCCGAGCAGCACCCGGACGATGCTGACCGGCAGGTCGGTGTACGAGCCGAGCTCGGCCACCGAGAGCGTTCCCCGGACGCAGAGGTCCAGGATCGCGTGGTGTTCCGGATCCAGCACCGGCTCCGGCTGGTCCGGGTCACGGTCGCCGGGGTCGGCGAGCGAGATCATCGAGATCAGGTCGAAGAACTCCTCGCCGACCGGTCTGGTCCGGCCCCTGGTCATCGAGAAGAGCCGCACCACCGGGCCCGCCTCGTCGTCGAACCACTGCCCCTGCGAGGCGAGTTCGTCGGAAGCGGCGGGCCCGGTCGGCTGGTGTTCCGGTGTCTGCCCGGTCATCCGGCCGGATGCCGTGGTTCGGCGGCGAGGTGCTCCCCGACCCGCTTGACCAGCAGTGCCATCTCGTAGGCGATCTGACCGATGTCGGAGTCCGCGTCACTCAGCACCGCCAGGCAACTCCCGTCACCGGCGGCGGTGATGAAGAAGAACGCCTCGTCCAGCTCGACCATGGTCTGCCGCACGCCGCCGACGCCGAAGTGCCGGCCCGCGCCCTTGGCCAGGCTGTGGAACCCGGCGGCGACGGCGGCCAGGTGCTCGGCATCCTCCCGCTCCAGGCCCTGCGACGCTCCGGTGGCCAAGCCGTCGCTGGAGAGGATGACGGCGTGCCGCAGCGACGCCACCCGTCCTACCAGGTCATCCAGAAGCCAGTTGAGGTCGCCGGACGGCTGGGTCATTGCGGTCATCGATCAGGTCCTTCCGCAGGTGCGGGTGGTGCTGGGCGTGGAGCAGCCGGCAGAGCCGGGGGTACAGGGGGTGCCGCCAGCGCGCGGCGGGCGTCCGGCCGGGGTGGCCGGCCGTCGAACGGCGGCGGCCCGACCGCCGCGGGTGTGCCCGGCGACAGCGCGCCGGGACCGGCGGGCGCGGCCGCGGCGGGCGCGGCTGCGGCGGGCGACAGGGTTCCGGCCGGCGGCACGGCCCGGCCCCGGCTGAAGCCGCGCTGGAAGGAGCTGAAGGTGGCCCGCGCCTCCTCCGGTGAGCGCTCACGCGCGGCCTGCGGGTCGCCCCCGTGGTCGCCGGCCTCCCGCGCGGTCGACTCCTTCAACTGCGGTGCGAGATTGGCCTGTCGCACCCGGCGCGGCAGCAGTCCGCCGGCCACCGGCCCGGACCGGGCCGACCGGCCACCGCTCGGCGCCGCCTCGGCCTCGACCACACCAGCGGGACCGGCCGGATCGGCCAGAGCTGATGCACCGTCAGGATCCGTACCCTGGCGCCGATGCCGCCCCGTTCCGCCGGGCGCTGGCACCAGCACCGGCCCGCCGGCCGCCCGCCGCCTCGGCAGTCCGCCGGGCGTCCGGGCCGGCTCGGCGCCGGCCGGCTGCGGTCCGGTGATCGCCCGCTGCTGCGCGGCGCGCCTGGGCTCGCCGGCCCGCGACTTCACCCCACCCGCCACGGCGACCAGATCCCGCTGCCGCGGCACCGGAGCGGCGCCGACCCCGGGCGCACCCCCACGCACGGCACCGGGCATCGCACTGCCGCCCGGCACCTCCGCCAGCAGCTCCCGGGGTATCAGCACCACCGCCGTGGTCCCGCCGTACGGCGAGGCCCGCAGGCTCACCCGGATCCCGTGCCGCCGGGCCAACCGGCTGACCACGAAGAGCCCGAGCCGGTCGGTGTCGGTCAGGTCGAAGGCCTGCTCGACCTCCAGGCGCTGGTTGATCTCCGCCAGCGCGGGCTCGCTCAGCCCGAGCCCGCGGTCGTCTATCTCCAGCGCGAAGCCGTGCGCCACCACCTCGCCCTGCACCGTCACCTGGGTCTGCGGCGGCGAGAACACCGCGGCGTTCTCGACCAGTTCGGCGATCAGGTGGGTGACGTCGGCGACCGCGCTGCCGAGCAGCCCGGTGCTGGGGAACGGCCGCACGATGACCCGCGCGTAGTCCTCCACCTCGCCGACCGCCGCGCGCACCACGTCGACCATCCGCACCGGCTTGCGCCAGGCCCGCCCGGGCGAGCCGCCGGAGAGGATGATCAGACCCTCGGCGTGCCGGCGCATCCGGGTGGTCAGGTGGTCGAGCTTGAACAGGTCCTCCAGCTCCGCCGGGTCCTCGGTGCGCCGCTCCATGGTGTCGAGCAGGGTCAACTGGCGGTGCAGCAGCACCTGGCTGCGCCGGGCCAGGTTGACGAAGACCGCCGAGACCCCGCGCCGCAGTTCGGCCTGCTCCACCGCGGCCCGCACGGCGGCGTGCTGCACCAGGTTGAAGGCCCGGCCGACCTGCCCGATCTCCGCGTCGCCGAAGCTCAGTTCGGGCGCCTCGGCGGCGATGTCCACCGGCTGGCCGTCGCGCAGCCGCTGCATCACCGAGGGCAGCCGGACACCGGCCAGTTCGTGGGCGGCATTGCGCAGCCCGATCAGCTCGCGCACCAGTCCGCGGCCGACCCGCAGCGAGACCACCACCGACAGCACGATCGCCAGCAGTCCGACCAGACCGGCGATCGCCCCGCGCCACAGCATGCCCATCGCGGCGGCGGTGGCGCTGGCGCCGAGCGAGTCGGCCAGCTGGCTGTTCTCCTGGGAGAGGTCGTCGAGGATGTGGTCGGCGGTGGTGTGCCAGCTCGGCTCGTTGATGCTGGCCACCGCGTCGGCCGGTTCGCTGGCGCTCTCGAACTCGCGGTCGGCGAGGTCCAGCGCCTGCCAGTCCTCGCCGCTCTGCAGCGCCTGGTAGTCGCCCTGGTCGGGCTGGTCCAACTCGCCGATGTAGACCTCGAAGAGCGCCTCCTGGTCGTGCATCGGGTCGAGCACCTCCTGCTCCTGGAGCAGGGTCGGCCCCGGGCTGGCGAGCAGCCCCTCCATCGCCGCGTCCTGCTGCGAGAGGTACTCCCTGGCCCGGGTCAGCTCGATCAGGATCGTTCCCTCGCGCGGCAGTTGGCCGCTCTGCTCGCTGACGAAGGCGGACCGGAAGTTGAAGGCCGGCAGGATCAGGCCGCTGTACTGGGTGATCGCGAAGCCCCAGCTGATCGACTGCTCGCTGACCTGGCCGCGCAGCGAGGTCAGCAGGCCCGTCGCGTTCAGCAGGTCCTGCAGCCGGGCCCGCTCGGTGCCGCTGAGGCGTCCGGAGCCGGGGCCGGTCGCCTTCTGCTCCAGCAGCGCGAGATCCTGGTCGGTGGTCTTCTGCGTGTTGAGGTAGTCGTTCTGCACGTCCGCGGCCTGCGGTCGGGCCAGCAGCACCACCGCGGCCCGGCGCTCGTCCTGCAGGTCGAGGACCACCTGGTCGACCGGGGCGCCGAAGGCCCGGTAGGTCGAGGCCACGTTCAGCTGGTTCCAGAAGTCGCTGGTGGTGACCAAGGTGGCATAGGCCCAGAGGCCCACAAGCGCCACAATGGGCACGAGGAGCAGCGCGATGATCTTCGCGCGGATCGAGCTGCTGCGCAGACGCATGGAGTCCTCGGTCGGGTGTGCCCGGGTGGGAGTCTGCGCGAGCTTACTACTCGATCCTGACTGGTTCGACGGGTCTCGGCGATCGATCCTGATCTGTTGTTCACCGTGTCCTGATCCGTTGTTGGCAGACGCATGATCCAGCATTGGCAGGCACATGTCGGGTGACACCAACGGCCGCTGACGGTGTCTCCTCCCCTTGTCTTTTCCGTGCGCTTTCGGCGGACGGACCCTCCGGCTCTGGGCAGCGCCTCGACGATCCGCTACGGTCGCTACCGAGCCCCTGGAGGTCACCGCTGGTCTCCGTACGGGCCACGGAGCGTGGCCGGCGGCGGGGCCGGAGAGGGCCGGGAGGATGCTGCGCGAGCTGAGCACCCCGCCGCTGGCGCAGCCTGCGGTCGGCGGGCTGGCCGACTCGGTCTACGAGACGGCCGAACTCAACCCCGCGCTGGTCCAGTTGTCCCGCCGAGCGGGCGGCTCGGGGCGCTGGGTGCCGGTCACCGCGGCCGCCTTCCGGGACCAGGTGCTGGGCCTGGCCAAGGGCCTGCTGGCCCGCGGCGTCCGGTTCGGCGACCGGGTCGCGCTGATGTCCAGGACCCGGTACGAGTGGACGCTCTTCGACTACGCGCTCTGGTCGATCGGCGCGATCCCGGTGCCGGTCTACCCGACCGCCGCCCCCGAACAGGTGCGCTGGATCCTCGCCGAGACCGACGCGGTGGCCTGCGTGGTGGAGAACGAGGACCACGCGATGACCGTCGGCGCGGTCTGCGACGCGCTGCCCCGGCTGACCGGGATCTGGCAGCTCGACCAGGGCTGCGTGCGCACCCTGACCGCCGAGGGCACCGGCGTGCCGGAGAGCCTGGTGCACCGTCAGCGCACGGCGGTCACCGCCGAGTCGATCGCCACCGTGATCTACACCTCCGGCACCACCGGGCGCCCCAAGGGCTGCCTGCTCAGCCACGGCAACTTCACCGCCGAGGCGGACAACCTGCTGGCCTGCTGGGGCCCGGTCTTCAGCGACCGGACCGAGGAGCAGGCCACCACCCTGCTCTTCCTGCCGCTGGCCCATGTCTACGCCCGGGTGGTGCAGGTGGCCGCGCTGCGCGGCGGGATCCGGCTCGGGCACCAGTCGGAACTCGGCGCCGAGGTGCTGCTGCCCGCGCTGGCCGCGTTCCGGCCCACCTTCCTGCTCACCGTCCCCTATGTCTTCGAGAAGCTCTACGCCTCGGCCCGGCGCAGCGCCGAGAACGCGGGGCGCGGCGAACTCTTCGGCCAGGCCGAGGAGATCGCGCTGCGCTGGGCCGAGGCCACCGAGCAGCGGGGCCTGGGCCACGGGTCGGGCCCGGGGCCCGCGCTGCGGATCCGCCACCTGGCCTACGACCGGATGGTCTACCAGAAGATCCGGGCCGCGCTGGGCGGCCGGGTGCGCAGCGTGATGTGCGGCGGCTCGACGCTCCGCCGCGAACTCGGCCTCTTCTTCGCGGGCGCCGGGATGACCGTGTACGAGGGCTACGGGCTGACCGAGTCCACCGCGGCGATCACCGCCAACCCGCCCGAGCGCCCCAAGTTCGGCACGGTCGGCAGGCCGATCCCGGGCGCGGAGGTGGCGATCGCGGACGACGGCGAGGTCTGGGTACGCGGCGGCGGCGTCTTCGGCGGCTACCTCAACCATCCGCGCTGCACCGCCGAGTCGCTGCGCGAGGGCTGGCTGGCCACCGGCGACCTGGGCTCGCTGGACGAGGACGGATACCTGACCATCACCGGGCGCAAGAAGGAGGTGATCGTCACCAGCAGCGGCAAGAACCTCGCACCGACCGCCCTGGAGGACCGGGTCCAGGCGCATCCGCTGGTGGCGCACTGCGTGGTGGTGGGCGACAACCGCCCGTACGTGGCGGCGCTGATCACCCTGGACCCGAAGGCGCTGGAGCACTGGCACCTGTCGCACCGGCGGGCCCCGGCGGACGAGTTGACGGCACTGGCCGACCCGGAGCTGCACGCGGAGATCCAGCGCGCGGTGGCCGGTGCCAACACCGCCGTCTCGCGGGCCGAGTCGATCCGCGCGTTCCGGCTGCTCCCGGGCGGCTTCACGGTCGAACAGGGCCTGCTGACGCCCTCGCTCAAGCTGCGCCGGCAGGCGATCGCCCAGTGGTACGCGGCCGACATCGAGGCGCTCTACACGCCCTGACGGGCCGCCATCGCGAGGTCACGCGGCACCACCCGCCAACCTGAAGGCTCCCTTAAGTCGGCACCGAACCCTTGACCTCCCAGTTGGTCTAGTCCACTTTATTGGCAGGTCCGTGCGACACCTGCCCCCGCGCTCCCCCACACCGTGCGCGGGGCGGTCCCCCACTGTCATTCTCCGGAGAGGTTCCGATGGAACGCGCCCAGCTGCCTCCCGCGTCCGCCACCCCGACCGCCCCGACCGGGCGGCACCGCAGACGCCGCACCACCGCCGTCACCACCGGCCTTGCCACCCTCGGCCTGCTGGCGGGCGCCCTCGCCGCCCTGGCCGGCGGCGGCTCCGCGCTGGCCGCCCCGGTCACCCCGACCGACGCCGGCGGCGCGCTGACCAGCAACTGGTACGCCTCCGCGCCGTACCTGATGCCGGAGGACAACAGCGCCCCGGACGCCGGGGCGGTGATGGACGCCACCGGCCAGAAGGCCTTCCAGCTGGCCTTCATCCTCGACTCCGGCGGCTGCAACCCGGCCTGGGGCGGCACCTCCTCGATCGACACCGACACCACCATCCCGGCCGTGATCCAGGAGATCCGGGCCAAGGGCGGTGACGTCTCGGTCTCCTTCGGCGGCTACGCGGGCAACAAGCTCGGCCAGGACTGCGGCACCCCGGAGGCCACCGCCGCCGCCGAGCAGAAGGTGATCACCAAGTACGGGCTGCACGCGATCGACTTCGACCTGGAGGAGCCGGAGTACGAGAACACCGCGGCGATCCACAACGAGATCGGCGCGGCGAAGATCCTCCAGGCGAACAACCCCGGGCTCTACATCTCGATCACCACCGCCGGGACCACCGCCGGCACCGGCTGGTTCGGCACCCAGATGCTGAACGAGGCCAAGTCGCAGGGCTTCACGCCGAACAACTACTCGATCATGCCGTTCGACGGCGGGTTCAACGGCGGCGCCGCCCAGGTCGCCGCGCTGACCGCGTTCAACGGCATCCTGCAGACCACCTTCGGCTGGAGCGCGGCCACCGCCTACGCCCACGAGGGCGTCTCGATGATGAACGGGCGCACCGACGCGGCCGAGTACTTCACCCAGGCCGACTTCCAGACCGTGCTCAACTTCGCCACCACCAACGGGCTGGCCCGCTACACCTTCTGGTCGGTCAACCGGGACCGGCAGTGCACGCCGGTGGTCGACCCCGGGCTGTCGGGCTCCTGCTCCGGCGTGACGCAGAACCCGTGGGACTTCACCAAGTACACCGTCCAGTTCGCCGGGGCGACCCCGCCCACCACGCCGCCCGTCTCGCCGCCGCCGGTCTCCACCCCGCCGGTCACTCCGCCCCCGGGCAACTGCACGCTGCCGGCCTGGAGCGCGAGCACCACGTACACCGCCGGTGCCAAGGTCTCGTACAACGGGGAGGACTACCACGCCAAGTGGTGGACCCTCAACGAGGTCCCGAGCGCGAGCGGGCAGTACGGCGTCTGGGCCGACGACGGTCCGTGCTGACCTGACCCGACCGACCTGACGACGACGGCGACCGCCCGGGTGTGGGGACACACCCGGGCGGTCGCCGTTCGCACGGTCGAGGGCCGGTCAGGCGGCGTTCTCGAAGACCGGCAGGTAGCCGAGCGACTGACCGTCGGCGGTGGGGTGGTAGCTCTCGTCGATGGGCAGGGTGGTGCTGTGCAGCCACTCGTCGTCGCTGCAGATCTCGTGCCCGCCGAAGGCACTGCGGACGTCCGCATAGGTGAAGCCGGCGTTGGCCGCCGCCTTGCTGATCACGTTGTCCAGCGTGTCGGCGGCCCCGTCGATGGCGGTTCTCGAGGTGTCACTGATGCCGAACCAGCAGTCCCCGGGGACCTCGTAGAGCTCCGGGTAGCCCATCACCACGACCCGGGCGTTCGGCGCCGCGGCGCTGATCGCCGCGTACAGCTGGCTGAGCTGGCCGGGCAGCGTGTTGGTGGCGTACGACTCGGCGGTGGAGACCGCGCTCAGGCAGGAGCTGGTGCCGTCGAGCACGCAGGTCTCCATGGTGTTGGAGAAGCCCGCGTCGTTGCCGCCGATGGTGAGGCTGACCAGCGTGGTGCCGGAGTTGAGCGCGGAGAGCTGGCTGTTCAGCACGTCCGTGGTGGTCGCACCGGAACAGGCGACGAAGCTGAAGCTGGACGGGCTGTTGGCGCCGGCCCACAGCTCCGGGTAGGAGCTGTAGCTCCGGCTGCAGTCGCCGCTGGAGCTGTCGTAGTTTCCGGCTCCGACGCCGGCCGAGTAGGAATCACCGAGCGCGACGTAGTTGACCGCCGCCGCATTCGCGGGTGCGGCGAGGACAAGAGTGGTCACGGCGAGAAGCGAAGCCATGACGCCGCCGGAGACAGCACGGATGGAACGCATTGCACCTCCATCAGGACGGGGAGAGTGACGCGGGTTACTCCGTGGTACCAGTGACGCCGACTCCCGGGAAGTGCCCATGCCAAATATGTTGACGGGAATTCTCGTTCGGGGAACTGAAGTTGGCCAGGATGTCGGTTCTGCGTCGACTTTCTGGAGGGAAACCTGAGGCGGGCTGGAAATACGCTCGAAATACGCCGGATTCCCGGTGGCGGTGTGCCGGGCGTGCGGACGGACCAGGAACCGTTACGCGCAGACCACTTCGAGTTCAAATCCTTGACGGTCCACCAGGTGCGCGGTGTCACCGGTGTCCACCCGCAGCGTCCAGCCGGCCGCCAGCGCGGCACCCACCACCGCGCGCGAGCCGTGCACCGCCACATGGTTGAGACCGGCGCGCAACCGGTCGTGCCCGCCGGGGCGCAGCGCCGGCGACTGCTCCAGCACCAGGTAGCAGTCACCCAGCCGCCAACTGCGCCCGGCCTGCCAACTCTGGAACGGCGCACAGCCGAGCGCGAGCATCACCGGCGCCCACTGCTCCTCGGCTGCCACCAAGTCGTCGACCCAGAGCTCGACGTGATGGATGAGACCGCCGCTCGGCCCAGGCATCTGCGCGTTCCCCCCTCGGATGGCCATCGCAACGCCACCGACCCTAGCCGACGGCCGGTGGCGACTCACCGGAAAACCCACACCCCGCCGAACCGATCGACGCACCACGGCCACAGAACGCACACCGACACGCACGGCACCGGGCGTCAGTCGGTGGCCGGGAAGACCTCGCACCCCGTCACCGGCAGCTCCTCGATCACCTCGTTGGCCGCCTCCGGCACGCCGAGCCGGCTCACCGCCGCCTGCACCGCGACCCGGGCCTGCCGCAGCCCGGGGGCGCCCCAGCCGAGCAGTTCGACCGCCAGGCCCGGGGCCACCAGCAACCGCCGGTAGTGCCGCCCGGAGGCCGGATCCGGGCGGCTCGGTCCCACCGCGCGCAGCGCGGCGGCCATCCGTACCCGGGCGCACTCGTGGCCGCCGTTGGCGGAGCCGACCCGGTCGTAGAGGTAGCCCAGGTAGTGCGCGGGGCCGATCACCGCCTGCGCCTCCTCGGCCGCCTCCCGGGCCAGCGCCGCCCCGGGGTCACCGGCGTCCTCGATCTCCAGCGAACCGCCGGGCAGGCTGACGATGCCGTCCTTGGGGTTGACCAGCGTCAGCACCCGCCCGTCCGGCGCGAAGAGCCAGCCCCAGGACTGCTTGACCGGCAGCCACTGCGGTACCGCCTCGCCCGGACGCCAGGGCCAGCCGGCGGGCGGGCGGCGCCGGACGCGGCCCAGCAGCTCGGCGATCTCCGCGCTGTACTCGATCCGCTGCATAGCTCCCCCTCCGGTGTCGGGCCGGTCGGGGCCGGCTGGTCTGATCCGCTGCGGTCGTCGGCGCACCGGCGCGGGGATCGGGGGGTTCGCGCGGGTCCGACGTGTTGATCTTCCCCGAACAGGAGGTCGATGAACAGCCCTCGCGCCCGCCCGGGGCACCCCGGCGACCCGATCCAGCGACCCGGTCCGGTGACCCGACCGGTGACCCGATCGGCCGCCGCCGAGGCTACCGAGCGCCACCGGCGACCGCCCCCTGGTGATCGGCGCCGTGTGTCGTGGGACTCCTGGGGCGCTCGACCATCCGTGGGTTGTCACTGCCCCCCGCTAGGGTCGGGTCCATGCGACTGCTGCATACCTCCGACTGGCATCTGGGCCGTTCCTTCCACCGGGAGAGCCTGCACGACGCCCAGCGCGCCTTCCTCGACCACCTGGTGGCCGTGGTCGAGGCGCAGGACGTCGACGCCGTGCTGGTCGCCGGCGATGTCTACGACCGGGCACTGCCCGGCCTGGAGGCGGTCGCCCTGTTCGACGAGGCGCTGCACCGGCTGGCCGACCTCGCCGTGCCGACCGTCTTCATCAGCGGCAACCACGACTCGGCCCGCCGGCTGGGCGTCGGCGCCGGGCTGATCGAGCGGGCCGGCATCCACCTGCGCACCGACCCCGAGGGCTGCGCCGCCCCGGTGCTGCTCGCCGACCGGCACGGCGAGGTCGCGGTCTACGGCCTGCCCTACCTGGAGCCGCTGCTGGTGCGCGAGCGGTTCGGGCTGCAGCGCGGCGGTCACGCGGCCGTCCTCGGCGCGGCGATGGACCAGGTGCGGGCCGATCTGGCGGCCCGCCCGGCCGGCACCCGGGCGGTGGTGCTCGCGCACGCCTTCGTCACCGGCGGCGCGGTCAGCGACAGCGAGCGGGACATCGCGGTGGGCGGCGTGGCGAGCGTGCCCGCGAGCGTCTTCGACGGAGTGCACTACGCGGCGCTCGGCCACCTGCACGGCGCGCAGACGCTGGCTCCGCACCTGCGCTACAGCGGCTCCCCGCTCGCCTACTCCTTCTCCGAGGCCCGCCAGCGCAAGACCATGTGGCTGGTCGACCTGGCCGGCGACGGCTCGGTGGCCGCCGAGCGGATCGACTGCCCGGTGCCGCGTCCGCTGGCCTGCCTGCGCGGCCCGCTGGAGCAGCTGCTCACCGACCCGGCGCTGGCCGAGCACGAGCAGTCCTGGGTCCAGGTCACGCTGACCGACCCGGCCCGCCCGAGCGAGCCGATGGAGCGGCTGCGCCGCCGCTTCCCGCACACCCTGCAGCTGCTCTTCGAACCCGATCAGGCACTCGAGCAGGGCCCGGCCTCCTACGCCTCGCGGGTGCGCGGGCGCGGCGAACTGGAGGTGGCCGAGAGCTTCGTGCGCCATGTGCGCCCGGGGGTCGAGCTGGCGCCGCGTGAGCGGGACTGGCTGCGCGACGGCTTCGAGCGGGTCCGCACCGACCAGGAGCAGCGGGCGGAGCTGCCCCGATGAGGCTGCACCGGCTCTCCCTCACCGCCTTCGGCCCGTTCGCCGGTCGCCAGCAGGTGGACTTCGACGCGCTGGCCGCCGGCGGCCTCTTCCTGCTGCGCGGCGCCACCGGCGCGGGCAAGAGCAGCGTGCTCGACGCGGTCTGCTACGCCCTCTACGGCGAGCTGCCCGGCAGCCGCCGGGCCAACCGGGTGCGCAGCGACCACGCCGAGGCGCAGCAGCTCACCGAGGTCACCCTGGAGCTGACCCTGGGCGGGCGGCGACTGGAGATCACCCGGCTGCCCGAGCAGCCCCGGCCCAAGAAGCGCGGCACCGGCTGGACCGTGGAGAAGGCGCAGACCCTGCTGCGCGAGTGGGTCGCGGACGCCGGCCAGGGGCAGCCGGGCTGGCGCGCGGCCAGCCGCTCGCACCAGGAGACCGGCGAGGAGATCCTGCGGCTGATCGGGATGAGCCGCGAGCAGTTCTGCCAGGTGGTGCTGCTGCCGCAGGGCGATTTCGCCCGCTTCCTGAAGGCCGACGCGACCCAGCGCGCCGAGCTGCTCGGCAAGCTCTTCGACACCGAGCGCTACCGCCGGGTGGAGAGCTGGCTGGGCGAGCGGCGCCGCGAGCACGAGGCGGCGGTGCAGGCCGACCGGCGCCGGCTGCGCGAGCTGGTCAGCCGGATCGAGCAGGCGGCCGGCCCGGCGGCCCACCCCGCCGCCGAGTTCCTCCCCGCCGAGGGCGAGCCGGGCACCGATGACGGCGCGCTCACCTCGGCGGCGCTCGGCTGGGCCGCGCTGCTGCGCGCCGACGCCGCCGAGTCGCTCCAGGTCAGCGCCTGCGCCCTGGCCGCCGCCAAGGCGCGCGAGCGGGCCGCCGAGCATGAACTGACGGACCGTCAGCAGCTGGCCGGCCGTCAGCAGCGCCATGCCGAGGCGCTGCAGCAGGCCGAGGCACTGGCCCGGACCCAGGATCAGGAGGAGGCCGAGCAGCGGCGGCTGACGCTGGCCCAGGCCGCGCTGGCGGTCGAGTCCGCGCTGCGCGCCCGCGCCGCCGCGAGCGCCGCCGAGGAGCGGGCCCGAGCGGCCGAGCAGCAGGGCCGCCGCCGGCTGGCCACGCTCTGGGACCCGGCGGGGGCGGCGAACGCCCCCGCCGAGCAGCTGGCCGGGGTCGAGGGCGAGGTGCGGGCCGCGATCGGCCGGCTGGAGTCGGCGGCCGCCGACGAGCGGCGGGGCGCCGCGCTCGCGAGCGACCAGCGGCGCGAGGCGGCCGAGCTGCGCCAGGCCGAGGAGCTGGCCCAGGAGGCCGAACGCTGGCTGACCGAGCAGCAGGCCGCCGCCGAGGCCCGGGCCGGCCGCGAGGAGACGGCGCGGGCCGCCGCCACCCGGGCCGAGCAGCTGACCGTCCAGCGGGCCGAGGCCGAGCAGTGCCTGGCCGCCGCCCACCGGCGCGACGAGCTGCGGGCGGCCGGCCGGCGCGCCGAGCACTCCCTGCTGGCCCTTAAGCGGGTCGCGCTCACCGCCCGCGAGCACACCCTGGACCTGCGGCAGCGCCGCCTGGACGGGATGGCCGCCGAGCTGGCCGACCGGCTGCGCGCGGGCGAGGCCTGCCTGGTCTGCGGCGCCACCGAGCATCCGGCGCCGGCCGCCCCCGCCACCGCGCCAGTCCGCGCGGCGGACGAACAGGCCGCCGTCGAGGCCCAGCAGCGCACCGAGCGCGAGGCCGCCGCGGCCGAGCAGGAGCTGACCAGGCTCCGGGTCGCCTCGGCCACGGCCGAGGCGACGGCCGGCGCCGAGCCGGTCGCGGCGCTCGGCGCCCGGCTCGACGAGCTGACCCTCGCGCACCGCGCCGCGCTGCGGGCCGCCGAGGAGCTGACCGCACTGCTCCAGGAACGCGAGCAGGCGGAGCGCCGAGCACAGCACTACAGCGCCCAACTGCAGGAGAACCGCGAGCGGGTGGCCGCCGGGACCGCCCGGCTGGAGGCACTGGCCGCCGAACGGGCCGAGTTGGCCGACCGGGTGGCCGAGGCCCGCGGCACCGACCCGTCGGTGGCCGCCCGCGCCGAGCGGCTCGGCCGACTCGCCCAGGCGCTCGCCGCCACCGCCCAGGCCGCCCGCAGCGCGGACCAGGCGGCGGCCCAGCTGCGCGAGGCCGAGCGGGAGTTGGCGCTGACCGCCGGCGAGGCCGGCTTCGCGGGCCCGGCCCAGGCCGCGGCGGCCGGGCTGCCCGCCGAGCAACTGGCCGCGCTGCGCCACCGGCTGGCCGAGCGCGCCGCCCGGCGCCGCGCCGTGCAGGACGAGTTGGCCCGCCCCGAACTGTCCGCCGCCGCCGCGCTGCCCCCCGCCGACCCGCCACGCGCCCAGCGGGCGCTGCACCAGGCCATCGAGGCCCTGCGCGGCGCGACCGCGACCGAGCACACCGCCCGCGAGCGGCAGGGCGAGCTGGCCGAGCTCGGCCGGCGACTCGGCCGACTGGCCACCGAGTTGGGCCCCCGGCTCGCGGCCTTCGGCGAGATCAGCCGCCTCGCCCAGCTGGCCGGCGGCACCAGCGGCGACAACCGGCTGAAGATGCGCCTGGAGTCCTATGTGCTGGCCGCCCGCCTGGAGCAGGTCGCGGCCGCCGCCAGCACCCGCCTGGTCCGGATGTCCGGTGGCCGCTACACCTTGGTGCACAGCGACGAGCGGGGTCCCGGCAGCCGCCGCTCGGGCCTGTCCCTGCTGGTGGTCGACGCCTGGACCGGGACCGAGCGGGACACCGCCACCCTCTCCGGCGGCGAGAGCTTCTTCGCCTCGCTGGCCCTGGCCCTGGGCCTGGCCGACGTGGTGACGGACGAGGCGGGCGGCATGCCGCTGGACACCCTCTTCATCGACGAGGGCTTCGGCACCCTGGACGAGCAGGCCCTGGAAGAGGTGATGGACGTCCTCGACGGCCTGCGCGAGCGCGACCGCGCCGTCGGGATCGTCAGCCACGTCGCCGACCTGCGCCAGCGGATTCCCACCCAGCTGCTGGTCCGCAAGGCCCGGCAGGGCTCGACTCTGCAGCTCACCGGCCCGGACGCGGCCTGATCCGGCCCGGGCGCGGCGGCGTGACCTGAGGCCTCAGCCCGAGCAGGCCCCGCGCTGCGCCTGCTGCCAGGCGCAGCGCGGGCACCAGGTGCTGCCCGGCGTGCCCGCCGGGTACTCGGTGGGGTCGCCGCACAGCACGCAGTCCGCGCGCGGGCCGGCGCCCGGGCCGGCGGCGGCGAGAGCGCTCAGGGCGGACTCAGCTGCGGCGGGGACGGCGCAGTAGGAGGAGTCGTCGGCGGTAGCGGCGTCGGTCATGCCGTCCATCATCGGACACCTCAGCCCAGGAACGAGAGCCGCACCGTCCGGCGCGGGTTGTCGCGGTTGGTGTCGATCAGCACCACCGACTGCCAGACGCCGAGCGCCATCCGGCCGCCGATCACCGGCAGGGTGGCATGCGGGGCGACCAGCCCGGGGAGCACATGGTCGCGGCCGTGGCCGGGGCTGCCGTGGCGGTGGCGCCAGCGGTCGTCGGCGGGCAGCAGGTCGCGCAGCACGGCGAGCAGGTCGTCATCGCTGCCGGCCCCGGTCTCCAGCACCGCCACGCCTGCGGTGGCATGGGGGACGAACACGTTGAGCAGCCCGTCCCGGCCGGCCGCCGCCTCGCCGAGGAAGTCCGCGCAGCGGTCGGTGATGTCCAGGGCGACCTCGCGGTCGCCGGTGGTGATCTCGAAGGTCCGGGTCTGGAAGGAGTCGGCCATGACGCCATCCTCCGTCGCGGGCGGGGCGCGCGACAAGCGCCCCCGCCGACGGATCCACCGCACCTCGACCCGGTGCCGGGGAGATCGGAGGGCCTACCCCCGGCTGCCGAAGAGGCTGCGCTTGAGCCGCCGCAGCGGGGCCAGCAGCAGCACCCGGGTGGTGCGCCGCGGCGCGGCATGCGGACTCACGCCACGGGGCGTCAGTTCCCTTATCAGGCCGAGCGCCTCCGCGGTGTCGACCACCGGGAGGGCAGGCGCGCCGAGTACGGACAGGTGGCGTTCGATCCGCCGCCCGGTCGCGCCCACGCCGCACTGAATGGCCGGCACGCGGGGCCTGTTCCGCACTTGCATGTGTTCCATGAGTTTTTCCCACCCCTACGAGGCGCCAGGGCCGTGAGGCGAAGAGTTCCATGAGGGACGGTCCTCACGCAACCGTCCTGGTGTTGAGCCACCGTATCGCGTGATGACAACTCAGGTGGCATCAGGGCTCCCTGGCACGGTCACGACTGAGCATCGATAAGCACCATCGACCGGGGCAAACCCGCTGAACCCGGCCGACCGCGAGCCACGTACCTCTCCCTGACGGGAGTTCGGGCCGACAGGGCGTCACATCGGCGCCCCGCGGGACACCCGCCACCGGGGTAGGCGCGGCCGGGGCGGGCGGGTCCGGCCGGCACCGATCGGATAGCTTTCGGAAACTGAATGCTCACGGGGGATTGACGCGCCCGTTATGTCCAAGCAGTATCTGTTCCGAGCAACCACGAGTGGGCAGGATCACAGTATCCTCACTCAAGGTTTCGACTGATGAACGCAGAGCTTTCATCGGCAGAGCTTCACCACCAGAGCTTCCACCACCTCCTGGGTCTACTGTCCGGCCGTCCCGATGTCGCGGCGGCTCGGCTTCAGGCGGTGGAGGATCGGCGGCAGGCCGTTGAGGGTCGGCCGGGCCGCCAACGGCCGCCGGTGCCGCCGCTTCCGGCGCGGCACCGGCGCCCGCCACGTCCGGCGGCGGATCGGCGGCACCTCGGCCCCGCACCGGCGCGCAGAGGCGCTCAGCGGCGTTCAGGGGCGTTCGAGGCCGTTGTGCGACGTCGATAGAGTGGCGCCCGTGCCTCCCCTCCTCAGCATCGTCGTCCCCGTCCATGGCGTGGAGCAGTTCCTGCCGCGCTGCCTGGACTCGATCCTGGCCGGCCAGTCGAGCGAGGACTTCGAGGTGATCGCGGTCGACGACCGCTCCCCCGACGGCTGCGGCGCGATCCTGGACGACTACGCCGCCCGCGACCCGCGCCTGCGGGTGCTGCACCTCGCGGAGAACCAGGGCCTGGGCGGCGCCCGGATCGCCGCGCTGCCCGAGGCACGCGGCAGCTACCTCTGGTGCGTGGACAGCGACGACTGGCTCCCCGAGGGCGCCCTGGACGCCGTGCTGGCGGAGCTGCGCGCCGAGCGGCCCGGTGAGCTGGACGTGCTGCTGCTCGGCTTCGACCACGTGTATCCGGACGACAGCACCGAGCCCAACCCCTGGCGCCACCTGCTGGCCGGCTCCCCGCTGGAGCGCCCCGAGGGTGCCACCCTGCGCGAGCACCCGGCGCTGCTGCGCACGGTGCTCTCGGTCTGGAACAAGGTCTTCTCCCGCGCGTTCCTGGACAGCCTGGACGTCTCCTTCGGCCGCGGCTTCTACGAGGACATCTCGGTCACCTACCCGGCCCTGCTGGCCGCCCGCCGGCTGCGCTACCTCGACCGCTCCTGCTACAACTACCGCCGCGGCCGCCCCGGTGCGATCACCGCCACCGCCTCCGCCAAGCACGCCGACGCCTTCGCCCAGTACGAGGCGATCTTCGCCTTCCTGGACCGCCGCCCGGACCTGGACGACCTGCGCACCCTGGTCTTCGAGCGGACCGTGAAGCAGGCGCTGACCATCTACGACACCCCCGGTCTGGTCCCCGGCGAGCTGCGCCGGGACTTCTTCCACCGGATCGCCGCCCACTTCGCCGCCCACCGTCCGCCCGGCTACCGCTACCCGGGCGGTGTGCAGGGTGTGCAGTACCGGCTCGCGGCCCGCGACGCGCGCCTACCGTACGACGAACTGCGCCGGGCGGGGCGGCTGCCGCGCACCCTGAAGGCGGGCCTGCGCAAGAGCGGCGGCTGAGGGATCACAGCTCCCCCCGGTGGACGCCAGCACCGCGCCCAGTACGAAGGCCATCGGGGCCGGCAGCGGGGTGAGCCAGGTCGCTATCGCGCCGACCGTGAAGGCACCGGCCAGCACCAGCCCGAGGGCGAGTACGGTGACGGGCCGCCAGACCGCTTTCAGCTCGCGCCAGGAGATCTCCTCGGCGGAGGCGTAGAGCAGCGGCGGCAGCACCACCACGCTGATCACCTCGGGCGGCACCTGGAACCTGGGCAGGAACGGCAGCAGCCCCACCAGCACCCCGGCCACCACCAGCAGGGAGGGCGCGGGGATGCTCCAGTGCCGAGCCCCGGTGGCAACCGCGGTGGCCAGCACCACCAGCAGCAGAACCGTCGTGACTCCGCTCACCCTTGCCGCCCCGTCCCGTCGAGCTGATGGTATGAAAGGTCATTCTAGAAAAAGCGTCAGTCGGCACCGGGACGGTCCAGGACCAGGTGCCCGGGGAGGGTCCGCATGATCAAGATCATCACCAAGCTCGTGCTCAAGCCGCTCGCCAAGGCCGTCTACCGGCCGAGGATCGAGGGGCTGGAGAACGTGCCGCGCAAGGGCGGGGTGATCCTGGCCAGCAACCACCTGTCGTTCATCGACAGCGTGGTGATCCCGCTCACCGCACCGCGCCCGATCAGCTTCCTGGCCAAGGCGGAGTACTTCACCGGGACCGGCTTCAAGGGCCGGCTGTCCCGGGCGTTCTTCAAGGCGATCGACGCCGTCCCGGTGCAGCGCGGCGAGGTCCACCTGGCCCAGGCCGCGCTGAACGCCGCGCTGGAGATCCTGGAGGAGAAGAAGGCCTTCGGGATCTACCCCGAGGGCACCCGCTCGCTGGACGGCCGGCTCTACCGGGGCAAGACCGGCGTCGCCTGGCTGGCGCTGACCGCCGGCGTCCCGGTGGTGCCGGTGGCGCTGGCGGGCACCGAGAAGATCCTGCCGGTGGGCAAGCGCCGACCACGGCTGCGCAAGGTGACGGTGCGGTTCGGCGAGCCGCTGGACTTCTCCGAGCTGCACGGCCAGGCCCGCTCGGCCAAGGCCCGCCGCCAGGTGACCGACCAGGTGATGGCCGCGATCCACGAGCTGTCCGAGCAGGAGCTGGCCCCGGTCTACAACGAGTCGCCCAAGGCCGCCTGAGCCGCCGCGCCCACCGCGACCGGCTCACCGGGCCCGCCCGCGTGCTCGGGCCCGGTCGGCGCTTCGCGGCGCAGCAGCGCCGCGTAGCGGCCGCCGAGGTCGAGCAGGTCCTCGTGGGTGCCCAGCTCCACCACCCGGCCGGCCTCCAGCACCGCGATCTGGTCGGCCTGGCGGATCGTGGAGAGGCGGTGCGCGATGGTGATCGTGGTGCGCCCCACCGCCAGCGCGTCGATCGCCTGCTGGACGGCCCGTTCGGTCTGGTTGTCCAGCGCGCTGGTCGCCTCGTCCAGGATCAGCACCGGCGGGTTGCGCAGGATGGTGCGGGCGATCGCCAGCCGCTGCTTCTCGCCGCCGGAGAAGCGGTAGCCGCGCTCGCCGACCAGGGTGTCGTAACCGTCCGGCAGGCCGGCGATGTGGTCGTGGATCTGGGCCGCCCGGGCCGCCTCGACCAGCTCCTCGTCGGTGGCCTCGGGCTTGGCGAAGCGCAGGTTCTCGGCAACCGAGGCGTGGAACAGGTAGGTCTCCTGGGAGACCACGCCGACCGCCGAGGAGATCGTCTCGAAGGCCAGCTCGCGCACGTCGACCCCGTCGATGGCGACCCGGCCGCCGGTCACGTCGTACAGGCGCGGGACCAGGTAGCTGAGCGAGGTCTTGCCGGAACCGGTCTCACCGACCAGGGCCAGCGAACTGCCGGCCGGGACGGTCAGGTCGATGTCGGCCAGGGTGCCGGCCGGGCGCTCGGGGTCGTAGCCGAAGTCCACGTGCTCGAACCGGACCTCGCCGCGCACGGCGGGCAGGCGCACCGCGTCGGCGGGCTCGGCGATCTCCACCGGCAGGTCCAGGTACTCGAAGATCCGCTGGAAGAGCGCGAGCGAGGTCTGCACGTCCACGCCGGTGGAGAGCAGCTGGACGGAGGGGCGGAAGAGCGCCTGCTGGAGCGTGACGAAGGCGACCAGGGTGCCGATCGAGACGATCGGGGTGCCGCCGTGGCCCGCGGTCAGACCGGCCGCCCAGTAGATCACCGCCGGCATCGCGGACATCACGATCTGGATCACGTTCATCCGCCAGCGCCCGGCCATGCTGGAGCGCACCTCCAGGTCGGCCAGCTCGTCGCTCTGCTGGGTGAACTCGCGGGCGAGCGAGTCGGAGCGCCCCATGGTGCGGCCGAGCAGGATGCCGCTGACCGAGAGGGACTCCTGGACGGCCGAGGAGAGCCGGGCCAGCTGCTTCTGGCGCTCGGTGGTGATCCGGCGCCGCTCGTTGCCCACCCGGCGGCTGATCCAGACGAAGAGCGGGAGCAGCAGCAGCGAGACCACGGTCAGCCGCCAGTCGAGCGCGGCCATGGCGACCACGGTGGCGACCACGGTGGTCAGGTTGGAGACCAGCGAGGTGGCGGTGGAGGTGACGGTGGACTGCATGCCGCCGATGTCGTTGGCGATCCGGGACTGCACCTCGCCGGTGCGGGTCCGGGTGAAGAAGGCCAGCGACATCCGCTGCAGGTGGGTGTAGACGCCGGTGCGCAGGTCGTGCATGACCAGCTGACCGACGGTGGTGGAGATCAGCGTCTGCAGCACGTTGAAGACGCTGTTCACCACGGCGGCCGCGATCATGCCGAGCGCGAGCAGGCTGAGCAGGCCGGTGCGGCCCTGCGGGATGGCCACGTCGAGCACGGCCCGCAGCAGGAACGGTGTGGCCACCGAGACCACGGCGGAGGCGCCGACCAGCAGCCCGACCACCGCCAGCCGCCCGCGGTAGGGGCGGAACAGCGCCAGGATCCGGCGCAGTTGCGCGGGCGGGCGCGGCTCGTCCGGGTCGCGGACGGGCGGTGTCCAGTTGATGGTGTCTGGCCTCATGGGACCTCCTGGGGGACGGCAACATGAAGAGGATAGCTCATTGTTAGCTGACCTAATAATGAGCTACGCCCACCCATTTATTCCGTACGCCGCCGGCCCACCCCGGGGAACGTCTGGATCCTGTCAGTCTGCCCGATATGTCCGGGCCGCCTTCGAGGAGAAGCCGCCGAGCCCGCCCGCCGGCAGCAGCCGGGCGATCGCCACCACCAGCTTGTACCGCTTGCTCGGCACCGACAGGCTGCGGCCCCGGGCCAGGTCGCGCAGCGCCTCGTCGACCACCCGGTCCGCGGCGAGCCAGGCCCAGGACGGGACGTTCTTGGTGCCCATGCCGGCCCGCTGGTGGAACTCGGTGCGGGTGAAGCCGGGGCAGAGCGCCAGCAGCCGCACCCCGCTGCCGGCCAGGTCGCGCGCGGCGCCCAGGGTGAAGCTGACCATCCAGGCCTTGCTCGCCCCGTAGGTGCCGCGCGGCACGTAGGCGCCCACCGAGGCCACGTTGACCACGCCGCCGAAGCCGCGCTCGCGCATCCCGGGCACCGCCGCGCTGGTCAGCCGCAGCACCGCCTCGATGTGCACCTTGAGCATGGCCAGTTCCTGCTCCAGCGGGGCGGTCAGATAAGCGCCCTGGTTGCCGAAGCCGGCGTTGTTGACCAGGATCCCGACCGGCCGCTCCGCCTCCCGCAGCCGCTCCTCGACCGCGCCGATCCCCGCCTCGGTGGCCAGGTCGGCGGTGAGCACCTCGGTGTGCACGCCGAAGCGGTCGGTCAGCGCCTGCGCCGCCTCGGTCAGGCGCTTGGTGTCGCGGGCGACCAGCACCAGGTCGTGGCCGTCCGCGGCCAGCCGGCGGGCGAAGGCGGCACCGATACCGGCGGTCGCGCCGGTGATGAGAGCAGTTGTCATGGCGCGACGCTAGCGGGTCGGTCGACTGCCCGCGCTGACGGGGTGTCAGGCCTTGGCGGCCGCCGCCCGGGCGCGCAGCTGGCGCATCCGGCGCCGGTACAGCCGGTGGAAGCGCTGCAGCGCGACGAACTCGTCCATCCGGTTGCCCAGCGTCAGCTGGTACTTGACCCGCAGCGGGGTGCGCAGGTCGCGGATCCGCTCGGTGCCGATCGACTGCAGCAGCCGGCTGACGTGCTGCTGGTAGAGCTCGCGGTAGGCCTTGTCGCCGTCCGGCACCCACCAGAAGAACATCGGGATCTCCTCGACCAGGCAGTTGTGGTCGTAGGAGCGCAGGTGCTCGGCGAACTTCGGCTCGGGGCGGGCCAGCAGCCACTCGCGGACCAGCTCCATCGAGCGGACCCGGTCCACCAGGCCCCTGGGGTTGGTGCGCCCCTGGGTGATCGACGGGTCGTCCAGCTCGCGCTCGCGCCAGTGGTAGATGTGCTCGGCGAGCACGTCCACGGCGCGGGCCAGGTAGTGCAGCGGCACGCTGACCGGGGCGTCCTCGTACAGGATGCCCTCGGGGTACAGGATGCCCGCGCCGTCGAAGAACTCGCGCCGGTAGACCTTGTTCCACGCGGTCCGGTCGGTGACCAGCGGCGGGAGCTCGGTGACATGGGTCTTCAGCCGGGTCTGCCGGAACGGCTTCACGTGCGCGCCGGACTGGTAGGAGCCGGTCGAGCGGAAGCGCAGCACGTTGCCGGCCGCGAAGTCCGAGCCGGTCTGGTCCAGCGTGCTGATCATCAGCTGGTAGGCGCCGGGCGGCAGGGTGTCGTCGCTGTCCACGAAGGCCAGGTACTCGGTGCCCTCGGCCAGCTGCCGCCAGCCGGTGTTGCGGGCCGCCCCCAGGCCCTTGTTCTCCTGCTGGACCAGCCGGAACCGCGCGTCCTTGGCGGCGTACACCTTGGCGATGGCGGCGCTGGAGTCGGTCGAGCCGTCGTCGACCATGACGCACTCGAAGTCCTCGAAGGTCTGCGCGGCGATCGAGTCGAGGCACTCCTCGAGGTAACGCTCGACGTTGTAGATCGGGACGACGACGGAGAGGCGAGGGGCCATCGGCTGCGCGGCCTTTCGACGATCAGGGGCGTGCGACCGGACGATCAGGCTCGTGCGATCGACCGGTGGCCGGTCACCGGGAGTGACCGGCCAGCGGTGTGACGATGGCCGATCCTACCGTCCGGCCCGACTGCCCCGGGACGCCTCGTCGGCCGCCCCGCCCGCACCCACCGGGCGCAGCCGGGCAGCGGCGGTGGCGGCCAGCCGGGGCGCCATCCGGGCCACCTCGCGGGAGCCGACGGCGGCCACCAGCGACGGCAGGATCCAGCGCACCGGCTGCATCCCGCGCAGCCAGGCCTGGGCGTAGACGTGCGCGGAGCGGCGGGCGATCCCGGCCACCAGCCGGTCCACCGCCGGGCCGATCGGATAGGTCCGGTTGGCCGGCCAGGGCAGCTTGGCGCGCATCTCGCGCATCACGTCGTCCTGGTCGGCGCCGCGCACCATGTCGGTGTCGGTCCAGCTCAGGTAGCCGACCCCCACCTTGACGCCCTGGTGGGCGACCTCGGCGCGCAGCGCGTGCGCGAAGGCCTCGACGCCCGCCTTGCTGGCGCAGTAGGCGCTCATCAGCGGCGCGGGCGTGATCGCGGCCAGCGAGGCGATCTGCAGCAGGTAGCCGCGGGTCTCGGTGAGCGCCGGCAGGAAGGCCCGCGCGGTGGTGACGCCGCCCAGCAGGTTGACCTCGATCACCCGGTTGTAGGCGGCCGGGTCGCTGTCCAGCAGCGGCCCGCCGATCGCGATGCCGGCGTTGGCCACCACGGTGTCGATCCGGCCGTAGTGCTCCTTGATCCGCTGGGCCGCGGCACTGAGCGCGACCAGGTCGGTGACGTCGGCCTCCCAGCTGGTCGCCTCCGGGCCGCACAGCTCGGCGGCGGCCTTCAGCTCGGCCGGTTCCAGGCCGACCAGGGCCACCCGGGCCCCGCGGTCGGCCAGCTTGCGGGCCATCAGGGCGCCGAGGCCGCGGGCGGCTCCGGTGACCACGACGACCTGGGCGTGCAGCGGCGGAACACTCATGCGACGTCGGTCCTCTCGCGGGTCGGGTGGGTGCCGGTCAGATGGCTGGTGACCAGGCGGCGGATCTCGGCGCCGACCTCGTCGGGGCGCTCCACCGGCGCCATGTGGCCGGTGCCGGGCAGTTCGGTCAGGCCGTCGGCCCGGCGCAGCGCGGCGCGCATGGCGCGGGCGTGCACCGGCGGGGTGAGCTTGTCGTGGCTGCCGACCAGGATCGCGGTGGGCGCCTCGAGCATGGTCAGGCCGGGCCGGACGTCCAGTTCGCCGAGCACCCGGGCCCAGTGGGCGCGCACCGGGGTCGGGCAGGCGTGCACGATCGCGGCGCAGGCGGCGACCCGCTCGGCGGGGGTGGCCGGCCCCATCGTGGCGTACTTCAGCAGGGCCCTGGAGAGGCCGGTGACCGGGCCGAGCGGCAGCCGGGACTGCAGGATCTGCCGGTGCAGCAGCCGCCGGACGGCCGGTGCGCGCAGGGCCGGCGGGACCACCAGCAACTGGTCGGTCAGGTCGTTCGGGCCGGTGCTGCAGAGCAGCACCGCCGCCGTCCGGGCGGCCACCGCACCGCGGCCGCCGGCCGCCATGATGGTCATCCCGCCCATGCTGTGACCCGCCAGCACGGCCTGCTCGCCCTCGGGCACCACCCGGGTGACCACCGCCTCGAGGTCGTCGGCCAGCGCCTCGGTGGAGTAGCCGCGCCGGGTGGCGGGGATGTCGCTGCGGCCGTGGCCGCGCTGGTCGTAGGCGAACACCCGGTGGTCGGTGGCCAGCCGGCTGACCACCGGCGCCCAGAACGCGGTGCTGCAGGTCCAGCCGTGCGCCAGCACCACCATCGGCGCACCGGCGGGACCGAAGGCCTCCACGTTCAGCCAGCTGCCGTCGGCGGAGCGGACCCGCAGCCGCTCGGCGGGCTCGGGCAGCACGAGATCGGAGTGGTTCACGCGGTTACCTCCACGGGGGCGGCGGGGACCTGACGCTTGATCAGGTCGTACTCGGCCAGGTCGATCCGGCGGGTGGCGCGGCGGAAGGCGCTGGTGGAGCCGGGCCACAGGGTGGTGTTCTTGCCGTCCTCGGTCAGGTACCAGCTGCGGCAGCCGCCGGTGGTCCAGACCGTGCGGGACATCCTGTGCTGCAGGCGCTGGTTCCAGTGCCGCTGGGCCCGCTCGGTGGGCTGCAGCGCGGTGGCGCCCACCGAGTGCAGCGTGTCGAGCGCGTCGATCAGGTAGTTCAGCTGGGACTCGATCATCAGGATCATCGAGCTGTTGCCGAGCCCGGTGTTCGGGCCGATCACGAAGAAGAGGTTGGGGAAGCCGCGCACGGTGGAGCCGCGCAGCGCCTCCATGCCTTCCTTCCACTCCTCCGCCAGGCTCTGCCCCTGGTCGCCGAAGACCTTGGCGCCGATCGGCATGTCGGTGACGTGGAAGCCGGTGCCGAAGATGATCACGTCGGCCTGGTGCTCGCTGCCGTCGGCCGCCACCAGGGTCGAGCCGCGCACCTCGCGCAGCCCGGAGGCGACCACCTCGGCGTTGGGCGCGGCCAGCGCCGGGTAGTAGGTCTGGCTGAGCAGGATCCGCTTGCAGCCGATCCGGTAGTCGGGGGTGAGCTTGGCCCGCAGCTCGGGGTCGCGGATCTGCTGGGCCAGGTACCGCTCGGCCAGCTTCTGCACCAGCTTGAGCGCGCCGGGGCGGCGCACGAAGGCGTCCACCTGCAGCTCGCGGGTCGCGAAGAGGGCCGCCCGGCGCAGCGCGGTGGTGGCCGGCACAGCCCGGTGCACCCGCTTCTCCAGCTCGCTGATCTCCCGGTCCACCTTCGGCAGCACCCAGCCGGGGGTGCGCTGGAAGAGCGTCAGCCGGCCGACCCTGGGCTGGATCGCGGGCACGATCTGGATCGCCGAGGCGCCGGTGCCCACCACCGCGACCCGCTTGCCGGTCAGGTCGAGGTCGTGGTCCCACTGGGAGGAGTGGAAGACCTGGCCGGGGAACTCCGCCAGCCCCGGCAGCTCGGGGACGGCCGGGTCGGAGAGCGGTCCGGTGGCGGAGACCAGGGCGTCGGCGGTCCAGCAGCCGCGCGTGGTGGTGACCCGCCAGCGGGCCTGCTCGGCCTCCCAGCGGGCCTCGATGACCTCGTGGTTGAGCCGCAGGTGCGGGCGCACGCCGAAGGTGTCGGTGACCCGCTCCAGGTAGGCGCGGATCTCGCCCTGGCCGGAGAAGCTGCGCGGCCAGTCGGGGTTGAGCGCGAAGGAGAAGGAGTAGAGGTGCGAGGGGACGTCGCAGGCGCAGCCGGGGTAGCTGTTGTCGCGCCAGGTGCCGCCGACCGAGTCGGCCCGCTCCAGGATCACGAAGTCGGTGATGCCGGCCCGGCGCAGCCGCACGCCGGCGCCGATCCCACCGAAGCCGGAGCCGATCACGGCGACCCGCACATGCGGGACGGCCTCGGGTGACTGCGGCCGGGTGCGTTGCTCGGAGCTGCTGGCTGCCATGCGGCGGGTCCTCTCTTGGGGGCGCCTAAGCGTACGAGGAGGCCAATCGCGCCAGTGATTACTGGCACGATTGGCAGGGTAGCTGTTGACAGCGCGTCTAGGAAGGAGTCCGACCGGGCCGATTTTCCCCTGCTCCCCGCCCTATGCTGGCGGCGTGTCAGAGATCGAGGTGCCAGAGAGCGAGGGCGCGGAGAGCGAGGGCTCGGGGGGAGAGAGCGGGCCCCGCGAGTACCGGGTGGCCGAGCTCGCGGCGGCGGCCGGCATCACCACCCGCACGCTGCGCTTCTACCGCGAGCGCAAGCTGCTGCCGCCGCCGCGGATGGCGGGCCGGATCGCCTGGTACGGCCAGGCGCATCTGGCCCGGCTGCGGGTGATCGCCGAACTCCTGGAGCGCGGCCACACCCTGGGCGGCATCGCCGAGCTGATCGGCGCCGGCGAGAGCGGCCGGGGCGTGGCCGCGCTGATCGGCCTGGAGGCCGCGATCATCTCCCCGTGGTCGGACGAGACCCCGGTCTCGCTGAGCTGGGACGAACTGCGCGCGGCCTTCGGCGACCAGCTGACCGAGGCCAACACCGCCGAGTCGCTGGCCCAGGGCTACATCACGGTCACCGACGACGGCATCACGCACGTCAGCCGCCGACTGATGGACGCCACCGTCGCGCTGATCGAGGAGGGCGTGCCGCTGGCCGCCGTGCTGGACGCCAGCCGCAAGGCCCAGGAGTACGCGGACGCGGTGGCCGAGGTCTTCGTCGGCCTGATCCGCGACCAGTTGCTCGCCGTGCTGGCCGACGAGCGGCCGCTGCCGCCGGGCGAGGCCGCCCACCTGACCGAGCAGCTGACCCGGATCCGCCCGCTGGCCCGCACCGTGGCGGACGCCCAGTTCGGCCTGGCGCTGGACCGCCGGGTGCACGCCGAGTACGAGGAGTTGCTGCGCCGGCGGCGGTAGCGGGGGCGGCAGCGAGCTCGGTGCGTCAGCCCAGGTCCCAGGTCCGTTCGGCGGCCCAGCGCGCCATGGTGTGCCAGCCGACCTCCGGGTGGTCCCGGTGCAGCGCCTCGACGTCCACCTCCAGGCCGACCTGCTGGAAGTAGCGGAACATCGCCGCCAGGTCCGGCGAGTAGCCCGCCACCTCGGCCAACGGGACCTCCCGGTGGACGATCTCGCGCCCGCAGGCCGCGCTGATCGCCGCGGCGAGCTGGACCGGCGTGCGCCACTGCGAGGCGATGTCGATCCGGCGGCCGGCGAAGCGCTCGGGCCGGGTGAGGGCGAGGGCCGCGAAGGCGCCGATGTCGGCCGCCGCGATCACCGGCAGCGGCCGGTCGCCCGGCATCGGCAGCGCGAGCACGCCCTGGCGCAGCAGCTCCAGGGTCCAGCTGTTGGCGTAGTTCTCCATGAAGACACCGGGGCCCAGGATCGTGTGGCCGAGCGGCAGGGTCGCCAGGTGCCGCTCGATCAGGTGCTTGCTCTCGAAGTGCGGGATCCCGGTGCCGCGGTCGGCGTTGGACGCGGAGCTGAACACCACGTGCCGCACGGTGCCCGCCGCCACCGCCGCGTCCAGCAGCGCGATGCCCTGGCGGGTCTCGGCGGCGAAGCCGGTGCTGAACGGCGTGGACCCGGCGCCGAACGGCGTGGACATCGCGAAGAGCGCGTCGGCCCCGGTGAGGGCGGCGAGCAGCGAGGCCGGGTCGTCGAAGTCGGCCCGGACGACCTCCGCGCCGAGCGCGCGCAGCTCGGCGGCGGCGGGCGAGGCGGGGTCGCGGGTCAGCGCGCGGACCGGGTGGCCGGCGCGGCGCAGGGCGTGGACGACGGCGCCGCCCTGGGCACCGGTGGCACCGGTGACGGCATAGAATTGCTGTGTCATGCAGCAAACCTAAAACCATTGCCTGCGTGGCGCAACTAATTACGGAGGGCCCATGACCCGCGAGGACCGGATGACCCGCGAAGACCTGCTGGCCGAGCTGCGCGCCGAGTCCCGGCGCTACATCGCCTCCTACGTGCTGTTCAACCAGGCCGTCGCCGACCACCTGGGCCTGCACCCCACGGACGTGCAGTGCCTCAACCTGCTCTCGCTCGAAGCGGGCGCCGTCACCACCGGCCAGATCGCCGAGCTGACCGGGCTGACCAGTGGCTCGGCCACCCGCCTGGTCGACCGGCTGGAGAAGGCGGGCTATGTGACCCGCGCCCGCGACACCCAGGACCGGCGCCGGGTCCTGGTCCAGCTGGTCCCGGCGGCGATGGTGCGCTTCGGCGACCTGTGGCGCGAGCTGAGCCCGGACTGGGACGCGCTCTTCACCGAGGACGACGAGGCCGAACTGGCGCTGCTGATCCGCCACATGCGGCGGACCACCGAGCTGGGACGCCGTCAGGTCGCCCGGCTGGCGGGGCGGCCGCCCCTTGACTAGAGAGCGCTCGATCCGGTGGACGGGCGACGCGCGGACGGTGTCCAGCGGGTGGTCGGCGCGCGTCGCGGCCGATCGAGCGTGCGAGAGTGGTAGCCGAGCGAAGGGAGCGCACCGGCGTGCTCATGGAGAAGGTGGCCGAGATCCTCGTCGAGGCATCGGCGCAGGCCGTTGAGCCGCGGTTTCGGGCGCTGGCGGCCGGCGAGGTGATCGAGAAGGCCCCCGGGGACCTGGTGACCGTCGCCGACCGGGAGGCCGAGATGATCATCACCCGGCGGCTGCGCGAACTGCTGCCCGTGCCGGTGGTGGGCGAGGAGGCGGTGGCCGCCGATCCCGGGCTGGCCCGGGCGCTGCAGAACGAGCCCGCCTGCTGGCTGGTCGACCCGATCGACGGGACCGGCAACTTCGTCGCCGGGCGACCCGACTTCGCCGTGATGGCCTCACTGGTCCGCGACGGGCAGGCGGTCGCGGCCTGGATCTGGCATCCGGTCACCCGCACCGCCTACAGCGCCGAACTGGGCGCGGGCGCCTGGCGCGACGGCCACCGGCTGACCCGCACCCCGGCCCACCCCGATCCGGCCCGGTGGCGCGGCCTGGCCAAGTCCTACCTGCGCGTGGGCCGGTTCCCCGGCCTCACGGCCGAGCCGTCCGCCTTCGGACAGCTGACGGAGGGTCGGCGGGCGGCCGGCATCGAGTACCCGCTGATCGCCGACGGCGAGATGGACTTCCTCTTCTACTGGCGCACCCTGCCCTGGGACCACGCCCCCGGCTCGCTGCTGGTCCGCGAGAGCGGCGGCGTCTCGGCCCGGCTGGACGGCTCCCCCTACCGCGCCGACCCGCCCGGCGGCGAGGACGGTCTGCTGGTCGCCTGCGACCAGCAGACCTGGGAGCGGACCCGCGCGATCCTGCTCGGGCAGGACGACCAGAGCCGCTAAGGCCTGTCGTCGAACCCCCTTCGGCTCAGCTCACCAGAGCACCGGCAGCCGCTCCGGCAGGCGCTTGATGAAGCCCGGACGCCAGGCCAGTTGCGCCGCCGGCAGCGCCAGCCGCAGGCCGGGCAGCCGCGTTACCAGGGCGGTCAGCGCGATCTCCGCGTGGGTGCGACCGAGGGCGGAGGCGGGGCAGAAGTGCCGGCCACCCCCGAAGGCCAGGTGCGGGTTGCTCGTCCGGTCGAAGTCGATCCGCTGCGGTTCGGGGAAGACCTCCGGGTCGTGGTTGGCGCCCTCGATCAGGATCAGCACCAGCTCGCCCGCCTTGATCGCCACCTCACCGACCCGCACGTCCGCCAGCGCGATCCGGGGCAGCGCGTCGCCGATCGAGAGGTTGTAGCGCAGCAGTTCGTCCACCGCGCGCCCGATCACGGCCGGTTCGGCGCGCAGCCGGTCGGCCAGCTCGGGCTGCCGGGCGAGCGCGATGATCGCGTGCTGCAGGAAGGCCGAGGTGCTCACCGCGCCCGCGCCGAAGAGCGACAGGGCCACGGTGGCCAGCAGTTCGTCACCCACCTGGTCCGAGACGTCCGGCGAGCGCCGCAGCTCGACGAACCGGCCGAGCAGGCCCCGGGTGGGCGCCGGGTCGGCGTTCAGCCGGTCCAGCAGGTAGCCGAGGTCCTTGTACCAGTTGGGGGCCGAACCCTCGAAGGGCCGGGGGCTGGTGATGAACGCGAGGTCGATCCCGGACATCAGCCGCCGCCAGTCGTCGGTGGGGATGCCGAGCAACCGGCAGTGCAGCGCGGCGGAGTACGGATCGGCGAAGGCGTCCCGCAGGTCGGCGGGCGCGCCGTCGGCGACCACCCGGTCGAGCAGCTGGTGCGCCTGTGCCTCCAGCCAGCCGCCCAACTCCTGGTCGGCGCGCGGCGAGAGGGCCTTCATCACGGCGTCGCGCAGCCCCGCGCTGTTGATGTTGCCCATGTTGTCGACCACCTCCGGCGGGATGGTCAGTGCGTACTGGCGCGGCACGCCGGGGTTGGCGGTGTCCTTGAGGCTGAACCGGTCGTCCTCCAGCACCTGCTTGGCCAGCCGGTAGTTGCTCACCAGCCAGGCCTCGTCGCCGGTCATGGTCCGGACCCGGGCCACCGGCTGTTCCGCGCGCAGCCGTTCGGCCTCCGCGGGGAGCACGTCGCCGCGCCGGGAGAGTGGGAAAGTCGGCAGCTCGGCTCGGTCCGGCGTGCTGGTGGTCATGTAGGTGTTTCTCCTTGACTGACGTGGATCAGCTGGAACGACATTGAACGATGTTGAACGGCCTTGACAGGCAGGGCTGTTGGCTCGTTGGAGCCGGTCAGGCGGCGAGCGGCTCGGTGGCCTCCGGTGACGGCTCCTCGACCGGCCGGACCACCGCGTATCCCTGGGTGGGCGCCGCGCGCAGCCCCTCGCTACGGCCGAACAGCACTGGCGTCAGCGGGAGTTCGACGTGGTAGCAGGAGATCGAACTGGCCCTGCCGAGCAGCGCGGGGGTGTCCAGGAAGAACGGCAGTTCCGCGCAGATGTAGCGCAGCCCGGCGGCCAACTGCCCGGCGTCGGCAGCCACTCCGGTCGGCAGTCGGCCGGCCAGGAAGGCCCGCGCCATGCCCTCGGCGGCCTCCCGGAGGACCGGGTCCTCGCGCAGCGCCCGCCGCACCTCGGCGTGCAGCCGCTGGTAGGCCGGCGCGGCCAGGAAGTCGGAGAGCGCGTGCATGGCGACCCGGTTGAGGCCGGCCTCGGCGAGGCCGCGCTCGATCCGCCGGGCGGTGGTGCGCACCTCCTTGGCGGCCCGGCGCTTCGCGTGCTCGGGGGTGTAGCCGAAGGCCTCGAACTGCGCATCGACGTGCAGGTCGGCGTGGACGACGTCCACCGCGTCGAAGAACTCCCTTCCCCAGGTCACCAGTTCGGCGATGCGCCGAGCGCTGAAGTAGCTGTTGCCGGGGCTGACTCCGATCAGCAGGTGGTCGCCGCGCAGCCACAGCCGGCGGCAGCGGTCGGAGAAGGGCAGTGCCTGGTACGGGCTGGGCTTGGTGCTGATGAGCGATTCGCTCATGGCGCGGCCTCCGCGTGGCATGGCTGGATTCACCCTCGGGGTGAGGTCGCAGCAAGTCAGGGGAACAAGTCACGATCCAGGGAAAAACCGCCCGGCCGATCGGGCACGGGCTGGGCGCGGCAGCCGAACGGCGGCGCGCGCGAATCCGGGGGCGGCTCGCCGCGGGCAGCAGCGAGCGGCCGAACACCGGACTATTGACGGGCGTTCATCGAAATGTGACGCTGAATTCACGCCCGGCGAAACCAGGGCCGGTCCGACCGGTCCCGCCGGGCAGGCCCCGGGCGGCCGCGGGGCGCGCCCGGGTCACACCGGGTCCGGGACCACCGCCACCCGGAGCGCGGGTGGCACGGGTGCGCCGTCGGGGGTGGCCACCACGGACGCCGGGGCCGTCGCCGGCCGCGCCCGATCGCTACGACATGCCGCAGCCACCGCGAATCCGCGGTTGCGCATGACGGGTCCCCCTTGTGCCGCTAGTCCCTGGGCGCCGTGTGCTCCCGGTGTGGCGGCGACTACTAGAAGCTATCGCCGCCGGTCGGCTGCTCCGCAACCAATGACCGGCGGTTGGCGAAAAATCGCCCATGGCACGGCCGGAAACAATCGCCCGACGCCCCGCCCGCACCAATCTCCCTTGTTTTCCCAGGAGTTCCAGGAAACGTCCAGGCAGTGCTTTCCGAATTCCTCACGATGCGTCACGCCGATGTGCTTTCCACCAATTCTGCGGCGGCCCGGCCGGCCGCGCGCTGTGCGCCGCGCCCCTTTCCCGAATTGCACCGCCGCTACCCCAGATCGCGCCCGGTCTCGACCACCAGGTCCAGCAGCCGGGCCAGCTCGGCCTCGGTGGTGTGCGGATTGAGCAGGGTGAGCTTCAGCCTGACCAGACCCGCCGTCACTCCCGGTACAAGCGACGGGAGTTCGGTGCGTCCCAGGACGGCCAGCCCGCCGGACAGCAGTCGGCGGCGCAGCTCGGCGTTGAAGGCGTCGACGGCCGACGGATCCGCCCGGCCGGCCGGATCGGCGGGCAGCGCACGGAAGAGGACGGTGGTCAGCAGCGGATCGCCGTGCAGTTCCAGCTCGGCGCGGCGCCGGATCAACCCGGCCGCCGCCTGGGCCAACTGGTGGCAGCGGTCGACCAGTTGCCCGAGGCCGGCCCGTCCCAGGGTGCGCAGGGTGACCGCGATCGAGAAGGCGTCGGCCCGCCGGGTGGTGCGCAGCGAGCGGCCCAGCAGGCTCGGATAGCCCGCCGCCTCGTCGTCGGCCGGGTTGAGGTAGGCGACCCGGCGGGCCAGCGGGGCGTAGCTCTCGGCGCGGCGGACCAGGAAGATCCCGGCCGCCACCGGCTGCCAGCCCAGCTTGTGCCAGTCCAGCGAGACGGAGTCGGCCCGGTGCAGGCCGTCCAGCAGCGGGGCCAGCCGGTCGGAGAGCAGCGCGCCGCCGCCGTACGCGGCGTCCACGTGCAGCCAGGCGCCGTACTCGGCGGCCAGGTCGGCGCAGCGGTGCAGCGGGTCGATCGCGCCGGTGTCGGTGGTGCCGGCGGTGGCGACCACCGCGAGCGGGGTCTGGCCGCTCCGCCGGGCGGCGGTGAGCGCCGTGGCGAGTGCCGCCGGGTCCATCCGCTGGTCGCGGTCGACGTCGACCGCGACCACGGCCCGCTCACCGAGGCCCAGCACGGCGGCGGCGCGCTGGATCGAGAAGTGGGCGGCCCGGGAGGCGAAGATCCGTGGCCGGCGCGCGCGGTCGACGCCGTCCAGCTCCACCTGGCCCGGCAGCAGCTGGTCACGGGCCAGCAGCAGGCCGAGCAGGTTGGACTCGGTACCGCCCGAGGTGAGCACCCCGGCCGCCCGGTCCGGCCGGTAGCCGACCAACGCGGCCAGCTCGGCCAGTAGTTCGGTCTCCAGCACGGTGGCGGCGGGCGCCTGGTCCCAGGAGTCGAGCGAGGGGTTGAGCACGCTGACCGCGAGGTCGGCGGCGACCGCGACGGCCAGCGGCGGGCAGTGCAGGTGCGCGGCGCAGGCCGGGTCGGCGGGGTCGGCGCTGCCGTGGGCCAGCAGTTCGGTGAGCGCGATCAGCGCGGCGGCGTCGGTCGGCGCCGTGGCGCCGGCGCTGCCGGGAGCACCGACGGCGCTCGGCGCCCCGACGGCCTGCGCCACCTGCGCGGCCAGCGCGCGCGGCTCGCCCGCCGCCAGCGGGCCACCCCGGCGGGCCGCCCCGACCGCCAGCGCGTCCAGCACGGCGGCCAGCAATGGGCGCAGCGCCGCCGGGCCGTCCACCCCGCCCGCCAGCGCGGGCAGCCCGAGCGGCCGGGGCGACGTCGGCCCAGCTGAGCCATCCGAGCCGCCCGGGCCGTCCGAGCCGTCCGAGCCGTCCGGCTGGGGCAGCGTCAGCGCGCCCGCCCGGGCCGCCCCCCGTGACCGTTTCCGATCCTCGGTCATGCCGCACCTTCGACGGCCGCCGCGATCGCCTCGGCCAGCCGCTCCAGCACCGCGTCCACCTGCTCGTCGGTGATGGTCAGCGGCGGCAGCAGCCGCAGCACCGCGTCGTGCCGTCCGCCCAGCTCGACGATCAACCCGCGCGCCAGGCAGGCCTCCCGGACCCGCGTCGCGAGCGCGGGGTCGGCCGGCCGGGCACCGCAGGAGTCCGACTCGCCCGCCGGATCGACCAGTTCGACGCCGATCATCAGCCCGCGCCCGCGTACGTCACCGATCACCGGCAGCCGCCCCTGGAGCGCCGTCAGCTCGGTCAGCAGCCGGCGCCCGACCTGTGCCGCGCGCTGCGCCAGGCCGTGCGCGGCCACGTACCGCAGCGTCGCGGTGCCGGCCGCCATCGCCAGGGTGTTGCCCCGGAAGGTGCCGGTGTGCGCGCCGGGGCGCCAGCGGTCGTACTCCTCCCGGTAGACCACCACCGCGAGCGGCAGGCTGCCGCCGATCGCCTTGGAGAGCACCATCGCGTCCGGCACGATCCCGCTGTGCTCGACGGCCCACATCGCACCGGTCCGGCCGACCCCGGTCTGCACCTCGTCCAGGATCAGCGGGATGCCGCGCTCGGCGGTGATCCGGCGCATCGCGCGCAGCCAGTCGTCGGGCGCCGGCACCGCGCCGCCCTCGCCCTGCACCGCCTCCACGATCATCGCGGCGGGCCGCACCACGCCGCCCAGCGGGTCGTCGAGCAGCCGCTCGGTGTAGTCGGCGGCCAGCCGCTCGGCCGCCGCGCCGCCGACCCCGAACGGGCAGCGGTAGGCGTACGGGTAGGGCAGCCGGGTGACCTCGCCGCCGCTGGGCAGCGGCTCCTTGACCGCGACGTTGCCGGTCACCGCGAGCGCGCCGGCCGTCATGCCGTGGTAGCCGCCGGTGAAGGCCAGGGTGCCGCGCCGCCCGGTGCTGATCTGCATCAGCTTGAGCGCGGCCTCCACCGCGTCGGTGCCGGCCGGGCCGCAGAAGTGCACCCGGGCCCGCTCCGCGAAGGCGGCGGGCAGGCTCTCCAGCAGCGCGGTGGTGAAGTCGTCCTTCTCGGCGGTGGCCAGGTCGAGCAGGTGCAGCGGCGCCCCGCTGTCCAGCGTGCGGCGGATCGCCTCGAGCACCACCGGGTGGTTGTGGCCGAGCGCGAGGGTGCCGGCGCCGGAGAGGCAGTCGAGGTAGCGGCGGCCGTCCGCGCCCTCGACCGTCATGCCGTTGGCGCGCACCGGCACGATCGGGAACGAGCGCGCGTAGGTGCGGGCGGCGGACTCGCGGACCTGCTGGCGGTGCAGGATCGCGCCGCCGGCCAGGGGGGTGGGTTCGGTGGTGATGCTCACGAGAGACTCCCACAAGGCTAGCCAAGATTAGGTTAGGCTTACCTTAGTTCAGAGTCCAGCGGCCTCGTACCGTGCTGTCAACGACACGCCCACCCCCGAGGTCACGGGCGCCCCCCGCGCTGGCCACGAGCCGACGGCGGACCGGCCCGTCGGTCAGTTCAGCAGCTCCAGCAGCGGGCTCAGCCCGGCCGGACGCCGGTCGACCGGCAGGTGGTCGACCAGGTGCAGCGAGCAGCCCAGCGCGGCCGCTCCGACATCGGCCCGGCGGTCGTCGCCCACCATCAGGACGTCCTGCGGCGCCAACCCGAGCCGGTCGCAGGCCTCCTGGAAGATCGACGGGTGCGGCTTCTGCGCGCCGAACTCGAAGGAGAGCAGGTAGGCGTCGACCAACTCGTCCAGCCCGTGCGCCCGGAAGACCGGCCGCAGGTCCCAGCCGATGTTGCTCACCACCGCGATCGGAACCCCCCGCCGGCGCAGCTCACGCAGCGTCGACTCGGCGTCGGGATACGGATCCCAGGCTTCAGGGGTCATATGACGGTCGTACAGCGCGTCGGCCAACTCCGCCATCGGCGAACCGGCCGCCCGGACCAGCCCCGCGTACGCCGCCCGGTGCCGGTCGGCGCTCAGGTCCCGGGTCGCCCAGGCCTCGGCCAGCTCCGGGGGCACCGCCCGAGGGGCGGGACCGCCCGGCAGCGCGCCGCTGACCTCGAGCCGGCGCCCCCCTTCGGCCAACTCCTCGGCGCTGAGCGCGAGACCCGCCGCCGAGGAGACGGCCGCCCACCAGCGCTCGGCCGACTCGATCCGGAAGAGGGTGCCGGAGAAATCGAACAGGACTCCCTTGATCATGTGATCATCCTGCCATACAGCAGTTTTGACTCTCCGTCACACCAAGTGACGCACTGACCTGGCCCGCCCCGCCCGGGATCACCAGGCCGGTCTCGTAGGCGAGTACCACTGCATCGCTTGACGGGAGCACGCGACGGCGGTCCTCACCCACCCACCGGCGCACCCCCTGCCGGCCCTCCCGTTCAGTCGTAGTCGCTGCCGCTGACCGCCCAGGCCAGGCCGGTCGCGGGGTCCTCCAGCGCGAGGTGCAGGTGCCAGACCTCGTCGGCGCTCTCGCACCAGGTGAAGCAGCGCATCCGGGCCACCAGGGCCGCCACCCCCGCGACCGAGCGGCGCCCCGCCGGGTCGGCCATCGCGGCCAGCACCCGCCAGACCGCCAGCCGGCCACGCGCCGCGCCGCCCGAGCGCCCGTAGGCACCGGCGCCCGAACCGGCCCGCACCAGGGCGGGGTAGACGGTGGCGAACGGCAGGTAGCCCGCGACGGTCTCGACGTGCGGAGCGCCGGTGCCGGCGAACAGCGCGGCGGCCTGCGGGGCGGTGCCGCGCAGGCAGCGGGCGTCCAGCCAGTCGCACAGGCCGCGCAGCGCGGCGGTGGCCGGCTGCTCGGCGCCGGGCAGCGCCGGCCCCGGTGCGGGCAGCCGGACCGGGCCCAGCCCCTCGCGGCTGTCCGGCAGCGGGAAGTGCGAGGTGGCCGCGCCGTCGGCCCGGTAGGCGGTGACCCGGTGCGCGGGCTCCCAGCCGGCCTGCTCCCAGGGGAGCAGCACCAGCGGGACCGCGCTTCCCGGGCTGACCTCCCGGCCATCCGTCAGGTCCTCGCCGAGCAGCACCCGGGTGTGCGCGGCCAGGGTGCGCACCGGCTCGGGCAGCGGCAGCCGGGCCAGTACCGCCCAGGGCTGCCGGGCCGCCAGCACCTCCCAGAGCGGCCCGACCCAGCCGTCCCGCTCGCCGGCCGCCGCCCCCGGTCCGGCGGCCGGATCGAAGAGCGCGGCGGCGATCGGGGCCGGGGCGCCGAGGGCGAGTTCATGGCCGAGCGCGGCCGTCCGCTGGGCCGCCGCCTGCTCGCCGACCCGGGCGGCAACCCGGGCCCGGGTGCGCCGATAGCCGTCGAGCAGCCGGGCCCAGTGGCGGTCGGCCGCCGGTTCGCCGACTTTCGGGTCCTGGTCCGTGATCACATTTGTCAGCGTACGGTCCAATCGGCGCCGTCCCCTGACACCACGTCAGCCCGGTGCGTCGCCGCCGGTCGACCGGGCCCGCCACTGGGTCCGGTCACTCGAACTCGGTGCCGCCCTTGCGGGTCAGGTACGCGCCGCTGACCGCCTTGGCGATCGCCCGGCCGCCGAGCACCGGGCTGTGCCGCTCGACCACGGGCCTGATCACCACGCCCTCGCGCAGGTGCAGCGCCCGTCCCGAGACGGTCTCCCGGCCCTCGGCGTGGGCCAGCACCACGGCCGGGTCGAACGGCCCGCGCCACAGCTCCGGCACCAGCGGCAGCTGCCCGCTGAGCAGTTGCGCGGCGGAGAGCCAGTGCAGCTGACCGTCGATCAGCGCCGAGACGTCGAAGACCGCGTAGCCCGGCAGTTCGGCGCGGCCCGAGCTGCCGTACGTCAGGTCCTGCACGCCCGTGCCGAAGACCTCGCCGAAGATGCCGATGCGCTCGGCCCCCAGCCGCTCGGCCAGCGCGGCGGCCACCGCCGGCACGCCGTGCGCGCGCACCGCCCGCCAGTAGAGGTTGCGGTCGTCGGCCTTCAGCGCCAGGTGCTGCGCGCCGACGCCCTTGGAGGAGACCTGCACCTCGCCGGTGGCGACGTGGTAGGTGAACAGGCAGCAGCTGCCGTGCAGTTTCTCGGTCAGCACCACCGGTTCGCCCGGCTCGAAGATGTCGGGGAACCGCTGCAGGTTCTCGATGTCGACCCAGGGCAGCAGCTCGGGGGCCGGCTCCAACTCGCCGTTCATCGCGGTCGGGATCGGCGGCTGCCACTTGGTGATGCCGAGCTGCCCGGCGAAGTCGCGGCCCTCGGCGGCGGCCTCGGCCAGGTCGGTGCCGGCCAGCGCGCGCGGGCGGCAGACGATGCCCTGGGAGAGCTCGCCGCGCAGCCGCACCGCCCTGACCCGGTCCGCGCCGGACCCGGCCAGCTTGCCGGTCAGCCCCAGCTCCTCGATCAGCGCGGCGGGCAGCACCGACTGCTCGGGGATGTAGAGCGCGTAGTCGCCGGTGCGGTAGGCGCCCTTGGCCACCACCGCGCGGTACAGGCCGACCTGGGCCAGCTCCAGCGCGTCGGCGTTGGGGTGCTCGAGCACGGTCAGCCGCTCGGCGGTGACCCGTAGCGTGGACATCGGATGTTCTCCCCCTGGAGTCGATCGGAAATCGGGCCGGAATGGACCGGTGAATCGTTCCGGTCGGCCCACTCTGCTGCCTGGACGACCGCCCCGGCCAGCGGTTTTCGGCCACCGGAAGCAGCGGCGTCCGAACGTTCGCACAGCCGGCACCAGCGTTTGGGGACGGGCACGCTGTGCAAAGGCACAGGGGATTTCAGGCTCGCATCTGCGGCACTATGATCGCCACAACGCCCGCAGATACGAGCACAGCAGGCTCAGGCGCCGCTCTGGTCACCGCCACCCCGGCAGTCACCGCGCGCGCACTGGGCCCTCGCGCACGTCCCGGCGGAGCCAGGGTCGCCACCTTCCGTCGCACGGCGCGGCGGACCGGCCCGCACCTTGACCGCACCGCCGGGTCCCTGAGGACCTGGCAGGAGGGGAACAGCATGCCCACCACCCGGATCCGTACCGCCGCGGCCGCTCTCGTCGCACTCGCGCTGGCCGGTGGCCTGAGCGCCTGCGGCAGCTCGGCGAAGTCGAGCAGCGCCGGCTCGTCGTCCTCGGCGGCCGCCGCGTCCTCGTCCGGCCCGGCCGTCAAGGGGACCATCACGGTCTTCGCCGCCGCCTCGCTGCAGGACGCCTTCACCGCGCTCGGCAAGAGCTTCGAGGCCGCCCACCCCGGCACCACGGTGAAGTTCAACTTCGGTGGCAGCTCCGCGCTGGCCCAGAGCATCGTCTCCGGCGCCCCGGCCGACGTCTTCGCCGCCGCCTCGCCGGCCACCATGAAGACCGTCACCGACGCCAAGGGCGCCGCCGACACCCCCACCGTCTTCGTCCGCAACACGCTGGAGATCGCGGTCGCCAACGGCAACCCGAAGCACCTCACCTCGCTCCAGTCGCTCGCCGCCCCCGGCGTCAAGGTGGCGCTCTGCGCGCAGCAGGTCCCGTGCGGCGCGGCCGCCGTGACCGCCCTCAAGCTCGGCAACGTCAACCTGACCCCGGTCACCCTGGAGCAGGACGTCACCAGCGCGCTGACCAAGGTCGAGCTCGGCGAGGTGGACGCCTCGATCG
This sequence comes from Kitasatospora sp. NBC_01266, assembly GCF_036242395.1. NCBI lineage: Bacteria > Bacillati > Actinomycetota > Actinomycetes > Kitasatosporales > Streptomycetaceae > Kitasatospora > Kitasatospora sp. NBC_01266. The sequence continues at coordinate 7,023,192 of NZ_CP108458.1, read as the reverse complement.
TCTACCAGACCGACGTCAAGTCGGCCAACGGCAAGGTGGCGGGCGTGAACTTCCCGGAGGCCGCCAAGGCGATCAACGACTACCCGATCGCCGACCTGGCCAAGGCGCCGAACCCGGACGGTGCCAAGGCCTTCGAGCAGTACGTCGAGTCGCCGGCCGGCCTCGCGGTGCTGACGGCGGCGGGCTTCCAGCTGCCGAGCGCCTCGTCCGCCGCCCCCTCGGCCGCGGCCTCCTGAGGCTGTCATCGTGACCAGGCGGGCCCCCCGGCCCCGGATCCCGATCGCGCTGCTGCTGCCGGCCCTGCTCGGACTGGTCTTCCTGGTGCTGCCGCTGGTGGGCCTGCTGGTCAAGGCCCCCTGGCGGTCGCTGCCGGCGGAGCTGTCCAGCGCCGAGGTCTGGCAGGCGCTGCGGCTCTCGCTGATCTGCGCCACCGCCGCCACGGCGATCTCGCTGGTGCTCGGGGTGCCGCTGGCCTGGCTGCTGGCGCGCACCGAGTTCCCCGGGCGGCGGGTGATCCGCGCCCTGGTGACCCTGCCGCTGGTGCTGCCGCCGGTGGTCGGCGGGGTGGCGCTGCTGCTGGTGCTGGGGCGCAACGGGATCGTCGGGCGCTGGCTGGACTCCGCCTTCGGGATCACCCTGCCGTTCACCACCCCCGGGGTGGTGGTCGCCGAGGCCTTCGTCGCGATGCCGTTCCTGGTGATCAGTGTGGAGGGCGCGCTGCGGGCCGCCGATCCGCGCTACGAGGAGGCGGCGGCCACCCTCGGCGCCTCCCGGCTGACCGCGTTCCGGCGGGTCACGCTGCCGCTGATCGCCCCCGGGGTGGCGGCCGGCGCGGTGCTCGCCTGGGCCCGCGCGCTGGGCGAGTTCGGCGCCACGATCACCTTCGCCGGGAACTTCCCCGGCACCACCCAGACCATGCCACTGGCGGTCTACCTGGCCCTGGAGAACGATCCCGAGGCGGCGATCGCGCTCAGCCTGGTGCTGCTCGCGGTCTCGATCACGGTCCTGGTGGGGCTGCGCGGACGATGGCTGAGCGCAACATGACGGACCGTCAGAAAGCGGGCCTGGAAGCCCATCTGCGGGTCGAGCGGGCGGGCTTCACGCTCGACCTGCGACTGCGGGCCGCCGCCGGCGAGGTGATCGCGCTGCTCGGCCCGAACGGCGCGGGCAAGTCGACGGCGCTGCGCGCGCTGGCCGGCCTGCTGCCGCTCAGCGGCGGACACCTGCGGTTGGACGGACGGTCGTTGGAGGAGCCGGCGGCCGGCCGGCACACCCCCGCCGAGCGGCGCCCGGTCGGCGTGGTGTTCCAGGACTACCTACTCTTCCCGCACCTCAGCGCGCTGGACAACGTCGGCTTCGGGCTGCGCTGCCAGGGGCAGTCGAAGCGCGAGTCACGGGCCGTGGCGGCGAGTTGGCTGGAGCGGATGGGCCTGGCCGAGCACGCCGCCGCCCGCCCGGCCAAGCTCTCCGGCGGGCAGGCCCAACGGGTGGCGCTGGCCCGGGCGCTGGCGGTGCGGCCCCGGCTGCTGCTGCTGGACGAGCCGCTGGCCGCCCTGGACGCCCGCACCCGGCTCGATGTCCGCTCCCAACTGCGGCGGCACCTGGCCGAGTTCGAGGCGGTCGCGGTGCTGGTCACGCACGACCCGCTGGACGCGATGGTGCTGGCCGACCGGCTGGTGGTGATCGAGGACGGCACCGAGGTGCAGTCCGGCACCCCCGCCGAGGTCGCCCGCCGGCCGCGCACCGACTACATCGCCCGGCTGGTCGGCCTGAACCTTTACCAGGGCACCGGCGAAGGGCAGTTGGTGCGACTGGCGGACGGCGTGACGCTGGCGGCGGCCGAAGAGGTGTCCGGGCCCGCCTTCGTGGCGTTCGCGCCCGCCGCCGTGACCCTCCACCGCGAGCGGCCCGCCGCCGACGCCCGCAACCTCTGGGAGCTCACGGTGGCCGGGCTCGACCTGCACGGCGACCAGGTACGGGCCGAGCTGACCGGCGCGTTGGAGCTGGTCGCCGACCTCCCTCCGGCGGCGGCCGCCGAACTCGACCTGACCCCGGGCGCGCGGGTCTGGGCCTCGGTGGCAGCGGCGCAGGCGCACGCGTATCCGGCCTGAGCCCTGGCGGCCGGCCTTACCGCAGCGCCGGGTGGTCGGCGACCACCGTGCACGAGCCCGGGGCGATCTCCCTGCGCCTGGGTCCTGCACCCGGGCCGCACCGGTCGCGATCTCCAGGCCGAGCTGGTCGCACAAGCTGGTCACGCAGACGCAGCGGGTACGGACCGAACCGCCCTATCGGCAGCAGCGGCCCGAAATCCGCAAGACGACATCACAGAACCTGGCGCGGCCACACTCACCAGGCAGCGGAACCCGATCTCAGAAGCTTCACGTATGTCGGATGCGCAGCGCGTCATCGGGGAAGCAGCTGTCCCAGCCCTGGTCCAGCCGCATCCAGGTCGCGGGCTGCCCGTCCTCCGCGACCAGCGGCTGTTCCGGGTCGCCGATCGCGGCATAGGACAGGGACAGCGTCACCGGCAGACCCGGGCCGAATGACCGCACCGCCACCGCGGCGGGCCGCTCCAACAACCGTGGCCGCAGTCCAGTCTCCTCGGCCAGTTCCCGGGCCGCGCCATCACGCGGACACTCTCCGGGCTCAACCTTGCCACCTGGCGGGACCAGCCCGCGCCACGGATGCCTGACCAGCACGATCTGCTCCAGGGCTGTATCCAGGACCCACACCTCGGCGCCCAACGGCTCCACGGCGCCAACCAGCGCAGAGCGCAACCAGGACCTGGCCCGTTCGAACTCGAGCGTCGCGCTCCCGGCGTCAGCGACGGCAGCATCAAGCGGACGCTGCTCAAACACGCTACGGATCATTGCGACAGGCTAGAGACCGCCACCGACACCACCGGGCCGCAGCGGCCAGCCGCAGCAATGGCCGTCGCCGCGGCGGCCGCGCACGCCGCCACGCCGCATCGACGCATCGACGCAACACCATCAGCGGCACGCAGAGCCTTCAGCGGTGTGACCGAGCGGGAGCCGGCCAAACGGCAAGCCACCCCGCCCTGACGGACGACGCCAGCAGGGCGGCAGAGCGCCCGTCAACGAGCTTCGATGAACCCGAAGCTCTGGTACATCCAATCCAGCCCGGTTGTGATCAAGCCGGCGCGGTCGGCGTCGCTTAATAGGGGAGCTGTTGTGATTGTCAGAGCCATCTGCCGCAGAATCCTGCGGTCAGTCGCGCCGAGGCGACTCAGGTCGATGACGTCCCCGAGGAGCTGTTCCAGCGGCTGGCGGCTCGGTGCTAAGCCGCAGCTCGACCGTGGGAGGGGCGGCCCAGGGCAGCGCTCCGGGATCGTTGGTCACTGCGCGGGGCAGCAGTTGCCCGGCGGCCGCCCACGCGGCGTCCAGCACGGTGCGGACCTCGTCCAGGCTCAGCCGGGCTGAGTGCTGCGTACCGGCTGCCTCCTCAAGGGCCGCACGCCAGGCGGCGGCATCGTCGATCCGTACCTCTCCGCAGGTGATCAGCATGCTCCCCCAGACAGTCAGCATCACCTCGGCAGTCAGGGCCGCCTTCCCGTCCGGCCGATCGACCGCGCACACGTAGCTCGCCCGTTCCCGCGCTGTTGCCGTTCTCGCCCAAGCGCCGCTCTCCGGCCCGCGCACTACTGCCGCGGTGTGCGAACAGCGCGGCAAGGGCAGCGGCGCGCGGGCTGTCAGGCAGGGCAGCAGCCAGCGCTTGGCGCCGCTCCGGTGTGACCGCGAGGATGTCAACGTTCTTCCAGGGGAAGGTGGCCAGGACGCGCAGCCGCAGGTACGGCTGCGCGGGGCCGGCGGTCCAATAGGTGGCGGCGAAGGTCTGGTCGAGGGAGAACGCGGGTGCCGGCTCCCAGCACCAGGGGCCAACCGGGCCCCGGCGCCGCAGCCATCCGCGCCCCCAACTGCCGCCCTCCAACTCGACTTCGGTCTCGGTGATCCGGGGCAGACGGAACCCGCCAAGCCCTCACCGCTCGCCGCCGTCGCCGTCGCCAAGTGCGGTCGCGGGACCGTCCAGCACGCCCCTGTGGACGACGTGTGCCCGGTGCAAGCTCACCGGGGCACACAGGGCGACTGTCGGGGCCGTTTCGGCGGCCCTGATGAGTCGAGCGCCGAAGGCCCCGACGGGCCGTCACCCGGGCTGCCCGCTCCGCCTTCGGCGGCGGACGGCCCGGAGCACGCGAAGCCCGGCCGTGTCGGGCCTGCCCCCTGGACACCGTCGGGCGAGCACGCGCAGTTGTGCCTCAAAGGTAGCGAGGTCGAGCGGCCAAGTCGTGCCTTGCGGCAGGCCGAGAAAGAGCTTGTCCATGGTGGCGGGGTCCTGTCCAGGCGCTCGTGCAGCGAAGGGAAGCTGCTCCCCCAGGTACGCAAGGGTTCTGACAGAACTCGGTGGCTGGGGTTCTTGAGCGCCCTCGATTCGTACCAGCCGTCCCACACGTCCGTGCCGGAGCAAGCACCGCTGATGTCCCGCTTGGGAGTGAACCGCGGAGAAGCGGCACGAATCCGTCCATGGGAGCGCTACGTTGGTGTCCTGTCACAGACCTTTGAGGAGAACCGGCGGCGTGACCAGCGAGCAGGATGCCATCGACACGGCCGTGGACGCCGTCGTCTCCGCAGTACGGGCCGGTGACACCGCCGCTCTGTACGAGGCCGTGATGCCACCGGCTGGCGTGAGGACGCCTCCCGACGAGGCCGCCAGGTGGTTCGGCTTGCTCCTGATCCGCCTGGCGCTTGCCGCCTCGGCGGCCTGCGAGTTGGAACGGGGCTGTTCCCGGGAGGCCCTCTCGCGGTGGATCGCGGATGTGCTGGGGCCGCCGCCCACCCCCGCGCTGATCCGCGGTGCGGACCCAGCCCGTATCGACCACGTCGCGGCCGCCAGTGCCGCGGCCGACCACGCCCGGTACGTCGCGTACACCGTCGACCTGATGGGGGTGGGCCTTGCCACGCCGGGCGAGGACGTGGACCCGCGGATCGTCGACGCCCACCAGGCGGCGACGAACGACAAGACGACACGCATCAACGTGATCGTGCTGCTCGCCAGCCTCGCCGCCGCGCCCTCCCGGCAAGGATGAGCCCGCGCGGCACCTTCGCTGTCGACGGCCGGGGCCGACCCGTTCGGCTGGGTCGAGTCCAAGTAGGCCCGCCACCTGAAAACTCCGGAGGCGGACCCCGAGTGACGTCAGAGTCCGTCTACCGGGTGATCGGGTGCGCGTCGATCGCGTTCGACACAACCATGCTGACTGTTCATCAGATTGCGCGAACTGGCGATTGTCGGCTGGTTCGGCCGTCGGCACCGACCAGGGCCCCGGCGTCCCGGCCAACCCGTGCGCCGCCTGCAGCGACCGCGGGCTCAAGCAGGACGTGCTCCCGGTGACGGTCTGCCGCCTCACGCACCTCCGCCTCCTGAGGCACCGCCCAGTGGACACCGCGCGCCGCCTCACGACGCCGACCGCTCCGTCTCCGGTCCCTGCCGGTACATCTGCGCCGGCTTGACTCCGGCGAACTGGCCGCCGTCGATGGGCAGTACCGCCCCGGTGACGAACGAGGCTTGGTCGGAGCAGAGCCAGAGCACCGCCGCCGACACCTCCGCGACGCGGCCGACCCGTCGCATCGGCGTCGCCTCGGCCGCCAGCAACTGCGCCCGCTCGCCCGCCGCTTCGAGACGGTGGGTGAGGATCGGGCCCGGTGCCACGGCGTTGACCCGGATCCCCTGGTCGGCGTATTCCAGTGCCGCGACCCGGGTCAGCGCGATGATCCCGGCCTTGCCGGCGGTGTACCCGGCGAGGCCGGCCACGCCGTGCAGGCCGGCGATCGAGGCCATGTTCACGATCGCCCCGCCCGACCCGTGCGGCATCGCCGCGATCTGGTACTTCATGCCGAGGAACGTGCCGCGGATGTTGGTGCGGATCGCGCGGTCGAAGTCCTCGGGGTCGATCTCGGCCAGCGGGGCCAGGGACGACCCGTCGGTCGCGTTGTTGAATGCGGCATCGAGCCGGCCGTAGGTGTCCAGCGTGGTGGCGACCAGCCGCTCCATCGCTGCGGCGTCGCCCACATCGGTGGGCACGGCGATCGCGCGGCCTCCCTCGGCCCGGATCCGGGCAGCGAGCGACTCCAGGGCCTGCCCGTCCCGGGCGGCGAGCACCACGGCTGCACCTTCGCGGGCGAAGGCCCGTGCCGTCCCGGCGCCGATCCCGCGGCTTGCCCCGGCCACGAGGGCCACTCTTCCGTCGAACGTCCCAGTCTCGGACATCATCAGACCTTCCGGTAGAGGATCGGCATCGCCGTCGTCCCGTTGGCCCGCAGGTTCGCCAGGACGTAGCCGCGGTACGAGCTCTTGCCGAACTGCCTGGCCGCGAATCCCAGCAGGCCGGTGTCCCAGCGCGCGTGGTTGACGAAGACGTAGTCGGCCGGGCCGACGGGTGCGAGCAGCGTGGAGTTGTCCAGCCCCGTCTCGGTGACGTACCAGCCGGCGAGGTGCTCCCACAGGCGGGTGGCGACCTCGGCGTCCTCGGCCACGAAGTGGTTGAACAGGAACAGCCCTTGGCGGTTCTTGTCGACGTCGCCCAGGTAGCGCAGGCAGTGCGCCGCCATCTCGTGCACGTCGTCGGCGACCTGGGTGGTCTCGGCGACCATCCGCTGGTACGGCTGCGACTTCCGGACCCCGTCGAGCACGTCCACCGACTCGGCCTCCACCAGCACCACCACGTCGAACCGCGCCGGGTGCACGGCGGCCACGGGTGCCGGCGGGAGCAGGACGGCCCGGAAGACGGTGGCCCTTCGCACCGTGTCCAGGCGCTCCAACTCCGCGGCGAGCAGCTTCAGTCGGCCGAGCAGCGCCGCCTTGCGGGTGCCGCCCCGGGGGAACGGGGTCCGCCCGCGCGTCGGTTCGACGGCGGCGGCGAGGTGGAGGTAGCCGGTGGGCGGGGGTTCGGGGAACGGGGGCGGCGCGTACTCGCGCCGCGGGTTGACGATCCGCAGATCCATGACGTCACCTTCCTTCCCTCTCAACGTTAGGCATCTAATGCTTCCATGTCAAACGATTCGACGCCTATCGATCCTGCTATCCTGGAGCCATGCCCGGACCCACCCATCCCCCACTCGGCCTGCACCTCGGCCGCACCGCCAGGAGCGTCGGCCGCGCCTTCGACAATGCACTCGCCGAGGTCGGCGGGTCGATGCCGGCCTGGCTGATCCTCATCTCGCTCAAGTCCCACCAGCTCGGCAACCAGCGCGAACTGGCCGACGCGGTCGGCATCCGCGGCGCGACGCTCACCCATCACCTGAACGCGATGGAGGCCGACGGCCTCGTCACCCGCAGGCGCGACCCCGCCAACCGCCGCATCCACCAGGTGGAGCTCACCGAGAAGGGCGAGGCCGCCTTCGACGCGATGCGCGGCGCCGCGATGGCCTTCGACCAACGCCTGCACCGCGGCCTCTCCGAGGAGGAGACCGCCGCCTTCGAGCGCGTACTCGACAAGCTCCAAGACAACATCAGCGACTGATAACTTGCCCGCGATCCACCGTCCCGCGGACCGAGCCGGGATACCGCACACACGCCACGGTCCGTCGGCGGTGCCCGCGGCATCCCGGACCAGGCCACCGACTCAGCGCTCGAACGGAAGCGGACCGGCGGTGCGGATCACCCGATCCGCACCGCCGGTCCGCTTCCCGTCGACCAGCCCGCCTCGCTGAGGGGTCGGCTCCCGGTCAGTCAAGGCGGACGTCGTCGTCGACGCCGACAGCCGTGGCTTCGACGGCGGCAAGCTGGTCAACGGCCGCTATCTTGAGCCCACACCGAGGCGTCCTTCATGTAGGCGAAGCGGGCTCGAAGTCCCCCAACTTGCTTGGCGGTCCCTCCGGCCAATCGCCAGACCCGCTCGCGGGGTTCGGCCCGTGCCCGCCGGATGGCCGCAAGGCCAGGGGCCCGGCCGCGGCGAGAGTGTCGACCAGGCGGGAGACGGCGCTGAGCCTCTGGTGACCGCGCCGCCCGCGCCCGTCCATCGGACAGGTCGGGGCGGTGTCGCACCATTGCGGGGACACCTGCCCGTCGTACCCAGTGGCGGGAGCACCATCCTCACCCCCTCCAAGAAGACCCGCCGGAGGCATGCGACTGCCGGGACCGCGCGTTCCTCGCCCGCTACGTTGCCGTGTTGGGGTCAGCGTGGTGCGTTCACGGGCGTCGTAGGCGCGGGGTGGGGCAGTAGCGCGTGCCGCCTTCGACTGCGACAGTTGGCCCGGGGGCGATCTCGGTGAAGCCCGCGTCGCGCACCAGCGGCAGCCGGCCGTCGCTCAGCTCGCTCCAGCGCCCCCGCTCGGCGGTCCGCACCGCCAGCGCGAAGCCGTTGGCGGCCCACTCCTTGCGCTGCGCCTCGTCCAGCCGCCACCAGGCGAGCTGGGCCGCGTGGCCGGTCTGCGCCATGGTCTTGCCGGCGGTCATCTCCAGCTCGGGGTTGAGCCAGAGCACCGGCAGGTCCTCGGCGGGCGGCGCGAGCACCGTGTCCTCGGGGTCGCTCAGCTCGGTGCCGGAGACCTGGAGCTTGGCCAACTCCTTGGGCCAGCCGTCCAGCGGGACCGGCGGGAAGACCCGCACCTCGGCCCGCTCCCCGGTGACGGTGATGCCGGGCAGCTCACCCGTCTTGCGCCACTCGCCACCACGGGCCCGCCGGACCACCTTGCGGATCCGGGCGTCCTCCCAGTGGTGCACCAGCTCGGCCCACTCACCGTCGCCGGTCGACCGGGGGTCGGCGAGCAAGGTGAGCACCGCGCGGGCCGAGGTCTCCAGCGCGTCGGTGCGGGCCGGCGGCTCGGCCTTCTCCAGGTGGACCACCAGCGGCAGCACGTACTGCGGCTTGGCGTCGCGGTCCACGGGGGCGGCGGCCGGGCTCGGGGCGTCGAAGGGCTCGGAGGGTTCGGAAGCTGAGGTCACTCCGACAGGCTACCGGCGGCGCCGGGCGAGCCCGCTACCTGCGGTAGCCGCGACCGGGCTCGCGCTCCTCCGCCTCCTCGTAGGGCAGGAACCAGCCCTCGGGGTGGGTGGCGGCCAGCAGCATGTCCAGCCGCGTCGAGCTGTCCTCCTGCGGGTCCTGCCCGGCCAGGTCGTACACCCCGAGCAGCTCGTCGGAGCCGCCCTCCCAGTCGTAGTCGTACAGGTCGGCGGGCAGGTCGCCCATCAGGTCGGCCACCGCCTGGGGTTGCGCGCCCAGCAGCGCGCGGGCGTCGGCCAGCGCCAGGCGCAGCGCCAGTTCCTCGCCCGGGCTGCGCGGCAGCGGCCACTCGCCGAGCCCGAGGTCCTCGGCCAGGTCGTCGAAGGCCCGGGCCATGGCCCGGCGCCAGGACCGGTGCATGCCCCAACTGACCTGCGGCAGGCGGGCGAAGACGGCCCAGTCCTGGTCGTCCTCGTCGACCACCGGCTCGTCGCCGTGCTCGTCCAGGTCGTCGTAGGCGGCGTCGGCGAGCGCGAGCAGCTGGGTGTGCAGCAGGCAGGCGGTGCGCGGGGTGAGGGTCCAGTCGCCCGGCTCGCTGTCCTCGCCGTCCAGCGGGAAGAGTTCGGCGAAGTCCGGCGCGAAGTCCTCGGTGGCGCTGATCTCCAGGGTGCCGCCGATCGCCTCGATCCCGGGCACCGCGCCGATCAGCCGGTCCGGGTGCAGCAGCGCGCCGAGCGCGGCGTGCGGATCCTCGGAGACCTCGCGCAGCAACTCCATCCGCTGGGTGGCGGGGTCGATCCCGGTGAAGTCGAACTCCTCGACGGCCGCCACGGCCGCCGCCCGCAGCGCCGGCCAGTCCGTCACCCTGATCCCGAGCACCACGGTCGCCTCGACCTCCAGTGCCCCCGGATTGTCGGTCGCGCCCGGCCCCTGCGGATGATCACGTCGCTCGCCCATGCGCCTACGGTACGGCTTTTCTTCGCGCCGCTCACCGGTGCGGTGGAGGTTTTCGGGCGCGGCTGCCGGACCTCGTGCGGTCCGCCGCGCAGGATGGGCAGATGAGCAATCTCGATGAATACGGTGGCGGGCCTGGACCGGGTACGGACGTTCTGGTGGTGACCACCAACGACGTTCCGGGGTACCGGGTGGATCGGGTGATCGGGGAGGTGTTCGGACTCACAGTGCGAAGTCGACACTTGGGCACGCAGATCGGGGCCTCGTTCAAGTCGATGCTCGGCGGCGAGCTGAGGGGGCTGACCAAGACCCTGGTGGAGAGCCGCAACCAGGCGATGGAGCGGCTGGTCGAGCAGGTCAGGGCACGCGGCGGCAACGCGGTGCTGGCGATGCGCTTCGACGTCACGGAGGCTGCCGGAACACCCCTGCATCTTATCTGAGCTGCGGAAACAGCACTGATCCCCGCGAACGCACGCACCCCGGGGGTGCGCGCGGGCGGGCCCGTTTCGGGGGCTCAGGCAGTGGCTGTGTGGTCCATCAGCCGAAAGAAGTCCAGCGGTCCAGCCGGGATGCCTCCCGCCTCCAGCTGCGCCATGAATGCGTGGTAGTCGGCAGTGTCGTAGGCGTCGTGGTCTATGTCCATGGGCCCAATCCGGGCATCCAAGGACAGGGCGTATGAGAGCGCCTTGAGGTCGGCCCCGGCGGCATCGCAGAGCTGCGCCATGGCGTCAAGGAACGTCGCCTTGGTCGCAAGGAACGCGGTCCGGCCGCCCTCGTTCAGTTCGTCTTGGGTGATGGTCACCCCGCCAGTCTGGCACGGCTTCCCCGGACCTTCCGGACGGCCCGGGGAAGCCTACGCAGACCGACGTACTACGCGACCAGGACCAGCGGAGCGACGTCGCCGCCGGGGCAGGGGGCCGCCGGTCGGCAGTCGGAACCGGAGCACGAGGCGGCGTCCGAGGCGAACCACACCTTCGCCTCAGCGCCGTACCCAGCCGCCTTCAGCGCGTCCACGGTCTTCCGGACCATGCCCGGGGTGCCGTAGTCGGGCGCGGGCTCGTGGTGGATGAATCGACCGCCGGTCAGTTCACCCATGAACGAGACATACCGGCGCGTCCGCAGAACGCTGGCGTGCCACACCTCGTCCATGTCCGCCGTGAGCGCGTACCCGGAGTCCGGGTCGTCGGCGACAAGGGTGGCCCAGTCAGCCCACGCTCGCACCAGCATGGTGATGTACTCCCAGTCGAACCCGGGGTTCTCCTTCGCCACGTCGGCCGCCAGGTCGGCCGCGTACTGCGCGAACTCCCCGTCCAGCAGCTCCGCGCCCCGCGAGCGCGTGAGGGTGTCGGACATAATGGTTGTCCCTCCTACGGGATGGCATCCGGCGTGGCCGCCGGATGTGCCGCCCGGTGCTCTGACCAGCGCCGGGCGGCAGCTCCCCAGGGGCGTCTGACCGCCCTCCGGGGATGCCTCCGCTGTCCCTGTTGACTCTTCCCCGGGCAGCGGGAGCGTGTGTGGTTCGTCCTTCGAGCTTTGGCCTCCCATGAGCCAGCGGGCGGTTCAAGGGACCAGACGGTCCAGGGGCAGCGCGTACACACCTTCGCCGATGGGGCGGAACCCGTGCCGCTCCCAAGCCGTCCGGAGCTTGGCCACCGCCTCTTCGTCCGGCCGCCTCACCTCGGGGTCGTCCGACTCATAGGCGCATGGCTCGTCCGGCCCGTGGCCGTGCAGTGGTGCGGGGTAGCAGACGGCCACCGTTCCGGGGACGGCCAGCCGACGGAGTGCGGTCACGGCCAAGCGCATCCCAACGCCCTTGCCCCGCCACTCGTCCGTGACGTGGACCGACTCCAGCAGCAGGAGAAGCGTGGGGTTCATCTCGGCCAGCTGCGGGATCAGGCCCTCATCCTCGGTGAAGATCACGCGCGGGATGCGGTCGAGAAACCCGAGGTCCACCCGCAGCACCGCGCGGGGGGTCGGGGTCACACCGGGGACTACCCGGGTGATGGTGGCGGTGCCAAACCCCTTCGTGTCGCTCGGCGTGTAGAACTTAGCCGTCCAACGCTCAGCCCGAGCCGTCCAGTCCTCATCCGCGAACTGGTGCAGGGCGTAAGCGATGTGGAGACGGTCCGGGTTCGACATGGCGACTCTCCTCACGATGGGTGGGCGGGCCCCGCCCAGGCGGCAAGGACCCGCCCGATGGACCCTACTGCGACGGCGGGGTGGGGTTCTCCGGGGCGGGGTTGCCCTGGTGCTTCGGCGGGGGCTTCTCGGCTCCCTTGTGCTTGGAAACGATGATCTCCATGCGCATGGCTGTCTCCTCCTACTCGGCGGTGTTGGTCTCGGGGCATTCGCCGTCCGGCGGCATGGGGCCGGGCGGGCGCTCGGTCGGGACGGTCATACTGAGGACTCCTCACACTGAGTCGAGCCGACCACCCTTTGGTGGCCGGGCCGTTCGGTGTTGCGGACCCCGCTCCGGTCGGCATGCGGTCCAAGGAACGTCGATCGGGGCGGGAGCTTTGCGCCCGTGCCAGGAGCGAGAACCCTTTCCGGCTCCCGGCACGGGGGTCTCAGATGCGGTGGCGGTGGCGAGCCATGCCCTCACGCAGCCGCCGCATGGTGTCCGACTCGGCGGGCTCCAACGCGCCGGGGCCGGAGGGGGACTCCGGGTCGCTGGGCTGCTCGTCGGCCTCGGGTTCGAAGTCAGGCGATTCGGCCGGCAGCTGGAGCTGACTGCCCATCACGCTGCCTCTTCCGGCGCTCGATGCATGGGGCACTCGCAGTGCTTCACGTAGACGTGCCCCGGACTCAAGTTCGCGGTCATGCGCTCCACAGCCGTGGGGTCGTAGTCGCCCAGGGGGTTACCGGTGCGGGGCTTGGTGCGCTGCTCCTCGCGGTACTGCGCCAGGGCCTGACGGCTGGCCGTGGGCCTGCTGCGCTCCGGCGGGGGCTCGTTGTGCACTGCTGCGGACACGGGTGACCTCCTCAAGGCACCGGGGAGTGACTTAACACAGAGGGTATGAGACACGTGACTGTCGGGAGTAGCATTGCGGGTGCTCTAAGGCACTGACGGCGCATCACTTCCCTAGGGGTGGACCATGGCCAGCACCGGTAAGCCATACACAGTCATTGCGGACCACTACCGGCAGGCCATACTGTCCGGCGAGCTGGAGCCCGGCACGAAGCTACCCACCAACCGCGCCATGACGGACCGATGGGGCGTGTCGTCCGCAACCGTCAGCCGCGCACTGCAACACCTGGTTGTGGAGGGGTACGTCAGGACCAGCCCGCGCGGAACATACGTAGCCGACGAAGCCACCGTCACCGCCAGCTCCCGGGATCGACTCCTACAGGTCCAGCGCGTCAGGTCCAGTCTCATGGCCGGAGAGACAAACATCGTTACCGTGGCAGAGCTCAAGGTGCCGCCCCTGTACGTCGCCGACCTGTTCGACCTCGAACCGGGGGATCAACTCGTACGGCGGGAGTTCGTCACCGGCCGGGGCAAGCACCGCACGATGTACCAAGGGGTCTACTACCCAGTGCAGTTCGCCGCACTGGTACCCGATCTGCTGTCCACAGCACCTGGGAAGAACGGTGGCCTCCTCGCCAAGGTGTTGGAGGCCACCGGACGCACCATCACCCACGCCCGCGACGACATGCACGGCAGGGACGCCAACGCCCGCGAAGCGTCCAACCTCGGCATCAAGGTCGGGGCTCCGATCCTCGCAGGAGCCCACCGATTCTCGGATGCTGACGGAGTCATCGAGTACGGGGAGTGGTGCATCCCCACCCGGTACACCATTGGTTACGAGTACGTGCCCTGACGATCAGTCGGAACCTGACTACGGATCCTTGCCCCCGTGGCCGGCGGACCTCCGAGCCGAGGGACCCCGACGGACCTTAGAACGCACGAAAAGCCCCGGCCAGCCACCAAGTGGAGGCAAGCCGTGGCTAGTTGGTGACGTCAGTCGTCCGGGTGAAGCGGCGGCCCGCCGGAGCAGTCGCAGACGCCCCGGGCGTGGTCGAGCTCGGTCAGCCACAACGACAGGTCGTCCACCAGTTCAGCCGCGTGCCGCCGGGCGACCGCCTCCGGGTCCTGCCTGCGGCGGGCCATCAGAGACGCCCTGACCAGCGTGCCCCGGCAGCCGAGCGGGCGTTGTGGCCGCGCGGCGCGGTGTCCGGGGCGGGGCGGAGCGGGCGGAGCACCCTGTCGGCGGCGGTGCGGTTGCGTTCGGCCTGGGCAATGGCAGGGTGGATGACCTTGACCCCGGCTCGCATCCCGCCGTTGATCATCCGGCCGTCTCGGCGGACCTGATCTTCGAGTGCTTCGGCCTCGGCCAGCAGGGCGGCGGCGTTGTCGAGTAGGACGTGATCGGCGGGGTCCAGGACTTGGCCGGGGATGGGCTCCCCGCCGTCCGGATCGGGAAGATCCTCCGTGAACTGGCGGATCAGCCGGGCCCGGATGCGGTCCCGCCGACTCCCGGCCGGGCGTCCGCTGGTCTCGGGGGGGTCGTTGGTCATGGTGCTGCCTTCGTGGGGTATTGAGTACGGGCCGGAAGGGCCTCCAGCCCAGTGCGTGCACGGGATTTGGGCTTGAAAGTGGTCTGGTTCTCTGATCGCATCGGATCTGAGCTGCTATGACGCCCCGGAGGGGAGAGAGACGCAAAGGAGAGTCACCCCCCGGGCTCAGCTCTCGGTGTCACACACCGAACAGCTCACCTGACGACACGGAGGTCGTTCTTCTTTCGTTGATCGATACCATCAACTCGCGTTGTTTTAGCGCGAGTTCGTTGGACTCTTTGGCTGCGGTAACTGCGGAATTTTCCGCAGTTACCTGCGGAGTGGGTCCACTCTCCGTCCACTCATGTCCAGATGGACATGAGTGGACGGAGCAGCAGCCCGCTCACCCTCGGAATTGTCCGAGGCACCTCACGACGGGGTGTCCTCCCGAGGCTCATGTCAAAACTGACATGAGCCAACCGTCCACGGTCACCACGCCCGCCGGATCAGCCGCTCGGCGATGGCCTGGTGATCGGGCTTGGCGGGGGCGGTCGGGTCGAGTCCACCCCGGCCGAAGAGCGGGCGCGGGACGGCGGCCTCGGCCAGATTGCGGCACAGCGCGTCCAGGTCCACGAAGGGTGCGGCGGCGCGGGCAGCGTCAGCGGCAAACGGCGGCAGCGAGTACGCGGTGATGACCTGCTCCGCCTCGGCCCGGCGGGCGTCCTCGGCGGCCTGGCCGCGTAGCTCGTCGGCCTCGACGGACGCGCCGCTGTGCTCCTCACGGATGTGGGCCAACTCGGCTTCCAGGTCGGCGATCCGGGCGTCTCGCGGGTCGGGCTCGGGCTCCGGCCGGCCGGAGGGGTCAGCCTCGGTGGGCGGGGGCGTCGGTGCGTCGTACGGGGTGGGGGTGTCGGGATGGGCGACACCGCCGGGGATGGCCTCGGCGGGCGTGGGGCGGTCCGTGGACAGGGGTCTCTCCGGTCTTCGATCAGAGGGCGTGAGGGGCCCGCCAAATGCCCAAACGGGCATTTGGCGAGCACGGTGGCGGCGCGAGGCCCCGCCTCGGGGGGCAGGCGAGGGCAGGGCCAAGTGTCATTTTTGACACCTGGCCGGTGCGTCTCGGGTGGCGCGGAACTGGTCCGTTTGAGCCGGTTAGGCGGGATGGCTCAATGCCCGTTTGGGCATTGAGCCCTGGGCGCTCAAATTCCATTTGGAGTTTGAGCGCCCGGCGGGATGGCGGGAACCTTGGGAAATTTTTCCCAAGGTCCCCGGACGGGGGCTACACCTTGGCGGGCGGGGTGAGCGTGAAAGCGATCGCGCGGGTGGCGTCGATGGTGGCCACGCCGCACAGGGTGTCCACGATGGAGACCTCGGACTTCACGGACGGGTCGAAGTCCATGGTCACTCGCAGCGCGTACGAGTTGTCGGCGGCGGAGACCGAGCGTGCCCCGCCCTGGACCTCGTTGGGGGCGCGGACGGCCAGGGCGTATGCGGTCTTGTGGAAGGCGACCGCGCCGTCCAGGTAGGGCGAGACGACGACGCGGAAGCCGAACAGGTCGCCCATGGTCGCGTTGCGCAGCGCGTGGGGGTCTCCGGACTCGTTGACCTTCTGGAGCTGTTCGACGTCCAGGAGGACGTTCTGTGCGTCGGGGCCGATGGCGAGGAAGCGGTCCGTGGCGGGGATCTCGCGGCGGGTGAAGTCGGCGGCGGCTGCGGTCAGCATCTTCACGACGTGACCGACATCGCCCGGCTTGGCGTCCGCCTTGATCACCCGGGCTCCGGTGGCCTTGCTCGCGGCGTTCAGCAGCGCTGCGGCGGCCTTCTCGACGTAGGTCGAGACGGCGTCCATCTGCGGCTTGAGGACCTGCTCCCCGAAGCTTTCGATGTTGAGGGTCATGTCCTTGGTGGTGAACGCTGCGGCGTCGGTGGGCTCGTCGGTGAGCTTCACCTGGGCGTGGCCCTCCTCCACCTTGGTGTAGACGGTAGTGCCGTTGAAGTTCTGGGCGACGCGGCGCTTGGGGGTCCGCACCCGCACCGAGTCGCCCCGCCCTCCGGTAAACGCGGCCTCGGCGTCACGCATCACGCACTCACCGAGCACGGAGTTCGAGCGCATCAGGGCCAGGCTCACGGCGACGACGTCGGATATCTCGAAGGTGTTGCTGGTCATACGGGTAGCGCCTTTCCTCGGGGTGCCCGCCGCAGTGGCGGGAACGGGCAAGCCCCGGCCATCTGCGGCACGGGGCTGGGGAGTTGGTGGTGTCGGGCGGTCAGCCGGCCGAAGCTGCGGGGAGCCCGTTGAACAGGTCGGCGGCAGTCGGCGCGCGGTGGCCCTCGGGGGCGCGGAACAGCCGGGCCTCACCGCTCATGAAGTGGGTGCCCGTCGTGCGGCGCAGGGTGAGCAGGGCGGACAGGAACGTGAACTCGGCGTCGGGGTTGGCCTCCCACGCTTCGTGGTTGACCACGTCGCGGTAGGTCAGTCCGAGCGCGTTGCACCACGTGAGGTAGTGCGCGGGGGTCGGGGTCTTGTCCTCGGCCTCCCAGGCGTAGACGGTGGCGAGGTGGACGCCGACACGGTCGGCGACCTCGGTGACGGACAGGTCCAGGGCCTTGCGGCGGGCGTTGAGGGTGATCGGGTGGATCATGGCGGCGGGTCCTTCGTTCGGTCGGGCGGCGGGGTTCATGATCACCAGGGGGTTCGGGGTGAAACGGCACGCTGGCGGCCTCGCCCGCCCCGAATTTGGTGATCATGGTTGGGGGCGCGGGTGGGGCTCGGCCCGCTCTGGCAAGGGGCTCGGCGGGTGCGGTGCGGGGTGCGGCCCCCTCCCTGGGGTCAGGGGGACGCGGGGTTTGCGCACGTCACGACATCCCCCCGAATCTGAGGTGGGGTCAGGCGTTCGCGGGGTGAGATCCACTCGGTCAGGAGCATGTCGCCCTTGTCGGTGTTGCAGTCGCGGCAGGCCCAGCGGAGATTGGCGATCTCCGTGAGCCCGCCGCGCGCCACCGGCTGGACGTGGTCCAGGACTTCACCCGGCGTGGCCAGCGCAGGCGGACAGTACGCACAGTGGCCGCCGAACCGCCGCGACACGTTGCGGCGGATCGACTCCCGGCGGTCCTTGATGCGGCGGCGCTGCTCGGCCTGGCAAGCGCGGCACACGCCGTCCGGGAACTGCATCACCTCCTTGCGGAAGCGGCAGCGTCGGCACGGGCGGGGCTTCTCGCCTTGATCTCTACCGGCCTGCCGGGCCTTGCGGCGGGCGTGCTCGGCGGCGCGGGAGCACTTCTCGGAGCAGTAGCGCCTGCGGGGGTCCGCCAGCGCGTCCACGACGCCCGTGCACCGGGGGTTGTGGCACGGCCGGGGGCCCTGTGCGGTGCGCTCCAGTAGCTCGGCGCGGCGGGCATCCTCACGGCGGCGAACCCTGCGGTCGGCCGCGCACCGTTCGCAGTAGGTGACCTGCCCAGCGCGGGCGGGCCGCCTACCCGACGGCTCGCCGCACTCACCGCACAGCGCGGGGTCCGCAAGCTCTCTCAGCGCCGCGCGCTGGGACTCCTGTGCCAGGGCGAACGCCCTGCGGCAGCGGTCGTCCGCACAGACCGCCTGCGGGCCGTCCCGGGCCCGGGGCCGCACCCCGCACACCCGGCACCGGGCCGTGATGGTCTCCATGTCCGGCACTCCTCCCCCCGACGAAACGCGGTGATCATGAACAGGTGCAGGCGCAACCGCCCCTCTCGCCTGCGGGCGAATCCCGAGGCAAAAGCAAGAGACCCCGGCACACGGCCGGGGTCTCTCACAGATGCAGCCAAAGGCACCGCGCGCCTGCATCTCTGCACATATGTTCAGGCAGTCCGGTTAACGCCGTCCCGTCTTCTCATGACAGAGAACGTCTCCACACATATTGAGCCGGGGCAGTTAACAAGCGTCAGGGTCGCGCGTGCCCTCCTCCTTCTACTCCCACCCTCGCGGCTTCTGCCACACCATCTCCAGCAGGTCCGCCGATAACCGCGCATCCTGTGGAAGCCCTACAAGCCCTGGAGCACACAGCCGCTCAATCCCGGGCCGCCACCCCAGCCGCCGGCTGGGAGGTTTCCTACAACGACAGCGGGCCGCCCGCCGGAGTCGGCAGACGGCCTGTCGGGCACCCCTCAGGCGGCAGCCAGTTCGGCCCACTTGATCGACACGCGCTTGTGGCCGTCGAACCCCCGGACACCCCGGACACCCTTGGTGATCACCACACGGTCAATGGCCAGCCGGAGCAGGTCCCGCCGAAGCGGCAAGTCGGCAGCCTCCCACGCCTCCCGCGCCCACCGGTGCTCCAGCAGGAACCCGATCTCCAGCGGCCCGCCGCCCGAAAGCTCCGTAACCCGCTCCTGCGCTGTGACCAACCGGGCCTCGGCCTCGGCAACCAGTCGGGGGAAGTGCTTCCCCATCGCGCCGCTGTAGAGCCCCGCTGCGTGCGCTTCCGCGAGCCGCTGTACGCCCGCCTCAGCGGCTTTCAGTGCGCCTCTGGCCTCCTCCAGCTCCCGCGTCTCATCCGGGTGCTGGTGGGCCGCCCAGCGTTGCGCCACGACAGCCAGCAACTCCAGGTCATCCGGGTTCTCCGGGTCCGCCGTGGTCAGCCGGGCGAGCCACATCCGAGTGACGAACTCCTCCAGCGGCAGGCGGCTGACTGACACCGGGGCCGGGCACAGCTTGCCCTGCGTATGCCAGGAGCAGACGTGATTGCGGCCGGTGGACGGCGCAGCCCCACCACAACCGCCGCACTCGGCAAGGTCAGTGAGCAGATGCCGCGCGGTCCCCTGCTTCGCGCCTTGCCCACGGATCGGCATCACGTGGCCTGCCAGCGCCCGGCGAGCCCGGTCCGCAAGGTCCTGCGGGACCAGCTCAACACCCTCGGCCACCACCGACACCCTGTCCCCGTTCGCGTCGCGGTATTCGACCGCGTGCCCTGGCACGCCCTTGCGGTTCGTCACCTGCCATCCCTGATAGGCGGGGTTGTAGATGATCCGGTGGATAGACGACACAGACCACTGACCACCGCGCGCGGGCCGACTCGCCCATGTGTCAGCGGCGTTCATCTCCCGCGCCGTCGCCCGACCAGACTTGCCGTCGGCGATGGTCTCGAACAGCCTCAGGACCGTCGCCCAGAGGTCAGCCTGCCCCGGCTTGAGCTTTCGCGTCTTCGGGTCCACGTCGAGCCCGTACGGGGCCCGCCCCAACCACTTGCCAGCGTTACGCTGCGTGGCCTTCGTGTCCCGGACGTTGTAGCTCAGCCGATCGGAATACTCGCGGGCCTGCTCAGCAGAGTCGATGATCCTCCGCCGGTCGCGGGGCTCGGCGGAGTCCAGCCGCTCATAGTCGAAGATCAGCCGCTTACCGGCGTCCAGGATCGGCACCACGTCCCCGGCACCCTTCCGGGACCACCGGTCCATGGCGTAGCACCACAGGGCAGGAACGTCGTCCGCTCGCAGCGCCGACAGGGCCTTGTCGAACTCCGGTCGCTTGATGTCCGACCATGCCGACAGGTTGTCCACCCATACCCGCCGGACCGTGTACCCGTGGTCATCCGCCCAGCGGCGGCCCCGGTCCTCCTGCGCCTGCACGGACAGCAGGTCGCGGGCTTCCCGCTCCCGAACGACCTTGGACTTCCGTAGGTACAGGTCGATTTCCTCGGCCATGCTCTGAGTCTCCGTGCGTTGCTGGAACCCCGCACGTCAGAGGAGATGCAGGGGTGTTCCAGCAACCGAGGCGGCCGATCTCGGGACGGAGATCTGCGCGTACGGCACGGCGGTGGTGATCAGTCCGGCGGGCTGACGGGAACATCCGGTCCCGCCCGTGATGTTTCACGGACGTGACTGTTGAAGGCGCAACTGAAGTCGACGTAGCCGTGCTCGGCGCGGGTCAGGCGGGCCTGTCCGCCGCCTACCACCTGCGCCGGCGCGGCTTCGCCCCGTTCGACGGCTTCGTGGTGCTGGACGCCGACCAGGCACCCGGCGGAGCCTGGGCGCACCGCTCCCCCTCGCTGCAAATGGCCACCGTGCACGGCTTTCACGACCTGCCCGACTTCGAGCTGCCGCCGCCGGACCCCACCGCCCCCGCGCGCGAGGTGGTGCCCGGCTACTTCGCCGCCTACGAGGCCCGCCACACGCTGCCGGTGGTGCGCCCCGCCAAGGTGAGCGCGGTGCGCGGCACGGGAGGCCGCCTGCTGGTGGAGTCCACCGCCGGCCTCTGGTCCGCCCGCGCCCTGATCAACGCCACCGGCACCTGGACCAGGCCCTTCCTCCCCCACTACCCGGGCCACTTCGCCGGCCGGCAGCTGCACTACGCCGACTACCGGGGCCCGGCTTCGTTCGCGGGACAGACGGTGGCCGTGGTCGGCGGCGGGGCCTCGGCGATCCAACTGCTCGCCGAACTCGGGGAGGTGGCCGAGACGGTGTGGGTCACCCGGCGCGAACCGGCTTTCCGCGAAGGCCCCTTCACCCCGCAGGCGGGACGCGCGGCGGTCGCCCTGGTGGAGGACAGGGTGCGCCAGGGACTGCCGGTGCGCAGCGTGGTGAGCGTGACGGGCCTCGGCCCCTCGGTGGCGCTGCACCGGGCGCGCGAGTTGGGCGTGCTGCACCGGCACCCGGTGTTCGACCGGCTGACGGAGCGCGGCATCGCCTGGGGCGCCCAGGAGATCGAGGTCGACGCGATCATCTGGGCCACCGGGTTTCGCCCCGAGGTCAGCCACCTGTCACCCCTCGGCCTGCGCGAACCCGGCGGCGGCATCCGCCTGGACGGCACCCGGGCGGTGGCCGACCCACGCGTGCACCTGGTCGGCTACGGGCCGTCCGCGAGCACCATCGGCGCGAACCGGGCGGGGCGGGCGGCGGTCGACGGGATCGTGCGGCTGCTCGGCGCACCCGTCGTTCAGCCCGCGCACACGCCCACCTCCCCCGTCATCGACCGGGCCGCCCTGATGAATCGACCCCTGTTCGATCACCAGTACGCTGATGACCTCCGAGTCAGGGCGACCTGACCCACCATCCACAGGGGGAACGATGTCGAAGCACCACGGCAGCACCAGGCTCAAGCAGACGCTGGGGGTTCTGGTGGCGGCCGCCACCGTCACGGTCATGATGCCCGCCGCGAACGCCTCCGCGGACGTGACGGACCCGCACACCGGTGACACGATCAGGAACGTCAACAGCAAGCTCTGCCTGGAGATTGCCGACTGGAGCACCAGCAACGGCGCCGCCGCCCGCCAGTGGCAGTGCACCGGCGGCGACAACCAGAAGTGGATCTTCAAGGACGGCCAGTTCGTGAACCTGCACAGCGGCCTCTGCCTGGAGATCGCCGACTGGAGCACCAGCGACGGCGCCGCCGCCCGCCAGTGGCAGTGCACCGGCGGCGACAACCAGAAGTGGGAGCCTGGCAACGCCAACTTCCCGGAGCAGTCCTCCGTGCTCGAGGACACGGTCTGGTTCGCCTACAACGTGCACAGCGCCAAGTGCCTGGAGATCCCCGCCTGGAGCACCGACTGGGGCACCCAGGCCGACCAGTGGGACCAGAACGGCGGCATCAACCAGCTGTGGGCCGTCGGCTCGGCCCCCATCTGGCAGTCCGCCACCTGACAGGCCGCCATCGAGGACGCCGCCGAGCGGGCCCCGCGGGCCGGCGGCGTCCTGGTCCGGGCGTCCTGGTCCGGCGGGCGGGGATCAGGCGTCGTAGTCCACGGTCACCTTGTCCGTCACCGGCCGGGCCTGGCAGGTGAGTACGTAGCCCGCCGCCAACTCCTTCTCCTCCAGGGCGAAGTTGCGGCGCATCTCCACCTCGCCCTCGGTGACCTGGGCCCGGCAGGTGCCGCAGACGCCGCCCTTGCAGGCGAACGGGAGGTCGGGGCGGGAGTGCTGGGCACCGTCGAGGACGCTGCGGTCGCGCGGCAGGCGCAGGGTGCTGCGGCGGCCGTCGAGGACTACGGTGACCTCGCTGGATCCCTCGGCGGGCGGCTCGTCGTCCGCGGCCCGCGCGGCGATCGGCTCGTCCTCGGCGTGGAAGAGTTCCTGGTGCACCGTCTGCGGTGCGACGCCGAGCGGGCCGGTCAGCAGTTCGCGGACCTCGGTCACCATCCCGTACGGGCCGCAGAGCCACCAGTGGCCGACGGCCCGTACGTCCACCAGCGCGGCCAGCAGGGTCCTGACCCGGTCGGTGTCCAGCCGGCCGCTGAGCAGTTCGGCGTCGCGGGCCTCGCGGGACAGGACGTGGAGCAGCTCGAAGCGGTCCAGGTAGCGGTCCTTGAGGTCGGCCAGCTCGTCGGCGAACATCACGGTGTCGCTGCGCCGGTTGCCGTACAGCAGTGTGACGCGCGACGAGGGGTGCGCGGCCAGCACGGTGCCGGCGATCGAGAGCATCGGGGTGATGCCGGAGCCGGCGGCGATCAGCACGTGGCGGGCCGGCACGCTCAGGTCGGCGGTGAACGCGCCGCTGGGCGGCAGCACCTCCACGGCGTCCCCGACGGCCGCGCGGCGCACCAGTTGCTCCGAGAAGAGCCCGCCGGGCACCTCGCGCACCGCGATCCGCAGCGCGCCGCCGACCGGGGTGCAGATCGAGTACGAGCGCCGTTCGTCGGCGCCGTCCACCAGTTGACGCAGCGTCAGGGTCTGGCCGGCCCGGAAGGTGAAGTCCTGCGTCAACTCGCCCGGCACCTCGAAGGTGACGGCCACCGCGTCGTCGCAGAGCCGGTCCAGGGCGGCGATCCGCAGGGGGTGGAACTGCGCACGGCGGGTCGCCATCAGATCTCCTTCATGCGTTCGAACGGCTCGCGGCAGGCCCGGCAGCGCCAGAGCGCCTTGCAGGCGGTGGAGCCGAACCGGGACAGCTCCTCGGTGTCGGCCGAGCCGCACTGCGGGCAGTCGACGGCCAGCCGGGTCCGCCCCAGTTGCAGCACCCCGGCCGAGGACGGCGACGGCGGTGCGATCCCGGCGGCGGCGAGCTTGGCCCGGCCGGCCGCCGTGATCAGGTCGGTGCTCCACGGCGGGTCGAGCCGCAGCCGCACCCGGACCTCGGTGAAGCCGGCCGCGCGCAGCCGCAGTTCCACGTCGGCGGCCATCTCGGCGACCGCCGGGCAGCCGGAGTAGGTCGGGGTGAGCCAGGCGGTCACCGCGTCGCCGTCCTGCTCGACCCCGGCCAGCACGCCGAGGTCGGCCAGCGTGAGCATGGGCAGTTCGGGGTCGGGCACGGCGCCCGCGATCCGGGCGGCGTCCCGGTCGGCCAGGGTGCTCACCATGTCGCCCCCGGGTGCTCCCGGGCCACGCTCTGCAGCTCGGCCAGCAGCGGCCCGAGCGCCTCGGTGTGCACGCCGTCGCGCCCGGCCCGGCCGCCGATCCGGGCCAGCGGCCCGACGGTGGGCACCGCCAGGGTGGCCTCGGCGATCACGGCGGCCAGCTCGGCCAGCACCGGCTCGCGCAGCTCGGCGGGGTCGAGCCCGAGCCGCAGCTCCACCTCGTGCGCGGTGAACAGCTCGTCGAGCAGCGGCCAGGCCGCGTCGAGGCCGGCCTGCATCCGCTGCGCCGAGTACGCGGTGCCGTCGCCCAGCCGCAGCGTCCAGGCGCTGGCGTACTCCTGGTGGTAGGCCAGCTCCTTGACGCCACGCGCGGCGACCGCCGCGAGCACCGGGTCCGGACCGCCGGCCAGCCGCTGGTAGAGCGCGCGGCGGGCGGTGGCGAAGAGCAGCAGCCGGGCGATCGAGAACGCGAAGTCGCCGTTCGCCAGCTCGACCAGGCGCACGTTGCGGAACTCGTGCTCGGCGCGCCAGTACGCGAAGTCGTCCTCGGTGCGCCCGCTGCCGTCCGCCTGCCCGGCCCGGGTGAGCAGCAGGCGGGCCTGGCCGAGCAGGTCGAGGCCGAGGTTGGCCAGCGCCACCTCCTCCTCCAGCTCGGGTGCCCTGGTGCACCACTCGATCAGCCGCTGGGCGAGGATCAGCGCGTCGTCGCCGAGCAGCTGGCAGTAGAGCGAGAGGTCGGCTCCGTCGACGTCCGGCGGCACGGTGGTGTCGACGCCGAGCAGCGGGTCGGCGAAGCCGGTGCCGTAGGCCCAGCGGGCCTCGGCCTCGTGATCGCCCTCGGCGAGCGTCAGGTAGACGTGGTCATCGGTGGTCATCGGGTCCCCCGGATCAGATGTGCGGGACATCCTCGGGGATGTCGTAGAAGGTGGGGTGGCGGTAGACCTTGTCGCCGCTGGGCGCGAAGAACGGGTCGCGCTCGTCGGGCGCGGAGGCGGTGATCGCCGAGGAGCGGACCACCCAGAGGCTGACCCCCTCGTTGCGGCGGGTGTAGAGGTCACGGGCGGCGAGCAGCGCCATCCGGTCGTCGGGGGCGTGCAGCGAACCGACGTGGACGTGGTTCAGGCCACGCCGCGGCCGGACGAAGACCTCGTAGAGCGGCCAGGACTGGTCAGACATCGGACTCCTCACGCTTCTTCGCATAGGCCACGGCCGCCTCGCGGACCCAGCCGCCCTCCTCGTGGGCGGCCCGGCGGCGGTCGATCCGCTGGGTGTTGCACGGCCCCTGGCCCTTGATCACCCGCATCAGCTCGGACCAGTCCGGCTCGCCGAAGTCCCAGCTGCCGCGCTCCTCGTTCCAGCGCAGCTCGGGGTCGGGCAGGGTGACGCCGAGGTGCTGCGCCTGGGGCACCGTCATGTCGACAAATCGCTGTCGCAGCTCGTCGTTGGTGTGCCGCTTGATCCGCCAGGCCATCGACTGCGCGGTGTTCGGCGAGTCGCCGTCCGGCGGGCCGAACATCATCAGGGACGGCCACCACCAGCGGTCCACCGCGTCCCGGACCATCCGCTGCTGGCCCTCGGTGCCGCGCATCAGGGTCATCAGCAGCTCGTAGCCCTGCCGCTGGTGGAAGGACTCCTCCTTGCAGACCCGCACCATGGCCCGCGCGTACGGGCCGTAGCTGCAGCGGCAGAGCGGGACCTGGTTGCAGATCGCCGCACCGTCCACCAGCCAGCCGATCACGCCGACGTCGGCGAAGTTCAGCGTCGGGTAGTTGAAGATCGAGGAGTACTTCTGCCGGCCGCTGATCAGCTTCTCGGTCAGCTCCGCGCGGTCCACCCCGAGGGTCTCGGCCGCCGCGTAGAGGTAGAGGCCGTGGCCGGCCTCGTCCTGGGCCTTGGCGAGCAGGATCGCCTTGCGGCGCAGCGAGGGGGCCCTGGTCAGCCAGTTGCCCTCGGGCTGCATGCCGATGATCTCGGAGTGCGCGTGCTGGGCGATCTGACGGATCAGGGTGGCCCGGTACGCGTCCGGCATCCAGTCGCGCGGCTCGATCCGCTGCTCGGCGGCGATCACCGCCTCGAAGCGCTCGGCCGGCTCGGCGGGCACTCCGGGCTCGGCGGCGCCGGCCGCTTGCACTGCCACCATGACGATTCCTCCCGACTGACCGTTCGGTCGGTTCCATTGTGTAGCCATCGGCGCACGGATGACAAGGACCCCCCGCTGAACAGCCGCAACGCCGAGGGCGAGCCGACCGTGCGGCTCGCCCTCGGCACTGCGCTCACTCGGGAACGCGCTCGCTCAGGAACGCGCCCACTCGGGAACGCGCTCGCTCAGGAACGCCGTCGCACCGCCTCCGGTGCCGCGCCGCTGCGCGGGCGCAGCCGGGGCAGCGGCACCGCGAGCAGCCCGGCCAGCAGCGCGATCCGCGGCGCCAGCTGGTCCAGCTCGATGTGCTCGTCACGCGCGTGCGGACCGGCGCCGACCGCGCCCAGCCCGTCCAGCGTGGGCAGCCCGCGGGCGCCCGCCAGGTTGGTGTCCCCCGCCCCGCCGGCCGGGGCGCCGTCCAGCTGCTGGCCGAGCGCGGCGGCCAGCGAGCGCACGTGGTGCAGCAGCGCGTTGCCGCCGGAGCGCTCGGGCCAGGCCGGCCGGCTGGAGAGCACCTCGGTGGTGATCAGCGCGCCCGGACGCAGCGCGGTCAGGTGCGCCAGGCTGTCCAGCGTGCTGCGCTGCGCCTCCGGGGTGGCGAACCGCAGGCCCAGTTCGGCCTCGGCCTGCCCGGCCACCACGTTCGCCCGGGTGCCGCCGCGGATCCGGCCGGTGTTCAGCTCGGTGCCTGGCTGGTGCCCCAGCTGGTCGCGGACCGCGACCAGCTGGTCGACCAGTTCGTCCACCGCCGAGGTGCCGTCCTCGGGGTGGCTGCCGGCGTGCGCCTCGTGGCCGGTGACGGTGAGCCTGACCCGGCTGACCCCTCGGCGGGCGGTCTTCAACCGGCCGTCCTCGTGCGGCGGTTCCAGGCCCAGGACGGCGGCGGCGCCGGGGAGCTGGCGCTCCACCACGCGGCGGCCGTCCGGGCTGCCGACCTCCTCGTCCGAGGTCACCACCACGCGCACCGAGTGGTACGGGCGCAGGCCGAGGTCGGCGAGGAGGGCGAAGGCGCCTTCGAGGAGGGCCAGGCCGCCCTTCATGTCGAGCACGCCAGGGCCGCTGAGCACACCGTCGTGCTCGGTCACCGGCCAGTCCGCCAGGATGCCGGCGGGCCAGACGGTGTCGTGATGGCCGACGAAGAGCAGGTGCGGCAGGTCCTCGTGCTGGCCGCGCCAGTTCAGCAGCAGATGGTCGCCGGCCGCGCCCCGCTCCCGGCGCACCTCGGCGCCGGTGGCGCGGTAGCCGGCCGACAGTTCCTCGGCCAGCGCGTCGAGCCGCTCGGCGTCACCGCTCGGCGACTCGATCCGGGCCAGGTCCGCGCAGCGGCGGCGGACGGCGCCGGAGAGCGTGCGGGCCCGCGCGACGAGGGTGTCCGGGAGGGTGGGCAGCGCCTCGTCCTCGACACCCGGTCCGGTGCCTGAGACCGGGTCGGCTGACACCGGGTCGGCGGCGGGGCCGTCGGGGGTCGGCCCGTCGGCGGTCGGCAGGGCGGTCGGCAGCGACGTCGAGGTCGTGGTGTGCGGGCTCACCGAACACCTCCGCGGCGGCATCCCGTACTCAGCGCACCGGGCGCCACCGGTCGGCCGCCGTGGCCGACCGTGACGGCCCGGGCCCGACCGGCGGCCGGCGGACAGCAGACCGGGGCGGCGACCGGGCGACACCCCATCGCTCGCCGGTGGCCCACCGGGCCTGGGCCGGCCGCCGGCCGGCGGTTCGCCTGCGGTACGACGGCGGGTGGCCGAAGGGTGTGTGGTGCGATGGAACGACTGCTCGACATACGTCCTCCTCGCTCGATCCGGCGGTCCCGGTGCGACCGGGACCCCCGTGGGCAGCGGCCTCCAGGTTGCGGCGTGGGTGACACCGTGGCAGGGGAAGCCGAAGTGAGCCTAGAAGAACGCGTCGGTTTCCGGCGAGGTGGCCCATGCCGCGGACCGGACCGGGGGCGTGCGCGGGCTCGCCAGAGGTTGCTGGCGGGGTATCGGGGCGCGGCTGTTGGCACGTCGCGGCGCTCGGACCCGGACCGGCCGGAGCGGGCGCGGTCACCGGATCGCGCCCACCCCTCCACGATGGACCCGCCGCGACGCTTCAGCATGGCGAATCGCCCTTGCCGCACCGATCCACGCCGGATGGGTGACGGCCGCCCCGGCCCCGGGCGCGGCCGGGTGCCTCGGCAGGCGTCAGGGCGGACCCGGCGGCGGTGGATCACCGATGATGGGCAGCGCTGAGCAACCGTCAGCAGAGCAGCCGAGCAGCACCGGGAGATCTTCGAATGACCGTGACCGTGCGTGACAACCCGTCGGCGAACCGCTTCGAGGCGCAGGTGGACGGCGTGGCGGCGGGCTTCGCCGAGTACATCCGCACCGACAGCCTGGTGGTCTACCCGCACACCGTGGTCGACCCGGCCTTCGAGGGGCAGGGGGTGGGCGGCACGCTGGCCCGGACGGCGCTGGACGACGCGCGCCGGCGCGGGCTGGGCGTGCTGGCGACCTGCCCGTTCATCCACGGCTGGATGGAGCGCCACCCCGACTACCAGGACCTCGCGTACGAGAACCGGAGCAGCGTCCGCGACTGAGCGCGCCCGGCCCAGGACCGGGGGCCGCCCGGGTGTCGGGGCGGGCCGGCCGGCCCGCCCCGACACCTGGTCAGCCGACCTTGACCAGCTGCCAGCTCTGGTTGGCACCGCCGTTCGGCGGCCACTGGATCGCCTGGGCGCCCATCAGCAGCGACGCCCCGTCGATGTCGGCGAGATCGCCGTCCGAGCGCGACTCCAGCGTGTATCCGCCGTTGCCCGCCGGGACCACCAGCCACTGCTGGTTGGTCCCGCCGTTCGGCGTCCAGAGGTCGAGCTGGGTACCGGGCATCGGGCTGACGTTCGGCACGTCGAGCGCCTTGCCGCTGGCCACGCCGGTGACGGTGTAGTAGCCGTCGCCGGTGCTGGTCAGCCGCCACTGCTGGTTGGTACCGCCGTTGCCCGGCCACTGGATGACCGGGGTGCCGTCGGCGGTGCCCTGGTTGGCGGCGTCCAGCAGCTGGCCGCTGTTGCCGTTGACCAGCTGGTAGGTGCCGTCCAGCGGGGTGCTGCTGCCCGGGGTGATGGACAGGTTGCTGAACTGGGCGTTGTAGTAGCCGCCGGTGCCCAGCGCGATCTGGCCGGCGCCGTAGCTGCTGTCGGTGACGGTGGCCAGCGTGCTGCCGTCGAGCGTCGCGGTGATGGTGCTGCCCTGGAAGCTCAGCGCCAGGTGGTGCCAGGTGTTCAGGCCCAGTGCGGGGACGGTCCCGGAGGCGAGGGTGGTGAAGGTCCAGCCCTGGCCGTCCTTGAGGATCGTCCAGGCGCCGTTGTCGCCGACCCGCAGGTTGTAGGCGTTCAGGCCGTTGTTGTTGCGGCCCTGGGTGCCGACCCGGCCGAGCAGTTCGGCGGTGCCGGACTGCTCGAGCAGCGCGTCGGTGCTGACCGTGTAGTTGGTCCAGCTCAGGTCGCCCATGGTGGCGTACGGCTGGTCGGCGGTCTCGTCGGTCCACCGGATCGGGGTGGTCGGGGCCTGCTGGCGCAGGCAGTTCCCGGGGCGGCCGCCGGCGCAGGGCTCGGTCTCGAAGGCGCCGTTCATGGTGCTGAAGTAGCGGGCCTCCTGACCGGTGCCGGTACCGGCCAGGCTGTCCTGGTAGGGCAGCGCGAGCAGGCCGCGCTGCGGGGAGGTGGCGGTGCTGGCGCCCTGGCCGGTGGTGGTGGTCACGGTGTAGATCTGGCCGGGCTGCAGGGTCAGCCGGTAGCTGCCGTCGGCGCCGGGGGTCAGGTCCGGGCCCGGGACCAGGTGGGCGGTAGCGGCGCCGGAGGACAGGTCGGTGGACCAGACGTGCAGCGCACCGCCGGGCAGGCCGCCGGCGACCTGGAGGGTCACGTCCTGCGGGCCGGTGGCGTCCATCGTCTCGAAGACGGTGCTCCAGGCGCCGCGGTCGGGCGAGGCGTAGCTGACGTAGCTGCCGTTGGCCCGGTTGCCGGCCAGGTAGCCGGAGGCGGTGTCCAGGTACTGCC
This sequence comes from Kitasatospora sp. NBC_01266, assembly GCF_036242395.1. NCBI lineage: Bacteria > Bacillati > Actinomycetota > Actinomycetes > Kitasatosporales > Streptomycetaceae > Kitasatospora > Kitasatospora sp. NBC_01266. The sequence goes on along the minus strand of NZ_CP108458.1, from coordinate 6,993,361 downwards.
AGCCGGGGGCGGTGAACTGGGTGGTCTGCGCGATGGCCCAGGTGCTGCTGCCGACCGCGTAGGCGCCGGACCACGGCTGGTTGGCCGTGACCAGGCCCATCGTGTTGAACCCGAGGTTGGGGTAGATGCCCGCGACCAGCGGCCAGTTGATGAAGGCGGTCAGCTTGGCGTCCAGGTAGCCGCGGTTGAGCCCGCGGGCGATCGGGGCGGCGCCGGTGTCGGCGTCCTCGGAGCCGTTCTCGCTGGCCCACAGCTGCTTGCCGGTGGCCAGCGCGTCGGGCGTGCTGCTGCAGCTGGTCATCGCCGACATGTAGCCGCAGGGGTAGTGGGTGCCGACGATGTCGACGGCGTTGTCCAGCGCGGAGTCGGTGCGCATCGCGGTGGCGATCGCCCAGGTGTCGTCGGCGCCGACCACCTTGGTGGAGCCGAAGCCCTTGGCGGCGAGGGTGGCGTGCAGGTTCTCGTACCAGGCGGCGTTGTAGCCGCGCTCGTTCCAGCCGCCGAGGTAGTCGATGGTCAGGTTGTGCTGCTTGGCGCAGCCGAGCCAGGAGACCAGGTAGTCGATCATGTCCTGGGACCAGAAGTTGCCGTTGCCGATCCAGCCGGGAGCGCCCCAGGAGAGGGCGTAGAGCTTGATCCCCGGGTTGCGGGCCTTGGCCTGCTCCATCAGCCACCACTCGTAGCCGTTGTCGCAGTCGATGGTGCCCCGGGTGTGCTCGATGGAGGACTCGGCGCCGTCGGTGGAGTTGGTGTCGCCGCCGATCTCCACCTTGAGGATCTGCAGCGCGGCGCCCTGGCCGGGGGTGAAGAGGTCGTCGAGGATCTGGCTGCGCTGCGGTTCGGGGTAGTCGACCAGCAGGCGCGAGTTGCCGCCGCCGCCGCTGATCGCGCCGACGCCGTCGAAGGTGCGGCCGGGTGAGGTGCCGTCGACGGTGACGGCGGTGGGGGCGATCGCGGCGGGGGCGGCGGCGCGGGGGCTCGCGGGGGCGGCGGCGCGGGTGGGGGTCGGGGTGGCCGCGGCCGTGGGGGTGGGCGCGGCCTGGGCGCGGCTGGTGAGCAGGGCCAGGCAGAGCGCGAGGACGGCCAGGGTGACCGGGGCGACGCCACGGGGGCGGGGGGTGCGGTGGCGCGGTGTTCGGGAGCGGGGCGTTCGGGAGCGGGGCGTTCGGGAGCTTCGGGAACTCGGAGTTCGGGGGTCGGTTCGCATCTGGGTGCAGTCCTCCCGTGGTTCGCCGTGGGGGATTGTGCGCGAAGGGCGCGGCAAAGCAAACGCAACTGAGCAAAATCACACAGTAGGGTTGCAATGACTGACCGTCAAGGATCGTGCACGGGATGACAGTTGAGCGCGTCGGGCGGGAGGGTGGCCGAGGCCGGAGAACAGATGACCGATGACAGTTATTGAAATCTGTCAGCCGTCATGCCAAAGTTGTCATCGAAGGCACCCGCCAGACCCCCCGCACCACCCCACGGAGCCCCAGATGACCGCCATCAGCACCCGCAAGCTCGGCCGCACCGGCCCCACCACCTCCGCCCTCGGCCTGGGCGCGATGGGCATGTCCGACCTCTACGGCCCGGCCGACGAGGCCGAGAGCATCGCGACCATCCACGCCGCCCTGGACGCCGGGGTCACCCTGATCGACACCGGCGACTTCTACGGCATGGGCCACAACGAACTGCTGATCCACGACGCGCTGCGCGGCCGCGACCGCGAGTCCGTCCAGCTCAGCGTGAAGTTCGGCGCCCAGCGCGGCCCGGACGGCTCCTGGCTCGGCTACGACGCCAGCCCCGCCGGCACCAAGACCGCCCTCGCCTACACGCTGCGCCGCCTGCGCACCGACTACATCGACGTCTACCGCCCGGCCCGGCTCGACCCGAACGTCCCGGTCGAGGAGACCGTGGGTGCCATCGCCGACCTGGTGAAGGCCGGCTACGTGCGCCACATCGGCCTCTCCGAGGTCGGCGCCGCCACCCTGCGCCGGGCCACCGCGGTGCACCCGATCAGCGACCTGCAGATCGAGTACTCGCTGCTCTCCCGCGGCCCGGAGGCCGAGGTGCTGCCCGTCGCCCGCGAGCTGGGCATCGGCGTCACCGCCTACGGCGTGCTCTCCCGCGGCCTGCTCGGCGGCCACTGGACGCCGCAGCGCGAGCTGGCCGGCACCGACTTCCGCGGCTTCAGCCCCCGCTTCCAGGGCGAGAACCTGACCCACAACCTCAGCCTGGTCGAGGCGCTGCGCGCGATCGCCGAGGCCAAGGGCGCCACCGTGGCCCAGGTGGCGATCGCCTGGGTCGCCGGGCGCGGCGAGGACATCGTGCCGCTGGTCGGCGCCCGCCGCCGGGAGCGGCTCAGTGAGGCGCTCGGCGCGCTCGACCTGCACCTCGACGCCGCCGACCTCGCGGCCATCGAGGCAGCCGTGCCCGCCGGTGCCGCCGCCGGTGAGAGGTACGCTGCCGCACAGATGGCCCACCTCGACAGCGAGCAGAGCGCGCACAGCGCGCCCCGCGAGCACTGAGTCGAGCAGCGGCCTCCCGGGGCGCCGACCGCCCCGGGAGCCGTGCGGGCCCCGCGACAGCCCACGCCGTCGGCCGCCGGCCGTCAGCGGCACCCGCCGGACCAGATAGGACGTAGCACTCCGTGACCAGCGACACCACCCTCACCCCCGAGCAGATCCTCAGCGCTGCCGAGGACGTGCTGCGGCGGTTCGGCCCGGCCAAGGCCACCGTGGTGGACATCGCGCGCACCCTCGGGGTCAGCCACGGCAGCGTCTACCGGCACTTCCCCAGCAAGGCCGCGCTGCGCGAGGCGGTCACCCAGCGCTGGCTGGACCAGGAGCACGAGAGTCTGCAGGCGATCACCGTGGAGACCGGCTCGGCCGGCGAGCGGCTGCACCGCTGGCTGGCCACCCTCTTCGCGGCCAAGCGCAAGAAGGCGCTGGACGACCCGGAGCTCTTCGCCACCTACCTCGTCCTGGTCGGCGAGAACAGCCACACCGTGGACGGGCACCTGGACACGCTCACCGCACAGCTCGCACATATCATCCAGGACGGCATCTGGCAGGGTGAGTTCAGCGCTGTCCCGGTCGCGCCCACAGCCCGCTCGGTGTTCCAGGCCACCGCGCACTTCCACGACCCGGGGCACGCCGGCGAGTGGGCCGACGAGCGCCGCGCGATCGCCGACTTCGAGTCGCTCTGGTCCCTGCTGCATGCGGGTCTGCGCGGCAAGTGGGGCAACGGCGAGCCCGCGCCCCGCCCCGCGAAGAAGTGACCGGCGGCACAGGTAACGCAGTACTGACGGTTCGTCAACCCGAGGAACGACCGGTTTGCCCTGGATAAAACCCACTGGCCAACCCGGTTGAGCATTTCATCCAGGTAAAGGATCGCTCCGGCGCCTTGCCGCCTGTCAGCAACGCCCACTAGCGTCAGCCCCACACCGGCCCGCACCACACTGCGGCCAGGTGTGGGGCCTTTCGCTGTCATGGACTTGACATCCTCTCGGATGTCATGAACGTGCCAGTGTCTGCCCCGAGTCCGCGCGCTCGCTCCCCCACCCGCGTGCGCGGCCCCCCGACAGGCGGGCCCGTCACGCCGTATTGATCAGCGCCTCAGCAGTACCGCGCGCGACTCGCCGGCTGTGCCGTTCGGCACCGCCCGCACCACCGCACCGCCCGTGCCATCCGCACCGCCCGTGCCATCCGCACCGCCCCCACTGCCCGCACCGCTCACGGCATGCGCCCGCGAGCGGTGCGTCCGGCCTGCGGCCACCAGCCGCCGGGCCGTCCGCACGTGCCGAGATCCACCAGCACGGGCCCGCCCCGGCCCCGGCCGTACCCCAGGCCGACCAGGCGCGGCCCCGACCCCCACGGAGGGTTCGACCTTGCGCACCCACACCTCGGCCGGTCCACGCCAGCGCAAGCTGCGCGCGCTGACCGCCGTCCTGCCCACCACGGCACTCGCCGCCCTGGGCCTGCTCGCCCCGACCGCCCACGCGGCCGACGCGCAGAGCACCGCCAACGCCCAGGTCGCCGTCAAGCACCTGTGCGCCGCCCCGACGCACCCGGGCCAGATGGCCTGTCTGGCGCTGGCCCGCACCAACGTGGTGCAGCCGCACGCCTTCGCCCTGCACGCGGTCTCCCCGAACGCGACCCCGTCCGGCTACGGCCCCAGCGACCTGCAGAGCGCGTACAGCCTGCCGGCCAACGGCGGCAGCGGGCAGACCATCGCGATCGTCGACGCGCAGGACGACCCGAACGCCGAGTCGGACATGGGCGTCTACCGCTCCCAGTTCGGCCTGCCGGCCTGCACCACCGCGAACGGCTGCTTCAAGAAGATCGCCGAGGACGGCAGCACCAACTACCCGACCGGCGACACCGGTTGGGCGGGCGAGATCTCGCTGGACCTGGACATGGTCTCGGCCGTGGCGCCCAACGCGCACATCATCCTGGTCGAGGCGACCTCGGCGAACATGAGCGACCTGGGCACCGCGGTCAACCAGGCCGTGTCGCAGGGCGCGAAGTTCGTCTCCAACAGCTACGGCGGCTCCGAGGACTCCACCGACACCTCCTCGGACACCCAGTACTTCAACCACCCGGGCGTGGCCATCACGGTCTCCGCCGGTGACGGTGGTTACGGCGCCGAGTACCCGGCCTCCTCGCAGTACGTCACGGCGGTCGGCGGCACCTCGCTGAGCAAGGCCTCCAACACGCGCGGCTGGACCGAGTCGGTCTGGAACACCAGCAGCACCGAGGGCACCGGTTCCGGCTGCTCGGCCTACGACCCCAAGCCCACCTGGCAGACCGACAGCGGCTGCGGCAACCGCACCGTCGCCGACGTCTCCGCGGTCGCCGACCCGGCCACCGGCGTCGCGGTCTACCAGACCTACGGCGGCACGGGCTGGGACGTGTACGGCGGCACCAGCGCCTCCTCGCCGATCATCGCCAGCGTCTACGCCGACGCCGGCACCCCCGGGGCCAGCGACTACCCGTCGTCCTACCCGTACGCCCACACCTCCTCGCTGAACGACGTGACCAGCGGCAGCAACGGCACCTGCTCGCCGACCTACCTCTGCACCGCGGGCACCGGCTACGACGGCCCGACCGGCTGGGGCACCCCCAACGGCCTGGCGGCGTTCACCGCGGGCGGCAGCACCGGTGGCAACACCGTCACGGTGACCAGCCCGGGCAACCAGACCACCGCCTCGGGCAGCGCGGTCAGCCTGCAGGTCAAGGGCTCTGACTCGGCCTCGGGCCAGACCCTGAGCTACTCGGCCAGCGGCCTGCCGACCGGTCTGTCGATCAGCTCCTCGGGCCTGATCTCCGGCACCGCCAGCACCGCCGGCACCTACAACGTGACCGTCACCGCCAAGGACGCCACCGGCGCCACCGGTTCGGCGAGCTTCACCTGGACCGTCAGCGGCTCGGGCGGCACCTGCACCGGCGGCGGCCAGCTGCTCGGCAACCCCGGCTTCGAGACCGGTAGCGCCTCGCCGTGGACCGCGACCGCGGGTGTCATCAACAGCGACACGACCGACGAGCCCGCGCACTCGGGCAGCTACGACGCCTGGCTGGACGGCTACGGCGCCGCCCACACCGACACCCTGTCGCAGACCGTCACCGTCCCGGCCAACTGCTCGGCGAACTTCAGCTTCTGGCTGCACATCGACACCGCCAAGACCGGCAGCACCGCCCAGGACAAGCTGACCGTGACCGCCAACGGCACCACGCTGGCCACCTACAGCAACCTGAACGCCAACACCGGCTACACGCAGGAGTCGTTCAACCTCAACTCCTACGCCGGCAAGAGCGTCACCCTGAAGTTCAGCGGCGTGGAGAACTCCTCCTCCGCGCAGACCAGCTTCGTGGTCGACGACACGGCGCTGAACGCCAGCTGACGCAACGTCAGTAGTCTCCGCTCACTGAGCAACCCGAGGGCCGTGGCCGAGTGCCACGGCCCTTCGGGCTGTCCGGCAGGCGCTGCCGGGGTGGGTCGCGCAGCTGAACAGCTGAACGGCCGGGGGCGGTCAGCGGCGGGAGTTGCCGAACAGCAGCCGGTAGATGATCAGCAGCACCAGCGAGCCCACGATGGCCGAGCCCCAGGTCGCGAGGTCGAAGAAGTGCTTGGGCACCGGCCGGTGCAGGAAGTGCACCGACAGCCAGCCGCCGACGAACGAGCCGGCCACGCCGATCAGCGTGGTGATGATGAAGCCGCCCGGGTCGCGCCCGGGCAGCAGCAGCTTGGCGATGCCCCCGGCCAGCAGACCCAGCAAGATCCAACCGACGATTCCCATGTCCCTGTGCCCCTCTCTTCCACACTGCTAAGCACCGCCCCGGTCACCCGGCCCACGCGGTGACCTGCCGGTGGAGACGCGCACCGACCCTCCCGCGGTTGCCGACCCGGGATCGGCGCTCTCTGCGCTCACCTCCGTCGGCTACCCGGTCACCGCCGGGTCATGGCATCGGTCCGTACATGAGAGAACTCTCATCGACGCGTGCGACCGTGGCCTGCGACGATCAGCCGTGCGGAACGGGTGCGGAACGGGTGCGGAGCGAGTGAGGAGCGCCGATGAGCGGCAGTGACAGCGTCGGCCGGGTGCTGGTGGTGGACGACGACGACACGATCCGCCGCTCGCTGGAGCGCGGGCTGCGGCTGAGCGGCTTCGCCGTCCGGTCGGCCGCAGGCGGCCGGGCCGCGCTGGAGCTGATCGCGGCCGAACCGCCGGACCTGCTGGTGCTCGACGTCTCGATGCCCGATCTGACCGGCACCGAGGTCTGCCGACTGCTGCGCGAGCAGGGCAGCGACATGCCGGTGCTGATGCTCTCCGCTCTCGACGAGCTGGCCGACCGGGTGGCCGGGCTGCAGGCGGGGGCCGACGACTACCTGGTCAAGCCGTTCGCGCTGGAGGAACTGGTGCTGCGGCTGCGCGCGCTGCTGCGCCGCCGTCCGCCGGTCACCGACGACGTGCTGCGGGTCGGCCCGCTGGAGATCGCGCCCGGCACCCGCGAGGTGCGCCGGGACGGCGAACCGGTGCGGCTGACCCGCCGCGAGTTCGAGCTGCTGGAGCAGCTGGCCCGCAACGCCGACCTGGTGCTGACCCGGGACCAGCTGCTGGACCGGGTCTGGGGCTACGACTTCGACGTGCGCAGCGACGCCGTCGACACCTTCATCAGCTACCTGCGCCGCAAGCTGGAGGAGGGCGGGCGGCCCCGGCTGATCCACACCGTGCGCGGGGTGGGGTTCGTGCTGCGGATACCCGAGGCCGGGGCCGTCCGATGAGACTCGCCACCCGGATCGCGATCTGGGCCGCGGTGATCCTGCCGCTGCTGGTGCTGGGCACCGGCGCGCTGCTGCTCGGCCTGGTGACCCACGATCTGCGCAACGACCAGGACGCCAAGCTGCGCGACCGCGCCCAGCTGGAGCTGCCGTACGTGCGCGCCTACCTCAACGCCGACCACCAGGGCCGGACCAGGGTGGAGGAGAACCAGCACCAGAAGGTGCTCTCCGCCGCCCTGGACGTCGGCATCCGGGTCGACGACGCGAGCGGCCACGAGCTGCTGGCCGAGGGCCGGCTGCCCGCCCTGGCCGCGCTGCCGGTACCCGCCGGGGCCGCGCTGGGCCCGCTGACCGTGCACTCCGACCGGCAGTCCTGGCGGGTGCTGGCCCGCCAGGTGGACGGCGCCAACCCCGGCACGCTCTGGGTCGCCGTTCCGGCCTCGACGACGGACCCCCAGGTCAACGCGGTGCGCGGCCGGATCATCCTGGTCGCCCTGCTGGCCGCTCCGCTCTCCGGCCTGCTCGCCTTCGGGCTGGCCCGGCGCGCCACCCGGCCGCTCAGCCGGCTCGGCAGCCGCGCCGCCGCACTGGACCCCACCGCCGGCGCCGCCGACTTCGGCCACCAGCACAGCGGCATCACCGAGGTGGACGAGCTGGCCGACGCCCTGGAGAGCGCGCTGGCCCGCTACGACGACCAGGCCGCCCGCACCGCCCAGGCGCTGGAGACCGCGCGCTCCTTCTCGGCCGCCGCCTCGCACGAGCTGCGTACCCCGCTGATGGGCCTGCAGACCAACCTGGACGTGCTCAGCGCCCACCCCCACCTGTCGGCCACCGACCGCGCCGAGATCATGGCCGATCTGCGCGCCGACCACCGCCGCCTGCTCGACCTGCTCACCGCGCTGCGCACCCTGGCCCGCGGCGACCTGGTGGAGGAGGAGGCGTTCGGGCCGCTCGACCTGGCCGAGCCGGTCGCCGCGGCGGCCACCGAACTGCTGCGGCGGCGCCCGGAGTTGGATCTTCGGGTCGACTTCCAGGCGCTGGAGGGGACCGGCGGCCTGCGGGTGCACGGCTGGGAGGCCGGGCTGCGGATCGCCTGCGACAACCTGCTGCTGAACGCCGCCGTGCACGGGCACGCGCCAGGCGGTCCGACCCGGATCGCGGTGACCCTGCGGCGGGAGGGCGCCCAGGCGGTGCTGACCGTGGACGACCAGGGCCCGGGGATCCCGGAAGCCGAGCGGGCCGCCGTCTTCGACCGGTTCCACCGGCGTCCGGACAGCCCCGGCTCCGGGCTCGGGCTGACCCTGGTGGCCCAGCAAGTGGCCCTGCACCGGGGCACGGTGACGGTCTCGACGCCGCCGGGCGGCTTCGGCTGCCGGTTCGAGATCCGGCTGCCGCTGCTCTCCAACGACGCACCGACCCTGCCGCTGCCCGTCCGGCGGGACTGGATCGGCGAGACCGCCTGAGCCGGTCGGCCGCGGACCGGGTACTCACAAGGAATCCACAAGGAGGTTCTCTACCGTCCTGCTCAGTCGGACCCCCCTTGGGTCCGGCGGACCGGCAATCCCCAGGACCTGGAGGACTTCCCCATGCTCTCCTACCACAAGGCCGGCGCCACCCTCGGCGCCCTCGCCCTCGGCGGCACGCTGCTCGCGGCCGCCGCCCCCGCCCAGGCCGCGAGCTCCTCGCCGCTGCCCGTCCCGACGGGCGACGGCGCCAAGAGCATCTGCAAGCGGCTGCCGAAGACCGAGGCGCGGATCCAGAAGGCGCTCACCCGCCTCAACGGCCCGGACACCGAGGCCGGCTCGGTCGCCCGCCTGCAGCAGCGGGTGGACAACGCCAAGACCGCGGGCCAGACCGCCGTCTACACCTACCTCAACGACCGGCTCACCTTCCGCAAGAGCCTGATCCCGACCCTGACCACCCGCCAGAACGACCTGACCGCGGTGGCCGGTTGGTGCTCCTCCATGGGCTACGGCGGCACGCCCGCCAGCGCCCAGTGACCCGGGCACTGCGCGCGGCCGGCCTGACGGCGGCGGCCCTGCTGGCCGCCGTCACCCTGACGGCCTGCGGCGGCGGCTCCGGCTCGGGCGCGACCCAGCCGCCCGCCCCGGGGCCGAGCGCCACCGGCTCGGCCGCCACCAGCTCAGCCGGCGCCGGCGGGACGCAGTCGGCCGACCAGCAGCTGAAGGACATGCAGCAGAAGCTCGACGCGGCCGACAGCGCGGTTGCCGCCGCCGACTCGGACGCGGCGCAGAACAACTGACTGACGGACCCACAGATCAACGGCCCCGCCCCGACTCCTGGAATCCCAGGGATCGAGCGGGGCCGCTGGTCTCTGCGCAGCTCACCGGGCCGGCCGGTGGCTCAGAAGTTGATCGCCCCGCTGATGTCCCGCCCCTGGACCATCTTGGTCACCCGCGCGTTGCCCGACACCGTGTTGCGCACGCTGCTGTGGTCGTAGGTCACCGTGACGTTCAGCGCGGCGGCGTGGGTGCGGGTCCAGGCGGCGAGGTCGGCGGCGAAGTCCGGGTCGTCCTCATGGTGCTCGAGGACGGTGCCGATCAGCTCGCGCACCCCGGGCCCGTCGCTCGGGTCGGGTTCGGCGACCTCGGCGGCCGGCTCGCCGGGCCGGCGCAGGCGGCGGACCAGGGTCTGCAGCGAGTCCCAGGCCTGGCGGCCGACCGCGGTGCCGGCGGCGCCCGCGGCGGCGGTGATCGCCTCGGTGATGGTGCCGGCGGAAACGATGTCCACGGGAGTCCCCCTCATGGTTCGTGCACAGCCTCGGCCGCGACTCGCGGCGCACTCAAACGATAGCCGTCGGAGCTGACGTGGCGTGCCCGGCTGCCGAGACCCGCCGGGCTGCGGCTTGACGGCGCCGCGGCCGATCAACCACTATCTCGAACATGGACCACGGCACCACTCTCGTCTGCCGCCTGCACGTCGATCTGCGACGCCAGGCGAGCGGGCTGTGTGCCTGCGGACCGGGTGCCTGCGGGCTCTGTGCCCGCGGACTGTGTGCCTGTCGCTGATCGGCTGAGCCCGCGCTCTCCCGCTCCGCCGCGTCCGACCCCGTGACCACCTGCCGGGGTGCGTGGCCGTTTCCCGTCAACCTGCCGTAACCGCGCACCCGTCGGTCCGTCGCAACCGCTCCGGACCGGTGTGCGCCCGCGCATCCCGAGCTTCCGTGAGGACTCCGCATGAGTACCAGCACGAGGACCGACCCAAGAACCGTCGCGAGGACCGATACCAGGACCGACACGAGGAGCGACACGAGGACCGAGACGAGTGGCGAGCTCGCCGGTCCCGGGATCACCCCGCTCACCCCCGCCGCCCTGCGCACCCTGGTCACCGAGCTCGCCGAGCGCCCGCAGGAGTGGATCCACAAGGTCCGCCTCTCGGTCGACGAGCGCTGGTACGAGCGGCTGAGCCTGGCGGCGGACCACGAGGTCTGGCTGATCAGCTGGCTGCCCGGCCAGTCCACCGGCTTCCACGACCACGGCGGCTCGCGCGGCGCCTTCACGGTGGCGCTCGGCGAGTTGGAGGAGCTGTCGATCGGCGGGGCGGACGGCGAGCTGCGCACCCGCCGGCTGGCCACCGGCGCGGCTCGGGCGTTCGGGCCCGAGTTCCTGCACGATGTGCGGAACACCACCGGCGGGCCCGCGGTGACCATCCACGCGTACTCGCCGCCGCTGAACGAGATGTCCCGGTACGAGCTGCGCGCCAGCGGGCTGCGGCTGACCGCGCGTGAGGGGAAGGAGCAGTGGTGACCACTGTCGAGGACCTGGTGACCCGCGCCCGCGCGGGCGTGCACCGCCCGGGCGCGCGCGAGGCCTACCGCGCCCAGCAGGACGAGGGGGCGCTGCTGGTCGACATCCGGCCCGCGGCCCAGCGGGGCCGCGAGGGGCAGATCCCGGGCGCACTGGTGATCGAGCGAAACGTGCTGGAGTGGCGGCTCGACCCGGCCGGCAGCCACCGGATCCCGGAGGCCACCGGCTACCACCTGCCGATCGTGCTGGTCTGCTCGGAGGGCTACGCCTCCAGCCTGGCCGCCGCCTCGCTGCGCGAGCTGGGGCTGCACCGGGCGACCGACCTGGACGGCGGTTTCGTCGGCTGGGCCGCCGCCGGGCTGCCGACCATCCCCGGCCCGCACCCGGCATAGTCCGGCTGCGCCAACTGCGCGCCATACCTGCACCGCATCCGAACAGAATCGGTCCACGATCGCCCGAACGTCACCCAAAATCTGACATCACGCCAGGTCCGCCCGGCGTGTCGGATCCGTCACCGATCCCCGTTCAGGGTTTCCCTTGGTCCTGGCGGGGGCAGGCAGCCACGGGTGTCAGCCCTGACGACCGTGTCAGCCCTGACAACGCTTCACCCGCCTTACCGACGACGGTGCCCCGGCACCCAGCTAGGAACTGTTCAGTGATCAGATTCGACGGCGCCGGAAAGCGCCACCCGGACGGCACCATCGCCGTCGAGGGCCTCGACCTCACCGTGCCCGCCGGCCGGACCACCGTGCTGGTGGGGCCGTCCGGCTGCGGGAAGACGACCATCCTGCGGATGGTCAACCGGATGGTCGAGCCGACCTCGGGCCGGGTCCTGCTGGACGGCACCGACGTCGCCCAACTGGAGGCCGCCAAGCTCCGCCGCGGCATCGGCTACGTGATCCAGCAGGCCGGGCTCTTCCCGCACCGCAAGGTGCTCGACAACATCGCCACCGTGCCGTACCTGCTCGGCTGGGACCGCAAGCGGGCCCGGGCCCGGGCGATGGAGCTGCTGGAGCTGGTCGGGCTGGCACCGGAGACGGCCAAGCGCTACCCGTTCCAGCTCTCCGGTGGCCAGCAGCAGCGCGTCGGAGTGGCGCGGGCGCTGGCCGCCGATCCGCCGCTGCTGCTGATGGACGAGCCGTTCAGCGCGGTCGACCCGGTGGTGCGGGCGGGGCTCCAGGAGGAGTTGCTGCGGCTGCAGGGCGAGCTGAACAAGACCGTGCTCTTCGTCACCCACGACATCGAGGAGGCGGTGCGGCTCGGCGACCAGATCGTGGTGCTGCGCGAGCACGGCCGGATCGGCCAGGTGGCCGACCCCGCCACGCTGCTGAGCGCCCCGGCCGACGAGCAGGTGGCCGCCTTCCTCGGCCGCGACCGGGGCCTGCGCGGCCTCGCGCTGCGCCCGGCGGCGGGAATCACCCTGGTGCCGCACGCCCAACCGTTCGAGGGCTGGACGCTGACCGTGGACGAGCACGGCCGCCCGGACGGCTGGCAGCGCGACCGGGCGAGCGAAACGATCCGCCAGGTCGCCGTCTTCCAGCCCGGGGTGGACACCCTGCGCACGGCGCTGGACAGCGCGGTGCTCTCCCCCGCCCGCGCGGCGGTGGCGGTGGACGCGGACGGCCGGGCCCTCGGGCTGGCCCCGCGCGCGGCGGTGCTCGACGCGCTGGACGCGGCCGGGCCGCAGGCGGCCGCGCTGACCCGGGAGGCGGCCGGCGAACCCGCCGGCATAGCCGCCGACCCGGACACCGGCACGAACACCGTCACCGACCACGCCCCCAGCGGCAGCGGAGCCGGCCATGGATGGTGAACCCCTGGTCCGCTGGGGCTGGATCGGCGACCACCTGGGCTACCTCTGGGGCCTGCTGCGCGACCACGCGGTGATCTCGCTGGTCCCGGTGCTGATCGGACTGGCCCTGGCGCTGCCGCTCGGCCTGCTCTGCACCCGCTTCCCGCGGCTCTACCAGCCGCTGGCCGCGGTCTTCAACGTGGTCTACGCGCTGCCCTCGCTGGCCGTCTTCGTGGTGCTGATCCCGTACACCGGGCTGGCCACCCGGGAGACCGTGATGCTCCCGCTGACCTGCTACGCCCTGGCCGTGCTGCTGCCCACCACGGTGGACGGGCTGCGCGCGGTGCCCGAACCGGTGCGGCAGGCGGCCACCGCGCTCGGCTACGGCCCCTGGCGACGGCTGGCGGCGGTCGAGCTGCCCTCCGCCGTGCCGTACCTGATGGCCGGCCTGCGGGTGGCCGCGGTCTCCAGCATCTCGCTGGCCAGCGTCGGCGCGCTGGTCGGACGCGGCGGCCTGGGCTACCTCTTCATCGACGGCTTCCAGCGCACCTTCCCGACCCCGATCGTGGCGGGCATCGTGCTGGTGGGTCTGCTCGCGCTGGTCACCGACGCGGTGCTGCTGCTGGCCCGCCGGCTGCTGGCGCCGTGGGCGGTCCGAGAGACGGCGGTGCGCCGATGAACTGGTTCAGCTGGCTGTCCGCCTTCTTCACCGACCCGGACCGGCTGCACGGCCCGGACTCGATCGTGCACCGGGTCAGCGAGCACCTGATCCTCTCCGGCGAGGCGCTCGGCCTGGCGTTCGTGCTCGCGGTGCCGCTGGGCCTGCTGCTCGGCTACACCGGACGGGCCGCCGCGCTGGTGACCGCGCTGACCGGCGCCGCCCGGGCGCTGCCCACCCTCGGCCTGGTCACCCTCGCGGTGCTGGTGGCCGGGGTCGGCAACACCGCCGTGCTGGTGCCGCTGGTGGCGCTGGCCGCGCCGGTGCTGCTGGTGGCCGCCTGCGAGGGGGTGCGCGGCACCGACCCCGATCTGCGCGACGCCGCCCGGGGCATCGGCCTGACCCATCGCCAGGTGCTCTGGCAGGTCTGCGTGCCGTGGGCGCTGCCCGCGCTGCTGGCGGGCCTGCGCACCGCCGCCGTCCAGGTGATCGCCACCGCCACCGTCGCCGCCTACGTGGGCCTGGGCGGCCTGGGCCGCTACGTGGTCGACGGGCTGGCCACCAAGGACTTCCCGCAGACCCTCGGCGGCGCGCTGCTGGTGGTGCTGCTCGCGGTCGCCACCCAGTTGCTCTTCGCGGCGCTGAACCGCTTCGCGCTGCCCGCCGGACTGCGCCGGCGCTGAGACCGGATTCTCCGCGCTCACCCGTTCACTCTTACTCATTCACTCCGAAGGGACTCTCCCATGCGTTCGCGTTCGCGCGCCGTCAGCTCGGCCATCCTGCTCGCCGCCATCGCCCTGACCGCCAGTGCCTGCTCGGGCTCCTCCTCGAGCGATCCGCTGGGCGGGGGCTCGGGCGGCGGATCGAGCGTGGTGGTCGGGTCGGCGAACTACCCCGAGAACGTGCTGCTCGCCTCGATCTACTCGCAGGCGCTGCAGGCCAAGGGCGTCAAGGTGACCGAGAAGTTCAACATCGGCAGCCGCGAGGTGCTCTACGGCCAGATCAAGGACGGCAACCTGACCGTGCTGCCGGAGTACAACGGCGCGCTGCTCGCCTACCTGGACGCCAACTCGACCGCCGCCACCGAGGCCGACGTCAACGCCGCGCTGACCAAGGAGCTGCCCAGCAGCCTCGGCATCCTCGACTCCGCCGCCGCCGAGGACAAGGACTCGCTGACGGTCACTCAGGAGACCGCCACCAAGTACGACTTGAAGAGCATCGGGGACCTGGCCGCGCAGGCCCCGAACTTCACCGTCGGCGGGATGCCGGAGTTCAAGTCGCGCCGTGAGCAGCAGTTCAAGGACGCCTACGGGCTGACCTTCAAGGACTGGAAGCCCACCGCCGACACCACCCCGAACGCGATCAAGGACGGCACGGTGCAGGTCGGCGACGTCTTCACCACCGACCCGAAGCTGCTCCAGCTGGGCCTGGTCTCGCTGGCCGACCCGAAGAACGTGTTCGGCGCGCAGAACGTCACGCCGCTGGTCTACAAGGCGGGGGTGAACGCCACGGCCACCGCGGCGCTCAACGCGGTGTCGGCGAAGCTGGACACCGCCGGGCTGGTGGCGCTGATGAAGAAGGTGTCGATCGACAAGGACGACCCGCAGGCGGTGGCCAAGGACTGGATCAAGGCCAACGGGCTCGGCTGACCGCGACCCCGAACATGACCGCGCGGGGCCGGGACGGATCTCTCCGTCCCGGCCCCGCGCGGTCAGCTGCTCAGCACTGGTCAGCGGCTTAGTACCAGTGGTGGGCCTGCCACCAGGTCCAGGCGCCGTTCGGGCTGCCGTAGCGCTCGTTCATGTAGTTCAGCGTCCACTTGATCTGGGTCACCGGGTTGGTGCGCCAGTCCGAGCCGGCCGAGGCCATCTTGCTCGCGGGCAGCGCCTGGCCCAGGCCGTAGGACCCGGAGGACGGGTTGGTGGCCTGGAAGTTCCAGCTGCTCTCGTGGCTGACGATGTTGGCGAACGAGGCCCACTGGTTGGCCGGGACCATGCTCTGGGCCAGCGCGCGCAGGCCGCTCGGGCTGGTGTCGGTGGCCACGGGGGCGGCGGCCTGGCGCGGCGCGGGAGCCGGGGCCGGGGCGGGCTGGGGCTTCGGGGCCGGCGCGGGAGCCGGGGCCTGCTGAGGCTGCGGCTGCTCGGCGGGGGCCTGCTGCGGGGCCTGCTCGGGCTGCTGCTGCGGCTGCTCGGCCTGCTGCGGCTGGGCCTCGGCCGGGGTGGCCGGCTGCGACTGCTCCGGGGTGCCGAACGGCGCGAAGCCCGCGAGGTGGCCGGCGTCCTGCGAGGTGCTCGGCTGCAGGTAGGAGGCGGCGGCGATCTGGGTGGCGCCCTGCGGGGTGCTGGTCGCGGTGAGCCGCAGGTCGTCGGCGTGCCCGCCGGACGCCTGCTCGGCGGTGTGGGCGGCGGCCTGGGCGACCGGGGCCGGGGCGGCGACGGTGGTGGCGGCGTCGGAGGGCAGCGCGAAGGCCACGGCGGAGCCGACCACGGCGGTGGCCAGGCCGGCCGAGGCGAGGACCACGGAGGATCGTCGACGAACGGTGGTCATCAGGGCGCTGCGCATACTGGGTCTACCTCGCTTGGTTTGCCGGTCTCCGGGCGCACGGCAGCAGCGCGGCAGCAGGCCGCTGGCTGTTGCGGGCACGTCGGTGACCGTGGGCACCCCGGTATGTCGGTCGGTGCCGTACGGAAAGCGCTCCACCGCAGAAAGCGGCACCGGACCAGAGCCCGGTGCGGGTGGTGCGCTTGGCGACTCGTCCAGGTTTAACCCGGTCCGTCACAGGGCAGCAAGCAGCTCCACTACGACGGCCGATCGTAGGCCGGTGCGCCGGGCGGCCGTCTTCCCCGGTGCCGCGCGGGCCCGGCGGCTACGACGGCGGTCCGTACTCCCGATCCGCCTGTGGTCGTTGTCACCAGCTTCGTCACCGCGGGTTCAGCACCGGCAACCGAGGGAAACCGGTTGCCGACCCGGTTCGAGCCGACCAGGCTGATGGATCATGACGCACTCACTCGCCCCCGAGGTCCTCTCCTACTACGCCCGCGGCGAGGAGGCCGGCCGCCTGCTGCGCGCCAAGAACCGGCTGGAGCTGTGGCGCACCCAGGACGTGCTGCGCCGGCTGCTCGCCGAGCTCAACCCGCCCGAGGCAAAGAGCACCGCGCTGCGGATCCTGGACGTCGGCGGCGGCGCCGGCATCCACGCCCAGTGGCTGGCCGCCGACGGGCACCGGGTCGAGCTGATCGACCCGGTCCCGCTGCACGTCGAGCAGGCCGGCCGGCTCCCCGGCGTGATCGCCACGCTCGGTGACGCTCGCGCGCTGGCCGCCCCCGACGCCTCGGTGGACGTGGCGCTGCTGCTCGGCCCGCTCTACCACCTGCCCGAGCGCGCCGACCGGCTGCGCGCGCTCGCCGAGGCCCGCCGGGTGGTCCGGCCCGGCGGCCTGGTGGTGGCCGCGACGATCAACCGCTTCGCCGGGCTGCACGACACGATGCGCAGCGGCGCGTACTTCGAGCCCGCCAACCGGGCCGCCACCGATGCCTGCGTGGCCACCGGGGAGCTGCGCCCCGTCAGCGAGCAGAACCTCTTCACCACGGCCTACTTCCACCTGGCCGCCGAGGTCCCGGCGGAGTTCGCCGAGGCCGAGCTGACCGTGCTCGGCCAGTACGGGCTGGAGGGCGCGGCCTGGCTGCTGGGACTGGACGAGCGGCTGGACGACCCCGAGCAGCGGGCCCTGGTGCTGGACGCGCTGCGCCGGGCCGAGTCCGAGCCCTCGCTGCTCGGGGTCAGCGGACACCTGCTGACGGTGGGCGCCCGCTGAACCCGGATTTGTCCTGACGAGCCGTCAGCCACCGCACACGCACCAGCCGGATCCGAGCGTCGGATCCGGCTGAGTGATTGTTAGGACCCTTGACAGACAACTGGTCTAGTCCAACCATAAGGTCTGTCCATCCGACCGGGATGCACTGTGGGGGTGTGACCACCGGCCGGCAGTGACGTGCCCTGCCCTGCTCCATCCTCCGCCCCCGACCGATCGGCTCTGCCTCGACGACGACGCGGCCTCTCGCGCCGTTCGTTGTCATGCGCAAATCCGGCGCTACTCCCTTCCCTTTTCCGTTCACGTCTGCTGGAGCACTGATGCGACTTCACAGATCCGTCCAGGCCGTGCTGACCGCCACCGCCACGCTGGCCGCCTCGGCCGGCCTGGTGGTCGGCGCCACCGCCGCCCACGCGGCCGCGCCCACCCCGCTGCCCGCCCACGTCTTCGCCCCGTACTTCGAGGCCTACAGCAGCGACAACCCGGCCACCCTGGCCACGCAGTCGGGCGACAAGTACCTCTCGATGGCCTTCATCCAGGCCCCCACCAAGGGCTCCTGCACGGCCGACTGGAACGGCGTCACGAGCACCCCGATCGCCGCCTCGACCTACGGCAGCCAGATCAGCGCGATCCAGGCGGCCGGCGGCGACGTGATCCCGTCCTTCGGTGGCTACGCGGCCGACGACGGTGGCACCGAGATCGCCGACAGCTGTACCGACGTGAGCCAGATCGCGGCGCAGTACGAGAACGTGATCACCACCTACAACGTCAGCCGGATCGACCTCGACACCGAGGACAACTCGCTGACCAACACGGCCGGCATCGACCGCCGCAACAAGGCGGTCGCGCAGGTCGAGAGCTGGGCGGCGGCCAACGGGCGCAACGTCCAGTTCTCCTACACGCTGCCGACCACCACCAGCGGGCTGGCCGACAGCGGCCTGGCCGTGCTGCAGAACGCGGTCAGCAACGGCGCGCGGATCGACGTGGTCAACATCATGACCTTCGACTACTACGACGGTGCCACCCACGAGATGGGCACCGACGCGGAGAACGCCGCCACCGGCCTCTACAACCAGCTGGCGGGCCTGTACCCGAGCAAGACGCCCGCCCAGCTCTGGGCCTCGATCGGGATCACGCTGATGCCCGGCATCGACGACTACGGCGCGGCCGAGACCACCACCGTCGCGGACGCCGCCAACGTGGCGAGCTGGGCCACCGCGAAGGGTGTCAACACCCTGTCGTTCTGGGCCCTGGAGCGGGACAACGGCGGCTGCGTCGGGACGGCGGGCTCGGACACCTGCTCCGGCATCGCCCAGAACACCTGGGACTTCAGCCACGCGATGGAGCCGTTCACCTCCGGCGGCGGGGTGACCACCAACGACTTCTCGCTGAGCGCCTCGCCCGCCAGTGGCTCGGTGCAGCCGGGCGCCTCGACCAGCGCGACGGTCAGCACGGCGGTCACCTCGGGCAGCGCGCAGAGCGTGGCCCTGTCCGTCTCCGGCGCCCCCACCGGCGTCAGCGCCACCTTCAGCCCCGCCACCGTCACCGCCGGCACCAGCTCGACGCTGAACATCAGCACCACCAGCGCCGTCGCTCCCGGCAGCTACCCGCTCACCATCACCGGCACCGCCGGCTCCGGCAGCCACACCGCCGGCTACACCCTGACCGTCACCGGTTCGGGCGGCGGCAGCGGGCTGGTCAACGGCGGCTTCGAGACCGGCAGTCTGAGCCCGTGGACCTGCCAGAGCGGTGACGCGGTGGTCAGCACCCCGGTCCACTCGGGTGCGCACGCGCTGCAGGTGACGCCGACCGCGAGCCAGACCGGCGAGTGCGACCAGAACGTCACCCTGCTGCCCAACCACGCCTACACGCTGACCGGTTGGGTCCAGGGCAACTACGCCTACATCGGGGTCAGCGGCGGCGCCACCGGCTCCACCTGGGCCTCCGGCAGCGGCTGGACCCAGCTGAGCGTGCCGTTCACCACCAACTCCACCGGCCAGGCGACCGTGTACGTGCACGGCTGGTACTCGCAGGGCAACGTCTACGCGGACGACTTCGCGATCAACTGACGTACCGTCATATCCTCTGCGGCGGCCTGGTGTCCGAGCGGTCGGGCGCCAGGCCGGCGCGGCGACCGCGTCAGGGCGCCGGCAGGAGCTTGCCGGGATTCATGATCCCCTGCGGGTCCAGCGCCGCCTTCACCGTGCGCAGCAGGGCCAGTTCCAGCGGCGAGCGGGCGGCGGCCAGCGCCTCGCGCTTGAGCACGCCCACCCCGTGCTCGGCGCTGACGCTGCCGCCGAACTCGCCGACCAGCCGGTAGATCACCGCCGAACTCCCCTGCCCGGCGAGCACGTTGAAGTGGACGTTGCCGTCCCCGACGTGGCCGAAGACGTTCATCGGCGCGCCCGGACAGGCCGCCGCCACCGCCGCGCGGGCCGCCTCGACGAAGGCCGCGATGCTGCCGAGCGGCACGCTCACATCGTGCTTGACCGCGCCGCCCGCGCGCTTCTCGGCCTCCGGCAGCGCCTCGCGCAGCGCCCAGAACGCGCGGGCCTGCGCCTGGTCGAGGGCCGGGACCGCGTCCACCGCCAGGCCGCGCTCGGTCACCTCGGTCAGGAAGGTCTCCAGCAGCGCGGCCAGCCCGGCGCCGTCCCGGGTCGCGGTGGCCTCGACCAGCAGGTACCAGGGGTGCGGGCGGTCGAACGGGTCCTGGAAGCCGGCGAGCCGATCGAGCACCAGGTCGAGCCCGGTGCGCCCGAAAAGCTCCAGCGCGGTCAGGCGCTCCTCCAGCAGTTCGCGGGCCAGCGCGAGCAGCGGGGTGAGCGCGTCGAGGCCGGGCAGCGCGAGCAGCGCGACCGCGCGGTGCCGGGGCCTGGGGAAGAGCCGCAGCGTGGCGGCGGTGACGATGCCCAGGGTGCCCTCGGAGCCGATCAGCAGCTGCTTGAGGTCGTAGCCGGTGTTGTCCTTGCGCAGGGTGCGCAGCCCGTGCCACACCTGCCCGTCCGGCAGCACCGCCTCCAGGCCGAGCACCAGGTCCCGGGTCATGCCGTAGCGCAGCACATTGCTGCCGCCGGCGTTGGTGGCCACCACCCCGCCGATCCGGCAGCTGCCCTCGGAGGCCAGCCGCAGCGGGAAGAGTAACCCGGCCCGGTCCGCCGCCCGTTGCACGTCGGCGACCACGCAGCCGGCCTCGGCGGTGAGCGCGAAGTCGGCCGGCTCGACGCTGCGGATCCGGTTCAGCTCGCGCACGCTCAGCACCACCTGGCTGCCGGTGCCCAGCGGCAGCGCCCCGCCGACCAGCCCGGTGCCGCCGGCGAACGGGACCACCGGCACCCCGTACCGGGCGCAGAGGGCGACCGCCGCGGCCACCTGTGCCGTACTGCGCGGCCGCAGCACGGCGGCGGGGTGCGCGGGCAGCAGCGCGCGCTCGTCCCGCACGAAGCCGGCGGCGGCATCGTCCGGCGCGAGCACCCCGGCGGGGCCGAGCGCGCGGCGCAGCTCGGCGAGTGCCACGGGCAGGCCGCCGGCCTGGGGTGTCACGGGTCGGGTCACGGAAATAACGGTATCCCCAGCCGAGCGGCGCGCGATTAGATTGCCCGTATGACGACCACCTCGCAGTCCACCAGTCTCTTCGACCTGCTGAGCGCCGACGCCGTCCGCGATCCCGCCGGGCTGCGGGAGGTCTACGAGATGCCGGGCACGGCCGCGGTGCACAAGCAGGTGGACCGGATCCACGACGTGTCCCGGCGGCTGATCGGGTGCTCCTCGTTCGTGCTGGTGGCGAGCACGGACCCGGCGGGCAACTGCGATGTGAGCCCGCGCGGCGGCCCGCCCGGGTTCGTCGCCGTGCTGGACGAGCACACGCTGGCGATACCGGACGCGACGGGCAACAAGCGGCTCGACTCGCTGCACAACATCGTGGCCACCGGGCGGGCCGGGCTGCTCTTCCTGATCCCGGGTCGCAACGACACGCTGCGGGTGAACGGCCGGGCCTGCGTCTCGACCGACCCGCAGCTGCTCGCCCAGCTGACCGCCGTCGGCAAGCCGCCGCGCAGCGCGATCGTGGTGCGGGTCGAGGAGGTCTACGGGCACTGCCCCAAGTCGCTGCTGCGCGGCAGCATGTGGAAGCCCGAGCAGTGGCTGCCCAAGGACGCCGTACCCAGCTCGGCCGAGGTGACGCTGGCGCACCTCTCCGGCAAGCTGGACGGCCTGACCCTGGAGCAGGTCGAGCAGAACGAGCGCGAGTCGCTGCTCTACCGCTACGAGTAGCGGGCTGCGGCCGACAGCCTCAGCCCTCGGCGCGGGCCAGCAGATCGGCGGCGTGGGCGCCGTCGATGGACTGGCGGATCACGTCCGCGTGGCCGGCGTGGCGGGCGCTCTCCTCGATCAGGTGGAGCAGCACCCAGCGGGCCGACCAGTGCGCCGCCTGCTCGGTGGCGCAGGGCACGTCCAGGTCGGGCAGGTCGAGGACGATCTTCTCGGTCTCCTCGGCGGCCTGCTGATACTCCGTCAGCAGGCTGGAGACGGTCTCCCCCTCGGCGCGGCGCAGGTCGGCCCCGGGATCCTCGATCGGCCACAGCCCCGGCAGCGGGCGGCCGGCCAGCGCCGCGACCACCCAGCGGCGCTCGGTGACCATGGTGTGCTTGAGCAGACCGCCCAGCGACAGCTCGCTGGCGGTCGGCACCGACCAGGCCTGATCCTCCGTCAGTCCGAGCAACGCGTACCGCAGGCCGTCCCGTTGCTGGGCGAGGAAGGCGAGCAGGGCAGAGCGCTCATCGGCGACCGGCGGGACGAAGCGGGGCATCGGAACCTCCTGCGAAGCGACTGCTCTCACCATCGCATGCCGCACTGACACCCCTGGGTGACCGCCACGCGCACCGTTCGCCTACGGTTGGCAGCCATGAGCGGACTGATCATCTTCCTGAACGGCACCTCCAGCTCCGGCAAGTCGAGCATCGCGCGGGAGCTGCTGTCGGTCCTCGACGAGACCTGCTTCCACCTGGCCGTCGACCAGTTCCACGCGATGCGCTCCAAGCGCGAGCTCGCCGACGAGGCGGAACTGCGCGCCGTCATGCTGCGCACCTGGTCCGGGTTCCACCGGGCGGTCGCGGGGATGGCCGCGGCGGGCAACAACGTCGTGGTGGACCACCTGTTCAGCGAGCGGTGGCGGCTGGACGAGTGCCTGGAGCTGTTCCCCGCCGCCGATGTCGTGCTGGTCGGCGTGCGCTGCCCGCTGCCGGAGCTGGAGCGGCGCGAGGCCGAGCGCGGCGACCGTCCGGTGGGCCTGGCGGCCCGGCAGTTCGTCCAGGTGCACGCCCACGGCGTCTATGACATCGAGGTCGACACCAGCACCGCGACGCCGCTCGAGTGCGCCTTGCAGATCAAGGAGTTCCTGCCGCGCCGGCCCTCCCCGACGGCCTTCGAACGGCTGGCGGCCGCCGGCTCCTCGGCGGTGCCCGCAGCGCGCTGAGCCAAACCGCCATCGCACCGAGCCGGACCGCCACTGCCGCTGCCGCCGCCGTCACGAGGACGAGTTTGCGCCATTACCCGCCGCCACCGGACGGCCGCGCACCGTGCCCATCGGGTCGGGTGCAACTTGACCCGCACATGCCCGTGGCCTAGGCAGACCGCCGCCCGCCCGGGCGCCGGGCGCGGCGCTCGGCAGTCGAACGGCCCGGTACGGCCGGGGCGGAATCGGACAGGTGGGTCGCACCGGCACCGATATCACCCTCTGGTCCAGTTGCCTGACCCTACGTTAGGTTTCCCTCCGGTCGACGCCGCGACCCGGGCCCTGGTGGCCACGGAGCGGGTACGACCGGGGGGTTCGCCGGACCGCGGGGGGAGTTCGCGGTCCGGCGAGAGCCACCCGACGGGGGATCCACCGGCACTTCCGCGCACGGGCCGACCCGTGTCCGCGGCGCTTCTGTCCGAGGTACCCCGTGGCTGCGGGGTGCCCCTCGACGTGGAGGAACCTATGGGCTTCAGGAAACGCTGGGCCGCCGCGGTGGCCACCGGCTCGCTGCTGGCGCTGGGCGCGGTGCCCGTCGCCGCGCAGGCGGACGGCACCGCGACGCCCGCCTACCGCACCGACCTGCGGGTCCTGGTGGTCGACGACGGCGGTCCCTCGGTCTCCGCGATCACCGCGGAGCTGACCAGCGAGGGCATCCCGTTCACCGACGTCCTGCTGAGCAGCAGCACCCGGCCCACCATCAACGCGGGCTTCCTCACCGCGACCCTGCCGGACGGCTCCACCGAGGCCAAGTTCCAGGCGGTGGTGCTCCCCAGCTCCACCGCGCTGGGCACCGGCACCGCCGAGGCGAGCGCGCTGCTCTCCTACGAGCAGGCCTACAACGTCCGGCAGGTGGACGCGGACACCTACTCGCAGCCGTCGGTCGGCCTCAACTGGCCGCAGAACCCCGGCTACATCGGCTCGTTGGACGGGATGACCGCCAACACCACCGCCGCGGGCGCGGCCGGCGCCTTCGACTACCTCAAGGGCCCGGTGCCGTTCGAGCAGCTCAACCCGGCCGTGGTGGAGAGCTACGGCTTCCTCTCCACGCCGCTGGCCACTCCGGCCACCGGGACCAGCTTCACCCCGCTGGTGGACATGCCGATCCCGAACAGCACCGCGCGCGGCAGCCTGCTCGGCGACTACCACCACGACGGCATCGACGAGTTGGTCACCACCTTCGCCTACAACCAGTACCAGCAGCAGTGGCGGCTGCTGGCCCGCGGCGTGGTCGACTGGATGACCCAGGGCGTCCACCTCGGCTTCGACCGCGACTACCTCTCGGTCCAGGTGCAGAACGTGCTCAACACCGACAACCGGTGGAGCACCACGCTCAAGTGCACGATGGGCGACGCCGGTTGCAACGTGGCGGCGGGCAGCGCGGACAGCGTGCCGATCCGGCTGACCGCCGCCGACGTGGACGCCGCCAAGGCCTGGGAGGCGGCCAACGGCGTCACCCTGGACCTGGTCTACGACGGCGCGGGCAGCGACGCCCAGGCCGCCGGGGCCGGGGCCGGCACCGACGCCACCGAGACCGAACTGGCCGCGAACGCCGCCAACTTCCGCTTCGTCAACGGCACCTACGGCCACCCGTACCTCGGCTGCCTGCAGAACACCACGGCGGTGCCGTGGACCTGCAGCACCGACAGCACCGGCGCCATCCAGTGGACCAGCCAGGCGGCGATCACCTCGGCGATCCAGTCCAACCTGACCTGGGCGCAGGCCAAGGGCCTGACCGTCGACCCGAGTTCGGTGGTCACCGCCGGCAACTCGGGCCTGGCGCTGCCCCCGCAGCAGAGCGCCGACAACCCCTCGCTGGCCCCCGCGCTGACCGCCCTCGGGGTGGCCGCGCTGGGCTCCAACGGCTCGATCGAGTCCGCCTCGCGCCAGGTCGGCTCGGCCACCACCGTGCCGGGGCACCCGAGCGACATCTTCCACAACGCCGCCACCGCGGCCGAGGAGACCGACGAGTACAACTGGCTCTACACCGCCACGGCCCAGGGCGGCAGCGGCGCCTGCAGCACCTCGACCACCTCGACCTGCCTGGCGGCGCCGCTGAACGAGACCACCGGCTTCACCAGCACCATCGTGCCCACCGAGGCGCGGATCGCGCTGGCCCGGGTGCTCGGCAACGACCCCACGCCCGAGGTGTTCTACCAGGGCAACTTCTCCGAGGACCGGATCGCCTACCCGGTGCTGAACCAGATCCTGGCGAGCTACCAGAGCCTGCTCAACACCAACACCCCCGTGGTCAACCTGGGCATGAAGGACATCGCCACCCAGGAGCAGAACCAGGCGGCCTGGAACGCGGCGCTCGCGGCCGGAACCGCGACGGCCTATGAGAGCAACGGCACGGTGACCGCCAACGCCCCCGCCGGCGTGCAGGTCCCGGTCACCGCCCCGACCGGCACCGTCCAGGTCCAGCCGACCGGCGTCACCGCCACCGCGGTCGGCACCTCCTACGCCGGCGAGCTCTCCGGCTGGCTCACCCCGGCCACCGGCCAGACCGCGGTGGTCGAGCAGCTCCCCGCCGCCCCGACCCAGCCCCCGGCCACCCCGTCGCTGCGCACCCCGGCGGCGCGCTCGGCGGCGGCCACCCCGGCGGCGGTGGCGGGCCCGAAGGCGCCGGCCAGCGTGCGCGTGCCGGTGCCGTACGGGCCGGACGACACCACCCGGATCCGGGCCGACCGCGGCTGACGATCCATCACTTCCCAGGACCGCCCCGCCGCAGACTCCGGCGGGGCGGTCCGCGTGCGGTGCCGGGACGTGGCGGGGTCGGTGGCTAGTGTGATGCGCCGCAAATCACGAGGTAAGTTGATACCCTTTTAGAGTGGCGCATCCTGGACCTTCTGCCGTGGCGATCACGCTGTCTGGTGACGAGCGTGCCGAGTTGGTGCGTCGGGCCGGGTCGTGGGACCGGAGAGCGGCCGAGCGGGCCCGGATCATTCTGGCGTGCGCTGACGGTAAGTCGAATGCCGCTGCCGCGGAGCAAGTTGGCGTCCAGGCAAAGACGGTGTCCAAGTGGCGGCGCAAGTTCGCGGCCGAGGGGCTGGCCGGCTTGCAGGATGCGGGCCGTATCGGTCGACCGAAGGCCGACCTGGTCCTGAGTGAGGCCGAGCGGGACCAGTTGGTGCGCTGGGCGAGACGGGCGAAGACCGCGCAGTTTCTCGCGCTGCGGGCCAGGATCGTGCTGCGCTGCGCGGAGGGCGGGACGAACCGGCAGGCGGCGATGGACCTGGGCGTCGACGATTCGACTGTGGAGCGCTGGCGGGCCCGGTTCATCGACAAGCGGCTGGACGGCTTGCAGGATGAGCCGCGTCCAGGCAGGCCGCCCTCGATCCTGCTCGATCAGGTCGAAGACGTCATCGTCGCCACTCTGGAGTCCGCCCCGGGTCAGGACACGCACTGGTCGCGGGCCTCGATGGCCACCCGCACGGGGCTGTCGAAGTCGACCATCGGGCGGATCTGGAAGAGGTTCGACCTCAAGCCCCACCTTCAGGACAGCTTCAAGCTCTCCACCGACCCGCAGTTCGTGGACAAGGTGGTGGACGTCGTCGGGCTCTACCACAACCCGCCCGAGAAGGCCGTCGTACTCTGCGTCGACGAGAAGTCCCAGATCCAGGCGCTGGACCGGTCCCAGCCAGTGCTGCCGATGATGCCAGGCATGCCCGAACGCCGCACCCACGACTACCTGCGGCACGGCATCACCAGCCTGTTCGCGGCCTTCAACATCGCCGACGGAACCGTCATCAGCGAACTCCACCGCCGCCACCGGGCCCTGGAGTTCAAGAAATTCCTGATCACCATAGACAAGGCCGTCCCCGCCCAGCTCGACGTGCACTTGGTGTGTGACAACTACAGCACTCACAACACCGCCGAGATCAGAACCTGGCTCAGCCGGCACCCACGCTTCCACGTCCACTTCACCCCAACCGGCTCATCCTGGATCAACCAAGTCGAGCGCTGGTTCGGCCTGTTGACCGACAAGCTCATCCGCCGCGGCGTCCACACCTCCGTCAAAGCCCTCGAAGACGACATCAAGGCCTGGATCGACACCTGGAACCAGGATCCGAGACCGTTCACCTGGACCAAGACCGCCGATGAAATCCTCAAGTCCCTCGCCGACTACCTCGCCAAGATCAACCCTCCTCGCCAGCAACCATCACAGCAATAGTTACCCTCGTGATTTGCGGCGCATCACACTAGTGCCGCGTCAGGCAACTTTTGCCCGTCAAGGAGCGGCGTCCGGTGCGTGCTATCGGCGTGCCGGCCGGAAGTCCTCGTACTGGACGTACTTGGGCTTTCGGCCGGTGCGGCGAGAGTGCGTGCCGGGCGTCGCGACGGGGCGAAGGTTGCCTGACGCGGCACTAGGATGCGAAGCACCGCAACACCGCGAGCCGCGCACGCGAGGAGTCACGCTCTTGAACGTCGGATTCATCGGACTGGGCGCCATGGGGCGCGAAATGGCCGCCCAACTCCTCAAGGCGGGCCACCAGGTGAAGGTATGGAACCGCTCCCCCGAGCCGGTGGCGGCGCTGGTCGCGCAGGGCGCCGAAGCGGCGGCCACGCCGGCCGCCGCGCTGGCCGGCGAGGTGCTGGTCTCGATGCTCGCCGACGACGCGGCGGTGGAGTCGCTGCTGCTCGACGAGGTGCTGCTGGCAGCCGCCACCATCACGGTGCACGTCAACATGGCCACCGTCTCCCCGGAGCTGGCCCGCCGGGCGGCCGAACTGCACCAGCGGCACGGGATCGGCTACCTGGCGGCGCCCGTCCTGGGCCGCACCGACGTGGCGGCGGCCGGCAACCTCAGCATCCTGGCCGCCGGCGAGGCGGCGCTGGTCGACCGGGTGGCGCCGCTCTTCGCCGCGATGGGCCGGCAGACCTTCCGGCTCGGCGAGCGCCCCGAGTTGGCCAACGTGGCGAAGATCAGCACCAACTTCCTGCTGATCTCGGCAGTCGAGGCGCTCGCCGAGGCGACCGCACTGGCCGAGGCCAGCGGCCTGGCCGCCACCGACCTGCTGGAGGTGCTCACCGGCACCCTCTTCCCCGGCCCGGTCTACGCGGGCTACGGCTCCATGATGGCCGCCCGCAGCTACGACCCGGCCTTCCGGCTGGCCCTCGGCCTCAAGGACGTCAACCTCGCCCTGGACGCGGGGGCGGCCACGCACGTCCCGCTGCCGATCGCGAGTGTGCTGCGGGACGCGCTGCTGGAGGGCATCGCGCACGGGGACGGCGGGTTGGACCTGGCGGCGCTGGGCGAGACGGCCCGGCGGCGGGCGGGGGCGGCCTGAGCTCCTTGCCGTACAGGCAACCTGATGTTTCATCAGTTCTCTGGTAACCCTGTTCACCTGGTCGGGCACAGGCTGTAGCATGCGGTTCGCAGGATACCCACGAGTGGATGTGGCACCGATGACTCAAGCCTGGGAAGCCGATCCGTCCACCGTGTTCGTGCGTCGCCTGGGGAAGTCGGCGCAGGAACTGGGCTACACAGGTGACGAGGACGGCTGCCCGGACCTGTGGGAACTGAGCAACGGGGACATCGCGGTGATCGGACGCGACCTCACCGGCGTCCTCCGCGGTCGCCTGCCCGAGGGAGCGTCGGTGCGTGCCGACGAACGCATCGTGGTGATCCCGGGCGAAATGCTCTCCGCGGCCAAGCCGGACATCGCCGATGCGTGAGTTGCGCCGCCCGGACCTGCCGGCATCCGTCCTGGGGCTCACCGCCTACCGAGCGGACTTCGCCGCACGCGACGCTCTGATCACCGACCGTCCCTCGTGGAAGCTGGAACGCCGGCAGCACTTCCTGGAACCCGGCAACGACAGCTGGGTGGCCTTCCGCCGAGGCGACTGGGCCGAGTCGCTGCAGCTGATGGAATCCCGCCGCCCTGCCCTGTCCGGGACAGCACAGGAGAGGGAGCGCCGGAGCAACCCGTTCCTGCGAGTACGCGTCGTCGAGGAGCCGCTCACCCCCTACCTGCAGTGGGAGCTCAGCTACCTGCGCGTTCAGGCTCAGTGCGGTCGCCCGGTGCGGGTGGTGCACGCCGACAAGCTCGGTGCCTTGGAGGAGAGCCGGCCGCTGCCTGAGATCGTTGTGCTCGGGAGCCAGCTCCTCTATGAAGTCCGGTACTCGACCGACGGAACCCTGGAGGGCGGGGTTCGGTACCTGGACCGGGAACTCGCGCAGGAGTGGGGGAACTTCATCAGCGAGCTCTACGGTGACGGCGAGGACGTGGTGGCGTACGTGGATCGACATGTATCCCAACTGCCGCCGCCTGTCCCGGGAGGGTAGAAGATCAGCGGTCACCAGAGCCCGGAGAACGCGGCGGGCGACACCCGTTCGAACATGTCGGGGACGGCGGGGGAACTTCACACGGCCTGCACGCTCACCGTGCTTTCGGAAGCGCTCGCCGACACCGCCCCACAGGACGCCCGTCAACACCGGCGCGAGGCCCACCGCTTGATCGTCCAGTATGCGGATCCGCGCGCCGAGTCGCTGCGCCGGCGACTCGAGCCCTGACCGCCCGTCCTTCCGCACCGAATTCCGGAGCAGCTGTGTCCACTGTTGTCGCCCCGATGTTCACCTTCCCCCTGGGGGATGACGCTGCCCTGCTACCCCGTGTGGTTGAGCTTGCGGAGGCGTATCACACGCTGTTGGAGGCGAACTGCGAGCGCCTCGCCCGCTGGGAGCCGAGGATCAACACGTCGCCGACCCTGGAGAGCACCCGGGCCACCTTGGAGCGCAGGGGCCGGGCGTGGCTCGAGGGATCGCAGCTGCCGCTGGTCATCGCGGTAAAGGCAGCGGATGGCTGGCGTCTGGTCGGCGCGGTTGAACTACTGATCGATATCCACGCACGGACAGGCGAGGTCGGCTACTGGATCGACGCCGACTTCGAGGGGCGCGGGTTGGTCACCCGAGCCGTCACGGCACTTCTCCATCAGGCGTTCGGGCCGATCGGCCTGCACCGTGTCGAGTTGCGTACGGATCCCGCCAACGAACGCAGTCGCCGTCTGGCAGAGCGCTTGGGGTTCGTTCAGGAGGGCGTGCTGCGCGAGGCACTGGCCTTTCCCGGCGAGCGACGCGATGTCGAGGTCTACGGCCTGTTGGCCAGGGAGTGGCACGGGCGCGCGAACTGACCGCAGGTGAACGGCGTTCAGGGAGAGAGGGCCAGGAGCGACAGCCGGCTGCGGAGCGCGGCGCTCGCCTGCCTGAGCGCCGCTGCGCTGGTGCGCTGGTGCTCGCGGTCGCGGTCGCGGGGTGCGAGGGCGCACCGGCGAGGTCATGTCGCACTGGTGCAGGCGAGTGTGAGCTGGTTCTTCTCCGCCGCCCAGCGCTACCCGGACCCCGCAGGCCGGCCCGCGTACCGGTGGGACTACGCCTACCAGGACAAGCACGTGGAGGACGCCGGCCACGGGAGCCTGGACGTCGAGGGCCTCCATCAGGCGTACCTGTCAGACCGGTACGGCATCACCTCCGACATGATGGCCCCGCTGGTCAACACCTTCACCGACGTGATGACGAAGGGCACCGGCCACTACGCGGGCCGGGTCGACGGCACGGACGGCACCGGCAGCAGCGCGCCCGGCAAGGACGTCCGCAGCGGCTGGCTCCTGCTGGCCGAGTTCCAACCCGCCTCCTACCAGCTGCTGTTGAGCCCGGACCTCCCCGGCGGCAACAGCGGGGCGGTCGACCAGTTCGCGGCGGCCCTGCTGGCGAAGAGCCGCCACAACCGGGCGTGAGCGCGGCTGGGTAGCGCCCACTGCGCTACGGAACTTCCGGGCACCTCGGGCCGGTCAGGTCGACCGCGAGCCGGGTGTGCACGGCCCGCATCGCGTCGAGCGTCGCGTCCAGCTCCGGCGCGGTCGCGGCGGTGCGGGTCGCCACCTGCTGGTCGAGCCGCCGCCCGAGGGCGCGCAACTCGGCGTGTGCGGCGGCGCGGTCGAGCGGGGTGGGATCGTTCATCGTTCGTCGTTCCTTTGGCTCTCGGAGGCCGTTGCCAGGCGCACCCGCGTCCGGTGGACGTAGCGTCCGGCGCGCTCGAAACCGTCCACGCAGTAGGGCAGGGTCACCGGGCCACGGTTGGTGGCGATCTGCGGTCCGGGCGCGACCAGGGTCTGGCGGTCGCAGCAGACGCACCACCCGAACCGCCACTGCCGCCGGGGCGGCAGCGGCACGGGCGCGGCCGCCTCGGGGCCGGCGCTCAGCACGGGCGAGCCTTCCGGACCGGGCGGGCGGACCGCAACTCGGGCTCGGCGGCGAGCGGCTGGACCTCGCTGGCCGGGGTCTCCCACTCGCAGCCACCGCGCTCGGGGCGCAGGTAGACGGTGGGGTGCTTGCTGAAGCCGGGGCCCATGTAGATGCCGTTGAGGCCGTGCTTCTCGTCGCGGACCAGCTCGCCGACGCGGGGGGTGTAGAGGGCGGGCGGGGGCGTTCTGCGGGTCGTCATGGCGACTCCTTTCTGTAGTCGTTCCACTACTAAGGATCGTCATCCTGCTCTACGCTCGGAAGGGACTCGACCTTGACATCGCGTCGGGTGGGACTCGCATCAGGGAAGGATGATCAACATGCGGAAGACCGTACTTGACCCGTCATCGTCTCCGCTGGCGGCTTTCGGGACTCAACTCCGCAGGTCACGGGAGGCAAAGGGACTTTCCCAGGTGGAACTTGGGAAGCTCATCAGGTTCAGTGACAGCCTGATCTCGTGCATCGAACGAGCTACAAAGAATCCCACCCTCGTACTCGCTCAGCGCTCGGACATCTATCTTGAGACCGGCGGCACGCTTGAGCTGATGTGGTGGAACCTGAACCACACGGCACTGATCGAGGGCTTCCCGAAGTTCGCGGCACTTGAGGCAGAAGCGGCGAGTATCCGCCTCTTCGAGACTGGCCTCGTCCCGGGACTGCTCCAGACCAAGGAGTACGCCGCCGCTTTGCAGGCCGGGTACGTTCGGCGGGGCGGCGTTGTCCAGGCAGAGGCGGACAAGCGCGTGGCGTTCCTACTCGCTCGGCAGCAACTACTGGATCGGACCCCGCCGCCTCTCGCTCGTGCAGTCCTGGACGAGCACTGCCTGCGTCGGCCGATCGGAGGTCCGATGGTCATGGCGGGACAGCTGCGCCACCTGGAGCAGCTGGCTCAGCGGCCGAACATCGTCATCCAGATCGCGCCCTACTCGCTCGGCGAGGATCGTCCGTTCACTTATCCCGTTACGCTGCTGACGCTTTCGGATCGTTCGGTCGTCGCCTACACCGAGACTGATCAGCGCGGGTACGTGGAGCGTGAGATCGACGCTGTAACCGCGCTGATCAACGGCTACGATCACCTTCAGGTTGAAGCGCTGCCTCAGGCTGCATCCCTGGCCGTGATCCGTGAAGTACGAGGGGAATTCGAGAACTATGCACGATGACCTGACGGACGCTCAGTGGCGCAAGAGCACCTACAGCAACGGCCAGGGCCAGTGCGTGGAGGTCGCCGACGGTTTCCCCGACATCGTCCCCGTCCGCGACTCCAAGGACCCCAGCGGCCCCGCCCTCATCTTCACCGCCACCGCCTGGCAGGCCTTCGCCCGCAGCACCGCCACCGGCGAGCTCGCCACCGCCTGACCGCACCGCACCCCGCCCCGCCACCCCCAACACCCCGGAGTGGCGGGGCCAGTGCGAGGCCCTTACTTCCGGTACTTGTCGCCGCTCCGGCGACGTCTCTCCACCACTCATGACTCGCAACCCTACGGGCAGGCACCGGCCGCTGAAGCGGCCGGTGCCGAAGGTCACCAGTTGTTGGTGCAGTTGGTAACGGTGCCGGTGGGCTTGTGGACGATGAGGTTGAAGGACTGCTGGGTGATGCACACGTGGGCGAGGGTGCCGTTGTCCCCGTACTGGTACTGGCCGGTGGCGCTCCCGCCGTTGCTCACGGTGATGCTCGGCCCGAGCGGTCCCCAACCGCCCTGGTTGCGGTAGAGCTGCGCGGTGCAGAGGTACGTCACCGTGCTGGTGTCGGGCACGGCGCTCACGGTGGCCTGGACGTTGTAGTCGCCGTTGTTCCAGAAGGTGTCCATGCCGCCGCCGCAGCCGGCCAGCGTGGGCGACAGCGGGTAGAAGCCCTGGCCCGAGGAGTGCGGGGCGGCGTTGGCCGCCGTGACACTGAGCGCGGCGATCGAACAGACGGTGGCGGCGAGCACGGCGGCTCGCTTGACGATGCGGTTGATGGCGTCCTCCAAAGACGGTGGCCCGCACTCCCCCATGTACCGGCCGCCCCACCTCCGTGAACGCACCCGCAGCGCGGGCTGACGCGGCAGGAGGCGACGGCGCTGAACAGCCTTCCCCCCGAGGGACGACCGACCGGCCACTGGGCTGACCCGGCCCACGGTGCCAGCCGATCCTCCTGCGGGGCAATAGCCGCGTTCACGGACAGTTCGGTCGGTTACCGAAACGCTTTCGTGAATTCGCGACGGGGCGGCACCGGTGTTTCACGTGAGTGGTTGAGCATGAGAAGACGGAGCTGCCGCTTCCGTCCCGAGGGCGATCAGCCGGCCACTCCCGACCGGCCGAGGACCCGCCACCGCTCGGTGGCGGGCCCCTCCCCGACGCCGTGCGTCAGCCGTTGACGCAGCCGTCCGTCGCGCAGCTCTGCCAGGCTCCCCAGGGGCCGCCCGGGGCGAGTTCGGAGATCTCGGCGTAGTAGCCCGAGGAGGCGTCCCAGAGGTGGGCCACGGCGGTGAGGGTGCCGTTGGAGGCTTCGGTGACGCTGGTCGGGACGCCGACGGATTCGGGCTCCGGGCCGGCGCCAAGGTCGGTGAAGCCGCCCCAAGTCCCGTTCGAGCCCTGCTCGTTGACGTAGAGCTCGGGGACGGTGCCGATCTGGTAGACCTCGAAGAAGGCGAGGGTTCCGTCGGTCTTCTGGAACAGTACGGGGTAGCCGAAGAACCTCGGGATCCCGGCGCTGCCGGGGCCGAAGGCCGCCGGGGTGGACCAGGCGCCATTCGGGGTGGCCTGGTGGATCCGCACCAGCGAGCCGGTCTCGTACAGGTCCGTGAACACCTCCAGCCCGCCGTCGGCGTCGGCGGCGGCCGACAGCACGGGGTTCTGGAAGTTCAGGCCGACGGAGCTGACCTGCTGCCAGTCGCCGTACGGGCCGCCCGGCACGAGCTGGGTGCGGGACCAGAGGTACAGGCTCGTGTAGCTCGAACCCTGGAAGTCCCCGATCTGGGCCACCGTGCCGTCCGGCCTGGTCACCGAGACGGAACCGACCTCGGTTCCCACGGGTGTGGCCGTCGACTGCTGCCGAGTGGTCGTGCCGGCCGCCTGTGCGGACGGTGCGAGCAGCCCGCCCGCGCCGACCATGACAGCACAGGCCAGCGCCAGCGCCGCCGCCCTCCGTACGCCCTTGCCACGCATACCTGGTGGTCCCTTCTCATCGAATGACGCTCCAGCGGACCGGCAAACCGGGCCGCGTGCCATCCTGCCCGCCGGGTCCGGGCAGGATGGGGCGAACGCGAATTCTGCCGGCAGATGGCTCAAACACGTGCCAGAAGTCACGGGAACACCAAGGGCGTTGGCGCGTTACGGCTGCAGCCGCCCCGCGAAGCGGCGCTCGAAGCCGTCGCCGGTGTCGGCGGTCACCGTGTAGTCGTAGCGGCCGGCGGTGGTCGGTGCCAGCACCTCGTCAACGCTCGTACCCGGTGCCACCGTTACCATGACCGGTGCTGAACCACTGGCACCGAAGGCCGAGTTGACGCCGATCGTGAAGACCACCGGCTGGCTGCCCTGGTTGCTCAGGGTGATCCGCACGCCGTCCGGCGCCTCGGTGGAGGAGACCTCGGGGTGGCCCTTGGCGGCATTGGTCCAGGTTCGGACGTCGCCCTTGTAGCCGCGCAGGAAGCCGTCGGGGCCGTGCGCGTCGATGTCGTACGGGCCGCCGCTGACGCCCAGCGCGCTGAAGAAGTCGCTGACCGTGCCGCCCACCGGCAGGGTGTAGCGCCAGGCGCCGAACTGACGGAAGTTCACCGCGTACATCGAGATGCCCGCGCCCAGCGTGCCCAGGTTGTCCAGGGTGATCCAGAGCTGCCCGGTGGTGGTGTCGGTGCGCGAGGAGGAGCCGAAGCGGTAGCCGGTCGGCAGTGCGGGGCGGTCGCCCGACTCGACCTGGGGCTGCTGCTGGACGATCGGCGGGAAGATCGGCGGCAGCAGCAGCTTGTCCTGCTGGGCCAGGTCGGCGAGCAGCTGCTTGGTGTCCGGCAGCACGGGGAAGGTCCGGTCGCTGGTGGTGAAGTCGAAGGCGGACATCAGGTCGCCGCAGACGGTGCGGCGCCAGGCGGAGATGTTGGTCTCCTTCACGCCGGTCCAGTTCTCCAGGAAGCGCAGTACCGAAGTGTGGTCGAAAACCTCGGAGTTGACCTTGCCGCCCCGGCTCCACGGGGAGATCACGATCATCGGCACGCGCGGGCCCAGGCCGATCGGCACCCCGCCGATGAACTCGTCCGGCGTGCCGTCGGGCGCCACCGGCGGCACCACGTGGTCGAAGAAGCCGTCGTTCTCGTCGTAGTTGAGGAAGACGATGGTCTTCGCCCAGACCTCCGGGTTGGCGGCGAGCGCCTCGAGCACCACCGAGGCGGTGAAGTCGGCGCCTTGGGCCGGCGGGTAGTTGGGGTGCTCGGACTGCGCGGTCGGGGCGACCACCCAGCTGACCGCCGGGAGCCGGCCCGCCGCCACGTCGTTGGCGAAGTCGTCCGCGCCGGCCCGGGCCATGCCGTTGACGTAGAGCGGGGAGCTGGTCGGAGCGCTCTGGAAGGACTTGAACCAGGCCAACGCGTTGTCGTCGAAGTTGTCCTGCTGCTGGTAGACCTTCCAGGAGATGCCCGCGGCCTGCAGTCGCTCGGGGTAAGTCGTCCAGGTGAAGCCGGACTTGCTGTTGTCGGTGGCCGGGCCGCCGCCGATGCCGTTCGGGTCGATCATGCCCGACCAGAGGTAGAGCCGGTTCGGGTCGGTGGAGGTCATGGCCGAGCAGAAGTACTGGTCGCAGACGGTGAAGTTGTCGGCGAGCGCGTACTGGAACGGGATGTCCTGGCGGCGGTAGTAGCCCATGGTGTACCAGGTCTTGGCCGGGATCCAGTCGTTCCACTGGCCGTTGGCCCAGGCGTTGTGGGTGCCGCCCCAGGAGTGGTCCAGGTCGAAGATCCGCTGGGCGTCGCTGGTCGAGGTGTCCAGGTGCCAGGGCAGCAGCGTGGTGCCCCAACTGCCGAACATCTTCTGCTGCAGCACGTCCGAGCCGCCCGGGAACCGGACCCGGGAGGTGTCGCCGTAGCCGCGCACGCCGTTCAGGGTGCCGAAGTAGTGGTCGAAGGAGCGGTTCTCCTGCATCAGGACGACGACGTGCTCGACGTCGTCCAGCGTGCCCGACACCGCCGGGGCGGCCAGTGCCTGCTGGAGCGAGCCGGGCAGCACGCCGAGGCCGAGCGCCGCACCGGAAGCGGCGGCCGAGCCGAGCAGGGTACGGCGGGAGAGCGGGGACACGGGTCCTCCTGGGGGTCCGGGGCCGGACAGCTGAGGGATTCGCTACTTGCGGGTAGGGATGATTCCAGCGAACGGTGAACGGCGGAAGACCCCGGGACAGCTGTTGAGGTGGCTATACATGTCTGCCACCGACACGGGTCCGGATCATGAGCCTCCGACGCCTGATCGAGCGTCAGAACGCTAGGCTCGCGCCCATGACCACCGATCCACCCGTCACCCTCGTCCTGCCCGGCTGGCAGAACTCCGGCCCCGAGCACTGGCAGAGCCGCTGGGAGCGACTGGACCCACGGCTGGTGCGGGTCGAACAGGCCGACTGGGACCACCCGCAGCGCTCCGACTGGGTCGCCACGCTGGACCGGGCGGTGCGGGCGCAGCCGGCTCCGGTGCTGCTGGTGGCGCACAGCCTGGGGTGCGTGACGGTCGCGCACTGGGCGGCGCAGGCGGACCAGCAGGCGCGGGCCGCCGTGCTGGGGGCGCTGCTGGTGGCGCCGGCCGACATCGACAACGTGCGGATCCCGGCCCTGGCCACCTTCAGCCCGATCCCGCTGCTGCCGCTGCCCTTCCCGAGCACCCTGGTGGCGAGCGCGGACGACCCGTACTGCACACCGGAGCGCGCCCGGCTCCTCGCCCGCGGCTGGGGCTCCCGGCTGGTCGAGCCCGGAGCGCGCGGCCACCTCAACTCCGAGTCCGGGCTGGGCGACTGGCCCGAGGGCCGAGCCCTGCTGACCGAGCTCCAGCCCGTCAACCGCTGACCCAGGGGGACCTCATGTCACTGCACGGCACCGCCGCCCACCTCGCCGCCACCGACCTGCCGCCGCTGGTCCGCCGCGCCTTGGCGGCGGCCGACGCGCACGGCTTCGGCAACTCCTGCCGCCCCGAACAGGGGCAGCTGATCCGCGCGCTGGCCCAGGGCGTGCCCACCCTGATCGGCGAGAGCGGCACCGGCTGCGGAGTGGGCCTGGCCTGGCTGGCCTCCGGCGCGACGCCCGGGGTCCGGCTGATCAGCGTCGAGCGGGACCCGGCCCGCGCGGCCGTGGCGGCCGAGGTCTTCGCCGACCAGCCGCAGATCGAGGTGGTCTGCGGCGACTGGACCGAGCTGTACGGGCGCGGGCCGTTCGACCTGCTGGTGCTGGACGGCGGCGGCCAGGGCAAGGGGGACGGGGCCACCGCCGACCCGACCCGGCTGCTGGCCCCGGGCGGCACCGTGGTGGTCGACGACTTCACCCCGAGCTTCGGCTGGCCGCCGCTGCACGACGGCAGCCCGGACACCGCCCGGCTGCACTGGCTGGAGCACCCCGCCCTGCGCGCCACCGAACTGCGGCTCGCCCCGGACCTGAGCAGCGTGGTCGGGAGCCTGCGGGGCTGAGCTCGCGGCTGACCTCGGGGCCGACCTCGCGGCTGACCTTGCGGCTGGCCTCGGGGCGTGAACTGACGGTCCGTCAGTACCAGACGGTGATCCGCCGCTCGGGACCGTCCACCCGGATCCGCCCGCCGCAGGGCACGATCAGCTGCGGGTCGGTGTGCCCGAAGTCGACGTCGAAGACCGCCATCGTCTCCGGCGCGTACTCCTTCAGCGCCCGTAGCACCGCCTCGCGCTGGCCCTGGCGGTAGGCGGCCTTCGCGGCCGGCTCGTGGGGCTTGCTGAAGCTCCAGGCCTTGGCCCGGGCCATCAGCAGCGCGGGGAACTGGCGCAGCAGGCCGCGCTCGCCGAGGTTGCGCAGGATCCGGTAGACCTCCGCACCGCTGGGCATCTCCTCGGAGGTCTCCAGGTAGAGCACCTTCCCGGCGTACTCCTCGACCGGCCGGATCTCCCGGTCGGCCATCGCCAGCCAGGCGAGGATCTCCAGGTTGCCGCCCCAGCCGAGCCCGTCGACCACCCGGTCGGCGTTGTGCCAGCTCCAGCCCTCGCCGGCTTCCATCACCGGCTCGGTCTCCAGGAGTTCGGGCCGGTCCCAGTGGTGCTCCTGATCGCCCACCAGGGCGCTGGGCCGCAGCTCGTACGGGCCGCAGGTGAAGAGCGCGGCGCGCAGCGAGTCGGCGGTGGCCGGGTTCATCGCACCGCCTCGGCCGGCGTGCACCATCACCGAGCCGCCGTGGTAGGAGACCACGCCCAGGTTGTGCAGGAAGAGCAGCAGGTTGGTGTTGTCGCTGTAGCCGAAGAAGGGCTTCGGGTTGGCTCGGATCAACTCCCGGTCCAGGTACGGCAGCACGGTGATCTGGTCCTCGCCGCCGATGGTCGCCAGCACCGCCTTGATGCCCGGGTCGGCGAAGGCCGCGTTGATGTCGGCCGCGCGCTCCTGCGGGGTGGCACCGCGCTTGCTGGTGGTCGGGTACTCGACCAGGTCGAGCCCGAAGTCCTCGCGCAGCCGCCGCATGCCGAGTTCGTACGGGTGCGGGAAGAGCGCGGGCGCGGCGAACGAGGGCGAGATGACCGCGACGCGGTCACCGGGACGGGGCTTGGGCGGGTACACGGGCTCTGTCATGGCGTCGATCCTAGGGACGCCGTCAGCTCTCCGACCAGTACTTTTCCCAGCGGCCCGGGTGGCTCGGCCGCCATCGTCAGGTCAGCGACCGGGGCCGAGCCGCTCCAGTTCCGCGGCCCGCCGCAGGTCCTTGGGCCGGCCGACCGCCCGGCGCATCGCGATCAGGTCCGCGCGGGTGAGGTAGCGCAGCACCGTGCCGTCCGGCCCCGGCGCGGTGAGCGGGCGCTCGATGAAGGCCGTCACGTCCAGCTCGCCCCAGGGCAGCGCGGTCGTGCAGCAGTCGCCGCTCGCGTTCGGGGTCGTGAAGTCGACCTTCGGGAGCCGGAACGCGTCGGGCGTGCAGGGCAGTTCGGCGCCGTCGTCATCGGTGAGCCGGGCGCCGACGGCGGTGAAGGCGGTGGCCATCGCGGCGGCGTGCCGCGCGCTGCCGTCCCAGAGCAGGTCGAGGTCGCCGGTCAGCTCCTGGGAGCCGTGCATGATCCCCGCCACCTGGCCGATCACCACCACCGGGGCGCCCTGGCGGTCGAGTTCGGCGAGCAGCCGCAGCGGGTCGAAGCCGATCGCGCTGTCGGTGGCGAGGGTGCCGCGCAGCTCGTCGGCGCCCTCGTGGGTCAGCCCCGTCGCGGGCCGGTCACGGACCAGCTCGGCGGTCCGCGCGACGGCCAGCCGCAGCCGGTCGACCGGGTCCGTGGGAGTGGGCGGAGCAGCCGGAGTAGCGGTCATCCGACGAGTCGATCACGCCGCGCGGCGCACCGTCC
The DNA here is from genome assembly GCF_036242395.1 of Kitasatospora sp. NBC_01266. Classification (NCBI taxonomy): domain Bacteria; kingdom Bacillati; phylum Actinomycetota; class Actinomycetes; order Kitasatosporales; family Streptomycetaceae; genus Kitasatospora; species Kitasatospora sp. NBC_01266. The sequence goes on along the minus strand of NZ_CP108458.1, from coordinate 6,953,819 downwards.
AGCCGTTTTCCGGGCCACCGACCGCCACCGACCGCCGCCGACTGCCACCAACTGCCGCCGACCGCCGCCCACCGCCGCCCACCGCCGCCGGACATGCCGGTGGGCCGGGCCCCCTTGCGGGGATCCGGCCCACCGTCTGCTACAGGTGACGACCCATCAGCACTCCTGCACAGGTGCTCAGTGCGCCATCACCGGGATGTCGGCGATCTCACCGTCGCCCGAAGCGGCGACCAGGTTGCTCTTGCCGCCACCGTTGAGCAGCGCCGAGGCGACGACCGCGGCCGCCAGCAGGATCCCGAAGGACCACCAGATCGCGGTCGAGAAGCCGTGCACCGCACCCTGGGCCTGCACCAGCTGCTGCATCGGCTTGGGCAGCGTCGGGCTGAAGTGCGACTTCATGAACGCGGTGGTCGCGCTGCTCGCCACCGTGCTCAGCGCCGCGGTGCCGATCGCGCCGCCGACCTGCTGCGAGGTGTTCACCATCGCGGAGGCGACACCGGCGTCCTGCGGGTTGACCCGGAAGGTCGCCAGGCTCATCGCCGGCATGAACGCGGTACCCATGCCGAGGCCCATCAGGACCAGGCCGGGCAGCATCAGCCAGTACGAGGAGTCGACCTTGATCTGGGTGAGGATCAGCATGCCCATCGAGGCGACCAGGAAGCCGGGGCCCATCAGGAAGCGGGCCGGCAGCCGGTTCATCAGCCGGGCGCCGATCTGGGTCGAGCCGGTGATCATGCCGGCCACCATCGGCAGGAAGGCGACACCGGTCATGACCGGCGAGTAGCCCAGGATGTTCTGCATGTAGTAGGTCAGGAAGAGGAAGAGGCCGAACATGCCGATCACGGCCAGGCCCAGCGAGAGGTAGGCACCACCGCGGTTGCGGTCGAGCACCACGCGCATCGGCAGCAGCGGGGCCTTGACCACGTTCTCGACCACCACGAAGGCGGCGAGCAGCACGGCGGCGGCGACGAACAGGCCGATCGTGGTGTGCGAGCCCCAGCCGTCCTCGGAGGCCTTGGTGAAGCCGTAGACCAGCGAGACCAGGCCGCTGGAGACCAGCAGCACGCCGGGGATGTCGAGGCGGTTGCGGTTACGGGTGCCCTGCGGCTCGCGGATCACCAGGATCGCACCGGACACCGCGATCACGGCGAACGGGACGTTGATGAAGAAGGTCCAGCGCCAGTCCAGGTACTGGGTGAGCGCGCCGCCCAGGATCAGGCCGAGCGCGCCACCGCCACCGGCGATCGCACCGTAGATGCCGAAGGCCTTGGCCCGCTCCTTCGCCTCGCTGAACATCACGGTCAGCAGCGAGAGCGCGGCCGGCGCCAGCAGCGCGCCGAACAGGCCCTGCAGCGCGCGGGCGCCGATCAGCATCCCGGTGCTCTGCGCCGCGCCACCGATCGCCGAGGCGGTGGCGAAGCCGATCAGACCGGTGATGAAGGTGTTGCGGCGCCCCCAGAGGTCGGCGATCCGGCCACCGAAGAGCAGCAGCCCGCCGAAGGCCAGCGCGTAGGCGGTGATCACCCAGGTGCGGTTGGCGTCGGAGAAGTGCAGCGAGCGCTGCGCCGAGGGCAGCGCGATGTTCACGATGGTGGCGTCCAGCACCACCATGAGCTGGGCCAGACCGATGAAGCCCAGTGCCTTCCAGCGATTGGGATCGGCCTGCGGGACGGGTTGTGACATGGGTGTACTCACCTAACGGCAGGAGTTGCTTGCGATCGGACACGGCGGTGCCGCGTCCGGTGAAGTCGAGGGTCGAAACAGAGGTCGAGCAGAGGAGGTCGAACCGGGTCGACCAGCAGGTCAGCGGCTCAGCAGGTCAGCAGGTCAGCGGGTCGATGGGAAGAGGTCCTCCAGGCAGGCCACCCGTCCGGGCAGGACGGAGGTCACCGGCGTGCGCAGCCCGTCCATGAACAGGTGCAGGTGGCGGTTGACGAACATCTCGTTCAGCTCGTTCTCCAGGCAGTCGGCACTGCCGGGCAGCGGACGGGTCAGCCGGGCCACCGCGCCCAGCAGGTCGGCCGCGCCCACGTCGGGGCGCAGCGAGCCGGCCAGCCTGGCCCGGGTCATCAGCTCCTCGACCAGCTGCCACAGCTCCGCCCGGGTGGCGAAGAGCTGCTCGTCCTCGCGCAGTGCCAGGTGCTCGGAGAGCAGCGAGCAGAGCGCTCCGACCTGCCCCTCGGCGGCGCCGAGCACGAAGCCGCGCAGTGCCTCGAACGGGTCGCCCGGGGCGGCCAGCGCCTCGCGGGCCTGCTCCACCCCGCGCTCCATGACCGAGAGCGCGACCTGGCGGACCAGCGCGGTGCGGTCGGGGAAGTTGCGGTAGAGCGTCGCGTTGCCGACACCGGCCTGCTTGGCGATCTCGTCCAGCGGCACATCGGCGCCTTCGAGGGCGAACAGCCGCCTGGCGGCGTCCAGGATCCGCTCACGGTTGAGGGTGGCGTCCCTGCGGAGTCGGGGTGCGGCCGCGCGGATACCCGCAGCGAGCGCGGAGGTACAGGTCCCCACCTGCTTGGTCCCCATCGCGGCGCTCCTTTCCGTTTCCGGGGATTCGCTCCCCACTTATCTGACTGTACTCCAAACGGGGAGAAGCTCCCCACATATTTCCGCCCAGCCGCCCGCTGCGTCAGGTGTGAGCCGCCTCACCTCACTCGGTTGCCCGCGCCGACCCCGGGGAATCGACACTGTGCGGCCGAGCAACGCCGGATAGGCCGCCGCAAACTGGGCAAGAAGACCTGGTTGCCCCGAACCGGATCATGAGGACGGTGAAACGCAGTGAACGTCGCACGGCCGTCGAGCTCAGCACTCGACACCGAGCCACAGGCACCGCCAACGGTGACCCCGCTGACCCAGTCGTCCGCCGAGGCGTACGTGGCCAGCACCTGTTTCAAGATCGGACCACCCGGGCAGGTCGGAGTCGAACTGGAGTGGTTCGTCCACGACTCCTGTCGACCTCATGCCGCCCCCGATCCCGACCGGGTGAACGCCGCCCTGGACTCCCTGCGGCTCTCCCCCGATCTCCCGCTTCTCCCGCACGGCTCGCGGCTCACCCGCGAACCCGGCGGCCAGGTCGAGCTCAGCTCCCCCGCCGCCGATGATCTCGCCGGTTGCGTCGACATCACCAGCCAGGATCTCGGTATCCTGCGCGCCGCCTTTGCCGCCCAGGACCTGACCCTCGTCGGCTACGGTACCGAACCCCACCCGAGGGAACGTCGGGTGACCCTCCGTCAGCCGCGCTACCTGGCCATGGAGGAGTTCTTCGGGCGGACCGGACCGTGGGGCAAGATCATGATGTGCACCACCGCCTCCACCCAGGTCTGCCTGGACGCGGGCACCGACGGCCCGAGTGCCAGCGGTCCAAGCACCGACGGCCCTGGCGGCACCAGCACTGGCGGCCCGCGGGCCGACGGCGCCTGGCACGACTTCCGGGCCCGCTGGGAGCTGGCGCACCGGCTCGGCCCGGTGCTGGTCGCCGCCTTCGCCAACTCGCCACTGCTGGACGGCCGGCCGACCGGCTACCGGTCCACCCGGCAGGCCGTCTGGTCCCGGATGGACCCCAGCCGCACCCTGGCGCCCACCGCCGTGGACGGCGATCCGCGCGCGGCCTGGGCCCGCTACGTGCTGGACGCCGCGGTGCTCTGCGTGCGCCGCCCGGAGGGCCACCCGTGGAGCGCGCCGGTCGGACTGACCTTCCGCGACTGGCTGGCCGGGCCCGAGGCCGAGCGGCCGAGCCTGGCCGACCTCGACTACCACATGACCACGCTCTTCCCCCCGGTGCGCCCACGCGGCTATCTGGAGCTGCGGATGATCGACGCGCAGCCGGGCGACGGCTGGCAGGTCCCGGCCGCGCTGGCCGCCGCGCTGTTCGCCGACCCGAAGGCCGCCGACGCCGCGCTGGCCGCCCTGGAGCCGCTGGCCGCGGCCACCGCCGAGCCGGGACCGCGCGGACCGGCCTGGACCAGGGCCGCGACCCGGGGCATGGACGACCCGGTGCTGCGCCGGGCGGCGCTCGGCTGCTTCACGGCGGCCGAGCAGGTGCTGGCCGACCAGGCGCGGGCCGGACGGCCCGGGGCCGGGCGACTGCGTTCGGCCGTCGCCGAGTTCGCCGAGCGCTACCCCGCCAGGGGCCGCTGCCCCGCCGACGACCTGCTGGAGGCGCCGACCGCGCCCCGCCGGCCCGCGCCCGAGGAGGACGCCCCGTGCTGAACCCCGAACCGACCGCCACCCACCGGCTCGGTGACCTGAGTGACGAGCAGCTGCGCGAGACCATCGCCGCCGAGCTGCTGGCCGCACGCAGCCGCACCCGGCTGCTCACCGACTCCGTGGACGACGGCGAACTCACCGCCCAGCACTCGCGGTTGATGTCCCCGCTGGTCTGGGACCTGGCGCACATCGGCAACCAGGAGGAGCTCTGGCTGCTGCGCAACGTCGGTGGCCGCGAGCCGATGCACCCCGAGATCGACCCGCTCTACGACGCCTTCGAGCACCCGCGCTCCGCGCGCCCCTCGCTGCCGCTGCTGCCGCCCGCCGAGGCCCGCGACTACGCCCACCAGGTGCGCGGCCGGGTGTTCGACCTGCTGGCCGACGTCCGGCTGTCCGGCCAACCGCTGCTGGAGGCCGGGTTCGCCTTCGGGCTGATCGCCCAGCACGAACAGCAGCACGACGAAACCATGCTGATCACCCATCAGCTGCGCGCCGGCGCCGCCGTACTGTCCGCACCGGCCCCCGGGCCGGCGCCGGCGGACCGGCTGCCCGCCGAAGTCGTCATCCCCGCAGGTCCGTTCACCATGGGCACCGACACCGAGCCGTGGGCGCTGGACAACGAGCGCCCCGCGCACCTGGTGGACCTGCCGGGCTTCGCGATCGACACCACCCCGGTCAGCAACGCTGCCTACCAGCGCTTCATCGAGGACGGCGGCTACCAGGAGCCGCGCTGGTGGAGCCCGGCGGGCTGGGCGCACCTGATGAGCGCCGAGTTGACCGCGCCGCTGTTCTGGAGCCGAGTGGACGGCCAGTGGCTGCGCCGCCGCTTCGGGCACCTCGAACCGGTCCCGGCCGACGAGCCGGTGCTGCATGTCACCTGGTACGAGGCGGACGCCTACGCCCGCTGGGCCGGGCGGCGGCTACCGAGCGAGGCCGAGTGGGAGAAGGCCGCCCGGCACGACCCGGTCAGCGGCCGCTCGCGCCGCTTCCCGTGGGGCGACGCGGCGCCCGGTCCGCAGCACGCCAACCTGGGCCAGCGGCACCTCCAGCCGGCCCCGGTCGGCAGCTACCCCGAGGGCGCATCGCCTTACGGGGTGCGGCAGTTGATCGGCGACGTGTGGGAGTGGACGGCCAGCGACTTCACCCCGTACCCGGGCTTCAAGGCCTGGCCCTACCGGGAGTACTCGGAGGTCTTCTTCGCGCCGCCCGGCGAACCGGCCGAGTACAAGGTGCTGCGGGGCGGCAGCTTCGCGGTCGCCCCGGTGGCCTGCCGGGGCACCTTCCGCAACTGGGACTACCCGGTCCGGCGGCAGATCTTCGCCGGCTTCCGCACCGCCCGGGACCTTGCGGACGGCAGCTGATGTGCCGTCATCTCGCCTATCTGGGCGTACCGGTGAGCCCGGCCGAGGTGCTGGTCGAGCCGCCCTACGGGCTCTACCGGCAGTCCTGGTCGCCGCGCCTGCAACGGCACGGGACGGTGAACGCGGACGGCTTCGGGCTCGGCTGGTACGTCGAGGGCGACCCGCGACCCGCCCGCTACCGGCGGGCGGTGCCGATCTGGGCCGACGAGAACCTGACCGATCTGGCCCGGGTGATCCGCACCCGGGCCCTGCTGGCGGCCGTCCGCTCGGCCACCGCCGGGACCACGGCGGGCGAGGCGGCCGCAGCCCCGTACGCCGGGGAGGGCTGGCTGTTCAGCCACAACGGCGTGATCGCCGGCTGGCCGGCGGCGGCCGGCGAACTGGCCGCGCTGCTCGAACCGGCCGAGCTGCTGGGGCTGGAGGCGCGCTGCGACTCCGCCCTGGTCTGGGCGCTGCTGCGGCGGCGCCTGCGGGCCGGGCAGGAGGTGGGCGACGCGCTGGCGGCCACCGTCCGCGAGATCGCCCGCCAGGCCGACGCCCGGCTCAACCTGCTGGTCACCGACGGGCGTTCGATAGCCGCGACCACCTGGGGGGACACCCTCTTCCACCGCCTGGAGCTCGGCCACAGCGTGCTGGTCGCCTCCGAACCCGGCGACGACGGCCCCGGCTGGATCCCGGTGCCCGACCGCTCCGTCCTACTGGCCACCCCCGACGCGGTGACCATCCGCCCGCTGGATGCCAGCGCCGCTCCCCGAGAGGACCGGATCAGATGACCGCCTTCGAGCTCACCCGCCTGCTCCCCACCGACCACTTCGCCCAGGCGCTGCGCTCGGACGTGCGCCACGGCCTGACCGCGCCGGCCAAGTGGCTGCCGCCGAAGTGGTTCTACGACAAGCGGGGCAGCGAGCTGTTCGAGGACATCACCAAACTGCCCGAGTACTACCCGACCCGCGCCGAGCGGGCCATCCTCACCGAGCGGGCCGCCGAGATCGCGCGGGCCACCCGGGCCCGCACCCTGGTCGAACTGGGCTCCGGCTCCTCGGAGAAGACCCGGCTGCTGCTGGACGCGCTGCGCGCGCTCGGCACGCTGGAGACCTACGTACCGGTGGACGTCTCGGAGAGCGCGTTGCGCGAGGCCGGGCAGGCGCTGGCCGGCGAATACCCCGAGTTGGCGATCCACGGGGTGGTCTCCGACTTCACCGCGAGCCTGGGCCTGCCCCGCGCGGCGCACGCGCCGAAGCTGGTGGCCTTCCTCGGCGGCACGCTGGGCAACCTGCTGCCCGCCGAGCGGGCCGGCTTCCTGGCCGCGCTGCGCGCCGAACTGGCCCCCGGGGACGCGCTGCTGCTCGGCACCGACCTGGTCAAGGATCCGGCCGTCCTGGTGGCGGCGTACGACGACGCGGCCGGGGTGACCGCCGAGTTCAACAAGAACCTGCTCAACGTGCTGAACCGCGAGCTGAACGCCGGCTTCGATCCGGGGGCGTTCGAGCACGTCGCGCGCTGGGACCCGGAGCAGGAGTGGATCGAGATGCGGCTGCGCTCGCGGGCCGCGCAGCGGGTGGCGATCCCGGCGCTGGCGATGGCGGTGGACTTCGCCGAGGGCGAGGAGCTGCGCACCGAGGTCTCGGCCAAGTTCCGCCGTGACAAGGTGGCCGCCGAGCTGGCCGAGGCCTCCTTCACGCTGCGGCACTGGTGGACCGACCCCGAGGGCCGGTTCGGGCTGTCGCTGGCGGAGCCGGTGTAGTCATTCAGCTGGTGTAGTCATTCAGCCGATGTAGTCACCTACCCGGAGCAGGGGTCCTGGCACCGTGCCAGGACCCCTGTTTCACGCGTGCCAGGGGTATTGCCGAAGAACTGAATCGCTGCTTCACTTCTTGCCGTGGCCTACCGGAAGACTCCCGCCGTGCAAGCCCGGCTCGACGCCCAGCGCGAGACGGTGCTGTCCGCCGCGACCGAGCTGCTCGCCGAACGCGGCTACGCCGCCTGCTCGGTGGCGGCCGTGGCGGAGCGGGCCGGGGTGGCCACCGGGACGGTGTACCGCTCCTTCCCGAGCAAGGCCGAGCTGGTGGCCGAGCTGTTCCGCACCGTGGTCGGCCGGGAGGTGGCGGCGGTGCGCGAGTCGGCCGCCTTCGCGGGCGACCTGCACGCCCAGGTCGCCTCGGTGATCGGCACCTTCGCGGGCCGCGCGCTGGGCGCCCCGCGGCTGGCCTACGCGCTGCTGGCCGAGCCGGTGGACCCGGAGGTGGAGGCCGAGCGCCTGGTCTTCCGCCGGGCCTTTCGCGACGTGATCGCGGCACGGATCGCCGAGGGCGTCGAGGCCGGCCGACTGCCCGCGCAGGATGCCGAGTTGACCGCCGCGCTGCTGGTCGGCGGGGTCGGCGAGGCACTCGTGGGCCCGCTCGCGCACGGCCGGGCACCCGACGACCTGATCCCCGCCCTGATCTCCTTCTCGCTGCGCGCCCTGGGCGGCACTCCCACCCCCACCCCCACCCGCATCTGACACCCCTGCCGCACACCTGACCGGAGCCGCTCCATGCGCGACCTCGCCCCCACCGCACCGGACGTCCGCGAGCAGAACGCCGAACGCCTGCTGCGGGTCTCCGCCAAGCACTCCCACGACCCGCTCACCGAGATCGACTGGGACGCCCCCATCGACCCCGACCAGTTCGCCCTGCCGCCGCACCGGGTCTCGCTCTACGGCACCCAGCTCTGGCACGGCCTGACGCCGCGCCAGCAGGCGAAGTTGAGCACCCATCAGCTGGCCAGCGTCACCTCGGCGGGCATCTGGTTCGAGCTGATCCTGATGAACGGCCTGGTCCGGCACGTCTACGACGGCGACCTGACCACCCAGCACGCGCAGTACGCGCTGACCGAGGTGGCCGACGAGTGCCGCCACTCCACCATGTTCGCCCGGTACATCACCAAGACCGGCTACCCGTCGGCCCGGCCCAGCACCCGGGCGCACCGGCGCGGCAAGCTGCACCTGCTGCTCAACGACACCACGCTGACCTTCGCGGGCGCGATCTTCGTCGAGGAGTTCACCGACGCGATGCAGCGCGAGATGATCCGGGACGAGAGCCTGCAGCCGCTGGCCCGCTCGGTGGCGAGGATCCACGTGATCGAGGAGGCCCGGCACATCGGTTACGCCAAGCCCGAGTTGGAGCGGCGCTGGGCGCGGATGAGCCCGGCCAGGCGGGCCGTGTTCCGCCAGGTGCTCGGGGTGCTGGCGTACGAGGCGGTGATCGAGTGCGTCAACCCCCGGGTCTACGCGCTGGCGGGCCTGGATCCCAAGCAGGCCAGGGCCGTCGCCGAGGCCAACCCGCACTGGCGGCAGGCCAGGATGGACTGGGCGCGCAAGGCGATCTCCTTCTTCACCGAGCTGGGCATCATCGACCGGCGCAGCGAGGCGATGTGGCGCCGGGGCTCGCTGCTGCCGTAGCCGGCCCGCGCCGGTCGGCGCGGGCCTGGGCTCAGCTGCCGGCCGGCTCGGCCATCACCGGCTCCGGCGCGGCGTTGTTGAGCTTGGCCAGACCGCCCCGGGTGGCGACCACCACCACCCGGTCGCCGGGCAGCAGGCCCCGGCTGCGGTCGGCGAAGCCCCACTGGTAGGTGTCGGGCGACCGGGCCAGCCGCACCGCGATCACCCGCAGGCCGCCGATCGCCTCCAACGCGTTGCGGTTCATCCCGACCAGCGCGCCGCCCTGCTCCGCCGTCAGCTCGGCGATCAGCAGCACGTGCCGGAAGACCGAGAGGGTGCCGAGCACCTCACGGCCCATCAGCGCGGCGGCGAAGGCGGGGGCGGCCAGGTAGGAGACCGAGCGGGAGGCGACGTTCTCCAGGGTCGAGTAGACGTGCTGGGCGAAGTCGTCGTCGAAGAGCCGGACCACCACCCGCACGCTCTCGCGCTGCGCCCGGGCCTCCAGCGCCGCCTCCAGGTTGACCGCGTCGTCGCTGGTGACGGCGACCACCGCGCGGGCGTGCTGGGCCCGCGCGATCCGCAGCTGGGCGGCCAGCGGACCGTCACCGATCACCACCGGGATGCCGAGCGCGCGCATCGCGGCGATCCCGCGGGCCTGCGGGTCGCGCTCCAGGCCGGCCACCGGCACCCCGAGTTCGTGCATCAGGGTGGCCACCCGGGTGCCGACGTTGCCGAGCCCGACCACGATCACGTGCCCGCGCAGGCCCGCGCTCGGGCTGCGCGGCTGGCCGCGCCGCCCCGAGGCGAGGATGTCGACCATGATCGCGGTGAGCACCGGGACCAGCGCGATGCCGCTGAAGGTGACGATCACCTGCGCCACCCGCTGCCAGGGGCCGCCGGTGCCGCCGGTCGGGTCGTGCATCTGGTCGGGCTGCGCGGAGCCGGCCATGTCGAGCAGGGTGAGGTAGAGCGTCCAGCCGAAGCTCCGGTTGAAGTACCAGATGATCAGCGCCGAGCTGAGGATCGCCGCGAACGCGGTGAACAGCACCAGCCGGATCCGCACGCCGGTGAAGAACCGCAGCGTGTCCAGGAACTTGTAGAGCAGCCGGAAGCGCAGCGGCACCCGCAGCCGGGGCTCGGTGGGCAGGGTCTGCAGCACCGCCACGCCGTCCCCGGTGTCGGGCGAACCGCCGTGCCAGTCGGGCGGGCCGACCTCGATCGGGCCGCCCTCGCCGAAGGCCTGGGCCAGCCGGATGAACTCCCGGGAGGCCGGCCCGGTGTCGGGCAGCAGCCGCAGCCTGGTCAGGTCCTGGCGGTCGACGCGGTCGGCGGCCACGCAGAGATGGCCGGCCTGGAAGTCGGTGTCGTAAGCGACATAGAGGTAGCGGTCGCCGACCCGCACCGAGTTGGGCCGGGCCAGCGCGCCGTTGGCGAAGGCCGGCGCGGCGGTGGCCGAGCCGGAGAGCGCGGCGCAGTTCTTCAGCAGGACCTGGATCTGCTCGCCCAGTCGCTGGTTGAACATCCGCAGCACGATCCGGATCTCCGGGTTGAGACCCTGTGCGCTGAGCGCGGTGTGGATGTTGGCCTGATCGTCCCCGTCCAGCATGGCGATGCCGCGCGCGGTCCCGGCGCCGGCCGCCAGCAGCGCCTCGTCGGTGACGCTGCTGTACTCCAGGACCGTGGCGACACCCTCGAGCCGCTCGATCCGCGGCGCGTGGTCGCGCATCCGGTCGGGAACGATCGCCACCACCTGGACCTCGTAGTGCTCGATCAGTTCCAGGATCAAGCGGTGGGCCAGGGCGTTGGCGCCGCAGATGATGTAGTGGTCCCGGACCGGGACCGTGGGGTCCACCTCGACCGGAATCACCCCCCGTGCTACCTGTGTCATAGCCCGGATGGTAGTGGCGGGATGGTCCGAACGGGCAGCAACGGGGTCAACTTCAGTGGGTTCAGCCGTCCCGGCAGTCACGGTGGGTACCGGTGGCTACCGGGGCCACGGGCCGGCCGGAGCGATCAGTTTGAGCCACCGTTCAACGTATTACTGACCATCAGATCACTTACTGAGATCTACCTCTGACATTCTGTCGTCAATCTGGTTAGATAATTCGCGCCTGCCGCTCCCTGGGCATCGCGTACGCCAACCCCCCCCGGCAGCTACGAACCGTCCGCCCGTGCAAGGAAATTGATGTCACAGATACCACAGGCGGTGACCTGGCGCCTGGCTGCCGGGCTGCTGGTGGCCCTGATCCTGCTGATCCGGCAGTGGCGGGCCGGCCGGGAGCGGTCCAGGACACTGGCCGATTTGCGAGCCGCGGTCCGGGCCCGGGACGAGGAGGCGCGGCGGCTGGCCACCGTGCAGCTGCCCGCGCTCGCGCACGCCGCCGTCGCGCACCCGGCCAACGGCGACCCGCTGCTGACGGGCAGTGAGTACGAGCGCAACCTGCGCGCCGTGGTCGAGCAGTTCCGCAGCGCCGTGGCACTGGCCGAGGCGCGCGCCGACCAGAACGCCAAGGCCGCGCTCAAGGGCGCGATGCGGGCGCTGCAGGGACTGGCCAACGAACAGCAGGTGGCGATCTCCGAGATGCAGGAGCGGCACGACCAACCGGCGGTGCTGCGCGACCTGTTGGAGATCGACCACGCCAACTCCCAGTTCGGCCGGCGCGCGCAGGCCATCGCGGTGCTCTGCGGCTCCTGGCCGGGTCGGCAGCGCACCGCCTCCTCGCTGAGCGACGTGGTGCGCGGGGCCAAGTCCCGGGTCCGCGACTACAAGCGGGTCGAGGTGCGCACCCAGATCGAACTCGCGGTGGTCAGCCGGGCGGTCGAGCCAGTGGTGCTGGCGGTGGCCGAGCTGCTGGACAACGCGGCCCGGCACTCGCAGCCCAACACCACCGTCGAGGTCAACCTGCAGCCCGCGCACAACGGCGCCTGCATCGTGATCGACGACGCCGGGGTCGGGATGGACCCGCGCGAGGCGCAGCTGGCCGGGCAGTTGCTGACCGGTCAGCGCTCGGTGGACGTCACCCGGCTCGGCGACCCGCCGCAGTTCGGCTTCGCGGTGATCGGCGTGCTGGCGGCGCGCTACGGGTTCAGCGTCTCGGTGGACACCCGCTCTCCGTACGGCGGGGTGCGCGCGGTGCTCTTCCTGCCGACCGTGCTGCTCACCCAGCTGGCGCCCGAGCCGCCGGCCGCCCCGCGCACGGCCGCCCCGCTGCCCCGCCGGGGCGCGGCACCGGTGCCGCCCGCCGCCGCGCCGGACGCGCCTGCCGCACCACCCGCCCAGGTCACCCCGACCGCCCCGGCCACGCCGCCCGCCCCCTACGCACCGCCGGCCGCACCGCCACCGGCGCCGCCGGCCGGCCCGCGCACGGTCGGCGGGCTGCCCAAGCGGCGCCGCCGCGAGCCGCTGGGCGCCGAGCAGTTGGCGCAGGCGGCGCAGGCCGCCGACCCGTTCGCCACCGCCGACCCCGCCGCCACCGCGACCGGCCCCGGCAGCAGCGCCGCCGAGCTGCCCGAGGAGTGGAACCGGGGCGCCGAGGCCACCGCCCGCCGGCTGGGCGCCTTCGCCCGCGGCACCCGGGCCGGACGCGAGGCCGAGCCGGACGCGCAGCCCACCGGGTACGGCCGGCACGCCGCCCGGCCCGAGCACCCGGAGCCCGAGCACTGGGCCCTGCGCGCCCCGGCACCCGACCACCGGGTGCCCGGCCACCCCGAGCCCGACCACCCCACGCCCGACGGTCCGACGCCCGGCGCCCCGTACGCCGGCTGACCCACGGCGGCCCCTGCGGCCGGCCCCGCCCCCCGACCGCCGCCCGTCCCCCGCTAGGAGCATGCGATGAACAGCCACCCGACCAACGATCTCGGCTGGATGCTCGATGACGTCCTGCTGGTTCCCGAGGCCCGGCACGCCATCCTGCTCTCCGCCGACGGCCTGCTGCGCGCCCACTCGGCGGGCATCAGCCGCGACGAGGCGGACCGGCAGGCCGCCGCGCTCTCCGGCGTCCAGTCGATCAGCCGCAGCACGGCCGGCTTCCTCGGCGCCGAGCCCACCCCGTGGCGGCAGACCCTGATCGAGTTCGCCGGCGGCTACGTCTTCCTGGTGGCCGCCGGCCCCGGCGCCTACCTCGCGGTCTCCGCCGGGGAGAACGTGGACATGGAGGCGGTGAGCTACCGGATGCAGAAGCTGGTCGACCGGCTCGGCAAGGAGCTGACCGCACCGCCCCGACAGGACGCGGGGGTGATCCGGTGACCGGCCGGCGGCGCGACCAGGGGTTGGTGCGGCCCTACGTGGTGACCAACGGGCGCTCCGAGCCCACCCGCAACACCTTCGACCTGGTCACCCTGGTCAGCGCCGCGCCGGGCCGGCCGAGCACCGGACTCGGGCCCGAGCAGCGCCGGATGGTCGAGCTGTGCACGCACGGCTCGCTCTCGCTCGCCGAGGTGGCCGCCCATCTGCGGCTGCCGGTCAGCGTGGTCAAGGTGCTGCTCGGCGACCTGGTCGACAGCGGCCACCTGCTCACCCGGGCGGCCGTGCCCCGGGCCCAACTGCCCGAGTCGCAGCTGCTCCAGGAGGTGCTCGATGGTCTTCGCGCCCGGCTCTGAACCCCTGACCCATCCTGCGGCACCTGGCGTCAGCTACCTGGGCGAGGGCGTGCGGACCGCCGTCAAGCTGCTGATCACCGGTCACTTCGCGGTCGGCAAGACCACCTTCGTCGGCACCCTCTCGGAGATCGAGCCGCTGCGCACCGAGGAGCCGATGACCGAGGCCGGCGCGCTGGTGGACGACCTGACCGGGGTACCGGGCAAGACCACCACCACGGTCGCGATGGACTTCGGCCGCCTGACGCTCAGTCAGTCCCTGGTGCTCTACCTCTTCGGCGCCCCCGGCCAGCAGCGCTTCACCCCGCTCTGGCGGGACATGACGCTCGGCGCGCTGGGCGCGCTGGTGCTCGCCGACACCCGCCGCCTCGAGCACTCCTTCCCGGTGATGGACCTGCTGGAGGAGCACGGCCTGCCGTACGCCGTGGCGGTCAACCGGTTCGACGGCGCACCGGAGTTCGGCGAGGAGGAGCTGCGCGAGGCGCTCGACCTGCTGCCCAGCACCCCGCTGGTGCTCTGCGACGCCCGCGACCCGGCCTCGGCCACCCGGGCGCTGATCTCACTCGTCCAGTACCTGCTCAGCCGCACCGACCAGGAGCCCGCGTGACCACCCCGACCCCGCCCCCCGGCTGCCCGGCCCATCAGCCGCAGTACGCCGGATTCCCGCTGCACAGCCCGGAGTTCGCGGCCGACCCGGCCGACGTCTACGCCCGGCTGCGGGCCACCTACGGCCCACTCGCGCCGGTGGAGCTCTACCCGGGCGCCACCGCGACCCTGGCGCTCTCCTACCAGGTGGCGCTGGACGTGCTGCGCAGCCCGGAGACCTTCGCCAAGGACTCGCGGCGCTGGAAGGGCCTGGCGGACGGCCGGGTGGGCCCGGACAACCCGGCCGTGCCGATGATGGCCTACCGCCCCAACTGCCTGTTCAGCGACGGCGCCGCGCACGACCGGCTGCGCGGCGCGGTGACCGACTCGCTGGAGCGGGTGGACCCCAACGCGCTGCGCGGCTACATCGAGCGCGGCGCCGACCGGCTGATCGACCACTTCGCCGGGCGCGGCGAGGCGGACCTGGTGGCCGACTACGCCAGGGCGCTGCCGCTGCTGGTCTTCAACGAACTGTTCGGCTCCCCCGCGCACTTCGGCGACCGCCTGGTGGCCGGCATGTCCGGCATCTTCGACGGCATCGATGCCGAGCGGGCCAACGCCGAGCTGACCGCCACGCTGCTCGAGCTGGTGGCCCTCAAGCGGGCCAACCCTGGCCCCGACGTGACCAGTTGGCTGATGGCCCACCCGGCCGCGCTGAACGACGAGGAGATGCTGCACCACCTGGTGCTGCTGATGGGCGCGGGCACCGAGCCGCAGCTCAACCTGATCAGCAACACGCTGCGGCTGCTGCTCTCCGACGACCGGTTCGCCGGCGACCTGGCGGGCGGCAGCCTGCCGATCGAGGACGCGCTGGACGAGGTGCTCTGGACCGATCCGCCGATGGCCAACTACGCGGTGCACTACCCGGTCCGGGACGTGGACCTGGCGGGCGTGCGGCTGCCCGAGGGCGAGCCGGTGGTGGTCAGCTTCGCGGCGGCCAACACCGACCCGGCGCTGGCCGGGGTGAGCCGCACCGGCAACCGGGCGCATCTGGCCTGGAGCGCGGGCCCGCACGCCTGCCCGGCCCAGGGCCCGGCCCGGCTGATCGCCTCGGTCGCCGTGGAACGGCTGCTCGACCGCCTGCCGGATCTCGAACTCGCGGTCAAGCCGGATGAGTTGGTCTGGCGCCCGGGACCGTTCCACCGGGCGCTGGCGGCCCTGCCGGTGCGGTTCCCGCCGGCCACCGGCAGCACCCCGATCGCCACCGTCCCCAGCGCTGCCGAGAACAGCGACACCGCAGCAGTCCCCACCATGCCCCGCGCGGTGGCCGCCACCGAGCCCGACCAGGTGGCCACCGCACCCGACAACGCCCCTGGAGGCCGTACATGGAGTCCGACCGCTGCCCCTTCCGGATCGACCCGGCCGGAAGCGACATCTACGCCGAGGCCCGGCGGATCCACCAGGACGGGCCGGTGGCCCAGGTGGAGCTCCCTGGTGGCGTGGTTGCGTGGTCGGTGAGCAGCCAGCAGCTGGTCAAGCAGCTGCTGGCCGACCCCCGGGTCTCCAAGAGCGCCCGGCAGCACTGGTCGGCCTTCGTCAACGGTGAGATACCCGCCGACTGGCCGCTGATGATCTGGGTCGCGGTGGACAACATGTTCACCGCCTACGGCCCCGAGCACCGCCGGCTGCGCCGCCTGGTGGCCGGCGCCTTCACCAACCGCCGCACCGAGGCGCTGCGGCCCCGGGTCGAGCGGATCACCGAGGAGCTGCTGGCGAAGCTGGCGGCCACCCCGGCCGGCGCGGCTGCCGACCTGCGCGAGCAGTACGCCTACCCGCTGCCGATCCAGGTGATCTGCGAGCTGTTCGGGGTGCCCGAGCAGCTGCACCCGGGCCTGCGCGCCTGCGTGGACGGCTTCTTCGACACCACCATCACCCCGCAGGCCGCCCAGGCGAACGTGGAGAACGTCTACCGGATCCTCGGCGAGCTGGTCGCGCTCAAGCGCAAGGAGCCGGGCGACGACCTGACCAGCGCGCTGATCTCGGCCCGGGACGAGGAGGACGGCGGCGACGGCAGCACGCTCACCGAGCAGGAGCTGCTCGACACCCTGCTGCTGGTGATCAGCGCCGGGCACGAGACCACGGTGAACCTGCTGGACAACGCGATCCAGCTGCTGCTCAGCCACCCCGAGCAGCTGGCCCTGGTCCGTTCCGGGCGGGCCTCCTGGAACGACGTGGTCGAGGAGGCGCTGCGGGTGAAGTCGCCGGTGGCCAACCTGCCGCTGCGGTACGCGATCGAGGACATCCAGGTCGGCGAGGTGCTGATCCGCAAGGGCGAGGCGATCCTGGCGGCCTACGCCGCCGCCGGGCGCGACGCGAGCGTGCACGGCGCGGACGCGGACGCCTTCGACCTGACCCGCGCCGACAAGTCCCACCTCGCCTTCGGGCACGGCGCGCACTTCTGCCTGGGCGCGCCGCTGGCCCGACTGGAGGCGCTGGTCGCGCTGCCCGCGCTCTTCGAGCGGTTCCCCGAGCTGGCGCTGGCCGAGGGCGAGTTGCAGCCGATGGAGTCGTTCATCTCGAACGGCCACCGGTCCCTGCCGACGGTGCTGCGGCCGGCCACCGCCTGAAACAGCGGAGTTGACGGATGGTCAGCCGACCATCCGTCAACTCCGCCGCGGTGTCACAGGCCGTGCTCGCGCAGCGGGCCGACCTTGAGCCCCTGCTCCGCGCACCGGTCCAGCAGCCGGGGCAGCGCGCCGAGGGTGGAGCGCCAGGCCTGCGGCGCCGAGGTGCAGTCCGAGTCGTGCAGCAGCACGGTGCCGCCGGCCAGCGGGGCCCTGGTGAGGGTGCGCAGCACCGAGTCGGGTGTGGCACGGGCCGTCCAGTCCTGGCCCCAGTGCGTCCAGAGCACCGGGCGCAGCCCGTTCTCGCGGGCCGCGTAGAGCGCGGAGGCGTTCAGCACCCCGTACGGCGGGCGGTACCAGCGCGGTTCCTGCCCGGTGACCGAGGCGATCAGGTCGCGGGCGCGGGCCACGTCGTCCCGGGTCGCCCGGGGCGAGCGGATCAGCAGCGGGCGGTGCGCCCAGCCGTGCACGGCCACCTCGTGCCCGGCGGCGACCAGTTCGCGCCCCAGCTCGGGGGCGCGCTGCAGCATCCGGCCGAGCAGGAAGAAGGTCGCCTTGGTCCCGGTCTTCGCCAACTCCGCCAGGAAGAGCGGGGTGGAGGCCGGGTCGGGGCCGTCGTCGAAGGTCAGCGCGACGTGCCCGGGATCGCCCGGTCCGCTCAACCTGGGGGCGAGCAGCGGGCGCAGCGGGCCGAGCGAGGTGAGCGCGGGCAGGCTGTGGCCCACCGCGAGGGCGCCGGCGGTCAGCGCCAGGGCCCGGGTCGCGCGGGCACGGTCGGGCCTCACGAGGCCACCTCCAGGATCGGTGCGGGCAGCCCGCCCGCCAGGGCGGCCACCAGGTCGTCGGCGCCCGGGGCGGTGCGGCGGCGCGGCACCGGGGGGCCGGCCAGCGCGTCGATCAGCCCCTTGCCCAACCGCTGCTCGTCGCGGATCCACACGGCCAGCCCGGCCTCGTCCAGTGCGGCCGCGTTGGTCACCCCGTGGCCCGGCAGGCAACGGTAGCTGACCACCGGGACGCCGCTGGCCATCGCCTCCAGCGAGGTGAGCCCGCCGGCGTTCTGCACCACCAGGTCGCAGGCCCGCAGCAGGGCCGGCATGTCGTCCACCCAGCCGAGCGCCACCCCGGCCCCGGCCGCCGCCAGCTTCTCGCGCAGCGCCGGGTTGCGGCCGCAGACGGTGACCGGGACGGCCACCCCCGAGGCGGCGATCTCCCTGGCCGTCTGCTCGACCTCGCCCACCCCCCACGAGCCCGCGGTGATCAGCGCGATCGGCGCGTCCACCGGCAGCCCGAAGCGGACCCGCTCGCGCTGCCGTTCGGCGGCCGAGCGCACCGGGCGGAAGGCGGGGCCGACCAGCGGGGCGCAGATCTCCACCAGCCGGGCGCCGTGCCGCTGCGCCTGGTCGGCGGCCACCGGGTGCAGCGCGAGGTGCAGGTCGACGCCCTCGGCCACCCAGAGCGGGTGCACCGACATGTCGGTGAGGAAGGTGGCGACCGGCACCTCCAACTCGCCGCGCCGCCGCAGCCGCCCGAGCGCCTGGCTGGCCAGCGGGTAGGTGGAGACCACGGCGCTGACGTCCGGGCCGACCAGCTTCCTGGTCCGGCGGGCGGCGGCCTTCGCGAAGAGGCCGCCGACCAGCGACTTGGAGCCCTGGTGCTTCTCCAGCCCGTGCAGCAGCCAGCCCCAGGCCCAGGGGGCGACCTTCAGCTCCAGCGCGTAGCTGCCGCGCAGCAGCCGTCCGCAGCCCGGCGGCAGCAGGTCCAGGAAGTCGTGGCAGGTGGCATCGAAGCCGGCCGCCTCCAGGCGGCGGACCAGTTCGCGGGCGGCGCCGTCGTGCCCCGCCCCCACGCTCGCGGACACCACGGCTATCCGGCGCGGCTGAGTCGACCGCATCTGGCTCCTTCCAGGCGGGTGCCACCACCGCCGACAGCGGAAGCCGCACCCGCGACCTCACTGCGTCTGACGGATGTGCTGGGACCACCGGGCGCACGACCCGGCCGACCCTCGGCCCTCGCGCGTACGCGTGCTGGCCCGGGAGCCGACCACCCGGCCCCGTTGCGGTGGGTCCCCCCGTCGCCCCGTGCCGGACCTGGGTCCGGAAAGCCTGAGGACCGGCCCCGAGATCCCTGTCGGAGCCGGTCCGGCTCGTCGGCCGGATCCGGCGGCTGGCCGGTCAGGCTCGGACGGTAGGCCGCCCAGCGGGAGTCCACCTGGCCGGTGGCCGGACACCAGATGTCCGTCGTACGAACGACTGCCGACCGGCTCCGACCGTCCGCCCCGTGAACTGCCGCGCCACAGCATGGAGGCCCCGAGCTGAAGCGGAGCTGAAGCAAGCTGAAGGGGTCTTCAGCAAACCGTCACGGTCGCCTGGGATCCTGATGGCATGCGTGTACTGGTGGTGGAGGACGAGCGGCGGCTGGCCGCGGCGCTGCAGCGCGGACTGCAGGCCGAGGGCATGACCGTCGACGTGGCCCACGACGGGCCGCAGGGGCTGTGGCTGGCCGGCGAGCACGACTACGACGTGATCGTGCTCGACATCATGCTGCCCGGCGTCAACGGCTACCGGGTCTGCGCACGGCTGCGGGCGGCCGGCAACGAGGCCGGGATCCTGATGCTCACGGCCAAGGACGGCGAGTACGACGAGGCCGAGGCGCTGGACACCGGGGCTGACGACTTCCTCTCCAAGCCGTTCTCCTACGTGGTGCTGGTGGCCCGGCTGCGCGCGCTGGCCCGGCGCACCGGGCGGCGCCGGCCGCAGACCCTGGAGTTCGGCGACCTGGTGCTCGACCCGGCCCGGCACAGCTGCACCAGGGGCGGGGTGCCGATCAGGCTGACCGCGCGCGAGTTCGCGGTGCTGGAGTGCCTGGCCCGGCGGGTGGGCGAGGTGGTGCCCAAGCGGGAGATCCTGGAGCAGGTCTGGGACAGCGCCTTCGAGGGCGATCCGAACGTGGTCGAGGTGCACATCAGCGCGGTGCGGCGGAAGATCGACGCACCGTTCGGCCGGGCGGCGCTGGAGACCGTGCGCGGGGCCGGCTACCGGTTGGCGGCCGACGGTGGCTGAGGCCGCCGCTCACACGGCGGCCGGCCCGACGGCAGCCGACCCGACGAGGCCAGACCCGACGACGCCGGACCCGGCGACGGCCGACCCTGCCGCGGTCCCCGAGCCGCCGCGCCGCGGGCTCGGCCGACTGCGGCCGATGACCGTGCGGGCCCGCGCCACCATCGGGGCCAGCGCCGTGGTGGCGATCGCGCTGGCCATCGGCTCGTTCGCGCTGCTCGGCCTGCTCGACGCCAACCTGCTGCACAACGCCGAGACCGACGCCGAGGCGCAGGCCACCGCGGTGGCCCAGCTCGCCATGGCCGGGCGGCTCGACCCGCTGCTGCCGCCCACCCACGGAGCCGACTTCCTGCAGGTGGTGAACGAGCAGGGCGTCGTGCTGACCTCCAGCCAGAACCTGACGGGCCGTCCGCCGGTCTCCGACCACCGCCCCACCGTGCCGGGCACCGTCCGCAGCACCATGAACGTCCACGCGCTGGGGCAGGACCACCGGCAGCGGGTGGTGCAGGTCACCACCGAGACCAACGGCGGCCTGGTCAGCGTCTACGCCGGCACCTCGCTGCGGGACGCCGACGCCGCCGACGCGACCACCTCGGCGGCCCTGGCGGTCGGCGTGCCGCTGCTGCTGCTCACCGTCGCCTGGGTCACCTGGTGGGTGACCGGGCGGGCGCTGCGCCCGGTGGAGGCGATCCGCAGCGAGGTGGCCGAGATCAGCGACCGCGACCTGCACCGCCGGGTCCCGGTGCCGCAGACCCACGACGAGATCGCCCGCCTCGCGCTGACCATGAACGCCACCCTGGACCGGCTGGAGTCCTCCGGGCAGCGCCAGCGCCAGTTCATCGCCGACGCCTCGCACGAGCTGCGCAGTCCGATCGCCGTCCTGCGCACCCAGTTGGAGGTGGCGCTCGCGGTGCCGGACCCGGCGCTGCGGCCCGAACTGCTGCTCGGCGCGCTGGAGGACACCGAGCGGCTCCAGCACCTGGCCGCCGACCTGCTGCTGCTGGCCCGGATCGACGCGGCCGAGCCCCGTCCCAACAGCCGGCTGGACCTGGGCGACCTGGTCGACGACGCGGTGCACAAGCGGCGCGGCGACCGGCTGCCGGTCCGTGCCGAACTGACCCCGGGGCTCGAGGTGGCGGGCAGCGAACTGTGGCTGACCCGGGTGGTGACCAACCTGCTGGACAACGCGCAGCGGTTCGCCGAGCAGCGGGTCAGCGTGGTGCTGCGGGCCGATCCGGCCGCCCGGCAGGCGGTGCTGGAGGTCACCGACGACGGGCCCGGCATCCCCGAGGCGGACCGCGAGCGGGTCTTCGAGCGCTTCACCCGGCTCGACGACGCGCGCAGCCGCGACCACGGCGGCACCGGGCTGGGCCTGGCCATCGCCCGCGACCTGGCCGAGCACCACCACGGCACCCTCACCGCCGAGCCCGCCGAACCGGCCGAAGCCGCCGAAGCCGCCGCCCGCAGCGCCCGCGGCGCCCGCCTGGTGGTCCGGCTCCCGCTGGTCGCGGCGGCACCGGACCGCTGAGGCAGCCGGGCGACTCCTCCGGGTGACTCCTGCGGGCGACGCCACCCACCCGGCCGCCCCGGCGCCCGGCCCGGATCCTAGGATCCTTACGCGACGATCTGGATCCGTCGGGAGATTTCCGTTATCGGCCGACTCCCGGTGGGTCTCCCACAGTGGACAGGTCGGTTGACGGAGAGGGTGGGCACGGGTGGACACGGCTGCGGACGAGAACGTGGTGGGCCGGGCGCGGACCGGGGACGAGAGCGCCCGCCAGGAGCTGATCGCCGGACACCTGCCGCTCGTCTACAACATCGTGGGACGCGCCCTGAACGGGCATCCGGACACCGACGACGTGGTCCAGGAGACCATGCTGCGCGCGGTGGACGGCCTGCCCGGACTGCGCGAGGAGAGCGCCCTGCGCTCCTGGCTGGTGGCGATCGCGCTGAACCAGGTGCGCCACCGCCACCGCGCCCAGCAGAGCGCCCGCAGCGCGCAGAGCGGCGGCGGGCTGGACGAGGTGCGGGAACTGGCCGACCCGGCGGCCGACTTCGTGGGGCTGACCATCACCCGGCTCGGCCTGTCCGGGCAGCGGCGCGAGGTCGCCGAGGCCACCCGCTGGCTGGACCAGGCCGATCGCGAGCTGCTGGCGCTGTGGTGGCAGGAGGCGGCGGGAGAGCTGAACCGCGCCGAGCTGGCGGCCGCGCTGGAGCTGAGCCCGCAGCACGCCGCGGTGCGGGTGCAGCGGGTCAAGGAGCGGCTGGACACCGCCCGGGTGGTGGTCCGGACGCTGGCCGCCCACCCGGCCTGCCCGCAGCTGGCCGCGCTCACCGCCGACTGGGACGGCACGCCCGGCGCCCTGTGGCGCAAGCGGATCGCCCGGCATGCCGGGGACTGCGCCGCCTGCCAGGGCCAGGCCCGCGACCTGGTCCCGGCCGAGGGCCTGCTGGCCGGGCTGGCCCTGCTGCCGCTCCCTCGCGGGCTGCGGGCGCACGCCACCGCGGGCACGGCCGGGGCGGGCCGCTCGGCCGACGCCGCCCACCGCCAGGGTCCGGGCCACAGCTCGCGCCGCCGCCCCGGCGGCGGCCGGCGTAACGCGCCGCGCCCGCGCGGGCCCAAGGCGCTCGCCGTGCTGGCGCTGGGCACCCTGGCCGCCCTGACGGCGACCGGGCTGGTCTGGAGCGAGTTGAGCCCCTCAGCCGGCGGCACCGCGCACCCGCTCGCGGCCCCGACCGCGAGCGCGCTGCCGGCCGGCCTGCTGATCCCCGGCGCGGGGCTGCTGGTGGACGCGGTCTCCGGTGCCACGACCGCGCCGGCCACCCCCTCGCCCGCCTCCCCGTCCCCCACGGCCTCGCCCACCCCCACCGCGACCACCGCCTCACCCACCCCGCCGCCGGCCCCCAGCAGCGCCGCACCGCGCGCCAACGACGGTCCCAGCGTGGCCGATTACGCCCAGGAGGTGCTCACCCTGGTCAACACCCAGCGCGCGCAGAACGGTTGCGGCCCGCTCACCGCCAACAGCAAGCTCCAGGCGGCCGCCCAGGGGCAGTCCGACGACATGGCGGCCCGTCACTTCTTCGACCACACCAACCCCGACGGCGCGGGCCCGCAGCAGCGGATCGACGCGACCGGCTACCAGTGGAGCGGCTGGGGCGAGAACATCGCCCAGGGCCAGGCCGATCCGGCCTCGGTGATGGACAGTTGGATGAACAGTGCGGGCCACCGCGCGAACATCCTCAACTGCGACTTCAAGGAGCTCGGGGTCGGCGTCCACTTCGGCACCGACGGCCCCTGGTGGACCCAGGACTTCGGCACCCCGGCCTGAGCGCCCGTCCGCCCGTCCGCCCGTCGGGCACAAGGCAGGTCCTGCCCCGGCCTCGGGGCAGGACCTCGACGGACCGTCAGCGCACCCGCACCGCCTCGTCCGGCCCCGGCGGCTGCGCACCGTCGCCGTTCACCGCCAGCGCGGCCTGCGCCGCGTTGGCCGCCTGCACCTCGGCCCGGCCCAGGGCCAGGTGGGCGGCGCAGGCCACGACCACCCAGGCGAGGCCGCCGCTGTGGGTGTAGGCGTGTCCGGCGGTGTGCAGCTGCTGCTGGTCGGTGCCGCAGTAGAGGCAGGCGTTGGCATGCAGCTGCTCACCGCTGACCAGCAGTTGCTGGGCGGGGCCGTCGATCGGGTGGTAGTCGATCGGGATCGGCGGCCGGGCGGCGGTGAGCTGGTGGGATGTCAGGTCCGAGGTCATCGGCTCAGCTCCAGGGTGAGATCTCCAGGGTTCTGGGCGGATCGGCATCGGTCACCCTGCGTGGCCGCTCGACTCCGTCCATGTGCACAGCCTGGCCCTGCCGGGCGGCCACCGCACCCCGGACGACCAGATTGGCCGTCACTCGTCCATCCCAGTCCGAGTAATCGTTCTCATGGTGAACGGTTCCCCCGTGCTACGGTTTCTCCCATGGATGCCGCCACCCCCACTTCCCTCGCCGCGACCGCTTCCTTCCGGCTCGGCACCATCGGCACCATCGCCACCAACCGCTTCACCGAGCGGATCGAGGTGCTGGGCCTGAAGGTCAAGGACGTCGGGCTGCTGCGCCTGCTCGAGGACGGCGGCCCCGCCTCCCAGCTGGAGGTGGCCCGGATCATGGGCGTGGCGCCGAGCCTGGTGGTCACCGTGGCCGACCGGCTCGAGGCGCTGGGCGCCGTGCGGCGCCTGCGCGACCCGGGCGACCGGCGCCGCCAGCAGCTGGTGCTGACCGAGGCGGGCCGCGAGCTGCTGGAGCGGTGCACCACCGCCGCCCGGGAGCTGGACGCCGAGCTCACCGCCGGACTGGACGAGCCGGCCCGGCAGGCCCTGAACTCCGCGCTCGGCACCCTCGCCGCGAGCCTGGGCCTGCCCAGCTGACCACCCGGCCGATTGCGGACCCGCCGACGGTCCCTGGCGGGCGAGATGACAGGGTGTCAGCATGCCGACTACCTCGCTGCCCCACCAGCTGACCCGGACCCGCGGCTTCACTCTCGGCGCCGCCGAACACTTCGCCGTGGCTCCCGACGGCGCCTCGGTCCTCTTCCTGCGCAGCCGAGCCGGTGACGACCCGATCAGCTGCCTCTGGGCGCTCGACCTGGAAACCGAGCGCGAGCGCCTGCTGGTCGACCCCGCCGAGCTGCTGGGCGGCGCCGCCGAGCAGCTCTCCGAGGAGGAGCGGACCCGGCGCGAGCGCAGCCGCCAACTGGGCGGCGGCATCATCGGCTTCAGCACCGACGCGGCCGGCAGACTGGCCGTCTTCGCCCTCTCCGGCAACCTCTGGACGGTGGACACCGGCAGCGGCGCCGCCCGTCGGCTGCCCGCCGAGGGACCGGTGGTCGACCCGCGACCCGACCCGACCGGCCGCCGGATCGCCTACCTGAGCGGCGGCGCACTGCGGGTGATCGCTTCCGACGGCACCGGCGACCGCGCGCTGGCCGCCCCCGACGGGCCGACGGCGGCCGACGTGACCTTCGGCGCGCCCGAGCACGTCGCGGCC
Source organism: Kitasatospora sp. NBC_01266 (assembly GCF_036242395.1). Taxonomy (NCBI): domain Bacteria; kingdom Bacillati; phylum Actinomycetota; class Actinomycetes; order Kitasatosporales; family Streptomycetaceae; genus Kitasatospora; species Kitasatospora sp. NBC_01266. The sequence goes on along the minus strand of NZ_CP108458.1, from coordinate 6,928,956 downwards.
GAGTCGATGGGCCGCTACCGCGGCTACTGGTGGGCGCCGGACGGCGAGCGGCTGCTGGTCGCCCGGGTGGACAACTCCGACGTGCTGCTCTGGCACCTCACCGACCCGGCCAACCCCGCCAAGCCGCCGCGCACCATGCGCTACCCGGCGGCCGGCAGCGCCAACGCCGAAGTGACCCTCTGGCTCACCGAACTGGACGGCACCCGGCGCGAGGCGCACTGGGACCGCAAGACCTACGAGTACGTCCCCGCCGCCGGCTGGGACGCGCACGGCCCGTTCGCCAGTGTGCAGACCCGCGACCAGCGCACCGTCCAGGTGCTGGCGATCGACCCCGCCGACGGCGCGACCACGCCGCTGGCCGAGCAGCACGACACCCACTGGGTCCACCTGCTGCCCGGACTGCCCGCCCGCACCGCGAGCGGCGCGCTGCTCGGCTTCGTGGACGAGGCCGACACCCGGCGGCTGACCGTGGCCGGCCGGCCGGTGACCGAGCCCGGCGTGGAGCTGCGCGCGGTGCTCGGCACGGACGGCGAGACGGTGCTCTTCACCGCCTCCGAGGAGCCCACCGAAGTACACCTGTGGTCCTACCACCCGGAGCACGGCGCCCGGCAACTGAGCGAGCAGCCCGGCGTCCACTCCGGTGTGCTGCGGGCCGGCACCCTGGTGCACACCGCCCGCACGCTTGCCCACGCCGGCTCGCGGACCACCGTGCGGCGCCCCGGGCGGGCGGCGCTGCCGGTCGCCTCGCACGTGGCGACCCCGCTGCTGGAGCTGCGCGCCGAGTTCGCGGCGGTGGGGCCGCGCGAGCTGCGCACCGTGCTCTTCCTGCCGTCCTGGCACCGGTCCGGGGACGCGCCGCTGCCGGTGCTGCTCGACCCCTACGGCGGCCCCGGCTTCCAGAAGGTGCTGGTCCAGCAGTCGGGCCACGCGCTGGTCTCCCAGTGGTTCGCCGAGCAGGGCTTCGCGGTGCTGGTCACCGACGGTGCCGGGGTCCGCGGCCGCGGTCCCGCCTGGGAGCGGGAGATCCACGGCGACGTCATGCGGCCGGTGCTGGACGACCAGGTCACCGCGCTGCACGAGGTCGCGGCCCGGCACCCCGAACTGGACCTGGGCCGGGTCGCGATCCGCGGCTGGTCGTTCAGCGGCGGACTGGCCGCGCTGGCGGTGATGTGGCGGCCCGACGTCATCCACGCGGCGGTCTCGGGCGCGCCGGTCAGCGAGCAGGGGCTCTACGACAGCCACTGGCGCGAGCGGTACCTGGGGACGCCCGAGGAGCACCCCGAGTGGTACGACGCCTGCTCACTGGTGCTGGAGGCGCCGAAGCTGGCCCGCCCGCTGCTGCTGATCCACGGCCTGGCCGACGACAACGTCTTCGTGGCCAACACGCTGCGCCTGTCCAGCGCCCTGCTGGCCGCCGGCCGCCCGCACGAGGTGCTGCCGCTCAGCGGGGTCACCCACGCCGGCGCGGGCTCCCCGCTCTTCCCGCAGCTGCTCGGCCACCAGCTGGAGTTCCTGCGCCGCCACCTGGCGCTGGAGCCGCAGCAGCCTTAACGATCAAGCTAAGGCTGCACGTCGCTGCGCCCGGAGATCCAGGCGATGGCGTCGTGCACGCCGCGGGCGTGGTCGCGCACCTCGTCCGCCAGCCGCACGTCCAGCTCGCGGACCTGGGCGGCCTGCTGCTCGGCGCCGAGCTGCGCCGGGCAGGGGCCCTCGGGTCCGCTGGCGACGCTGGCGGTGATCGGGGCGAGCCGACTGTGGCCGAGCGCCCAGCGGTAGCCGTCCAGCGCACCTTCGCGAGCGTGCGAGGGCTCGAACGGGGTGTCGCCGATGTACTCCAGGCGCGCGAGCGCGCTCTCAACCTGCTCCCGGGAACGCGCCCCGACCCGGGACGTCACATCGTGGCTGGTCATGACCGCAGGTTAAGCACGCCCCCAGCGCGGGGGCGTGCTCAACGCGGCCAAGGGGGCGAACCGGCGCGGGCGGCGGCCCGGGGTGTGCCGCCCGGTCATTACCGGCCGGTCTGAGGTGCGCGGGCCACCGGTTCGGCTCCACACTCGGGAGAGCAGGGCCAACCGGCCGACAACGCCCCGAACCACGGAGGCCTCCCATGTCCGAGCCCATCGACGAGTCGCCCACGCCCGACCGCCTGCTGCACACGGGGGCCGAGCACCCCATCGACCCGATCGACCTGGTGATGGCCAGCGGCCAGGACCCGACCCCCGAACTGATCGAGAAGGCGCGCAAGACGCTGGAGCGGGAAGGCGCCTCCGCGGTCGAGCGGGTGCTCCCCTGAGCCGAGCGCGCCGCGCCGCCGCTGGGGTGTCCGTTCCCCCTCAGCGGCGGCGTCCGCGGGCGCGCCGGCGCAGCAGGTGCCGGGTGCCGAGCGCGATCAGCAGCGCGGCGACGGCCAGCAGCAGGTAGAGCTGGTAGCGCAGCGCCGTCCGGTAGACCTGGTCGATGTCGCTGCCCGCCAGGTAGCCGGCGGTGCTCCAGGTGCCGACCCAGAGCAGCGCGCCCAGGGTGTTCCAGAGCATGAAGCGGCGGAACGGCATCCCAGTGGTGCCGGCGATGATGCCGTTGGTCTGGCGCAGCCCGTCGATGAAGCGGGCCACCAGGATCACCTTGCCGCCGTTGCGCTCGAAGAAGTCCTCCGCCTTCTGCAGCCGGGCGCCGCTCAGTCCGACGTAGCGCCCGTAGCGGTGCACCAGCGCCCGGCCGCCGTAGCAGCCCAGCAGGTAGCCCAGGCAGTCGCCGAGCACCGCCGCGACCACCGCGACCGCGATCACCGCCGCCAGGTTCAGCTGCCCGGCCCCGGCATAGACGGCGGCCAGGATCAGCACGGTCTGCCCGGGGACCGGGATGGCGGCGTTGTCCAGCAGCACCAGCAGGCCGACGGCCAGGTAGCCGTAGTGGGTCAGGAACGGGGCCAGCGCGGCCAGCGGCCCGGGCAGCGCGGGGGTGTGCGGGGGGACGGTCGCGGTCATGAGGCAGTACCTCCGCTCCCATGATCCAACCCCGGAGTGATCATTTGGGACATATTGTCGCAGGCTTGTGACATGAAGCGCGCACGAACTGGTCCGATTTACTCATGTTTGCTGCTTAGGCTTCCGTCCATGTCTTCGTCGCACAAGGGCTCGTTCGTCCACAAAACCAAGCTCACCGCCACGTTCCTGGGCGTCAGCGTGGTGGCCGGCGCACTCACCGCGGGGCTGGCGCTGCCCGCGGTCGGCGGGATCGGACTGGGCGCGAAGGGCGCCGTAGGCGACTTCAACAGCCTGCCCGACGATTTCACCGCTCCGCCTCTCTCCCAGGCCTCCACGATCTACGACGCGAACGGCGGCGTGATCGCCACCGTCTACGACCGCGACCGCACGGTGGTGCCGAGTGACCAGATATCCCCGCTGATGAAGTCGGCGCTGGTGGACATCGAGGACAACCGCTTCTACCAGCACGGCGCGATCGACGTGAAGGGCGTGCTGCGGGCGCTGAACAACAACGCCTCAGGGTCGGGTACCCAGGGAGCCTCGACGCTCACCCAGCAGTACGTGAAGAACGTGTTCGTCGAGGAGGCCGGGGACGACGCGGCGGCCGTGCAGGCGGCCCAGGCCCAGACCGTGGGGCGCAAGGTCAAGGAGATGAAGTACGCGATCAAGGTCGAGCAGACCTTGAGCAAGGACCAGATCCTGACCAACTACCTGAACATCACCTTCTTCGGTGAGCAGGCGTACGGGATCGAGGCGGCCTCGGAGCGGTACTTCAGCGTGCACGCCAAGGACCTCACGCTGCCGCAGGCCGCGCTGCTGGCCGGCATGGTGCAGTCGCCCACCGGCTACGACCCGATCATCAACCCGAAGACCGCCAAGGAACGCCGGGACACCGTCCTGAAGAAGATGGCGCAGTACGGGACGATCACCCAGGCGCAGGCCGACGAGGCGATCGGCACGCCGATCACGCTGAACGTCAGCAAGCCGCTGCAGGGCTGCATCACGGCCCAGCAGGGTGAGGGCTTCTTCTGCGACTACGTGAAGAACCAGGTCCTCACCGACCCGGCGTTCGGCGACAGTTCGCAGGCCCGGCAGGCGCTCTGGCAGCGCGGCGGGCTGCAGATCCACACCACCCTCGATCCCAACGCGCAGGCCGCGCTGCAGGCCTCGGTGACCAGCCACGTGTACGCCAGCGACAAGGCCGCGACCGCGATGACCGAGGTGCAGCCCGGCACCGGGAAGATCATCGCGATGGGCCAGAGCCGCCCGTACGGTGTCAACGCCAACCAGACCCAGATCAACCTGAACGTCGGCAAGTCGATGGGCGGCGGCCTCGGGTTCCCGACCGGCTCGACCTTCAAGCCGATCGTGGCGGCGGCGGCGCTGGAGAACGGCATCACGCCCTCGCAGTCCTACCCCTCGCCGTACAGCATGGCGTGGCCGAGCATGACCGACTGCAACGGCGGCAAGTTCAAGAACACCGGCACCGTGCACAACGACAGCACCTCGCTGGTCGGCCCGTTCACCATGGCCCCGGCCATGGCGGAGTCGGTGAACACCTACTTCGCCTCGCTGGAGGCGGACACCGGGCTGTGCAACGTGGCGCAGATGGCCAACAAGATGGGCATCACCCAGCAGGCCGGCGGCGAGCAGCTCCAGGTCGTGCCGTCGATGGCGCTGGGCAGCAACGACCTGACCCCGCTGGAGATGGCCAGCGTGTACGCCACCTTCGCCGCGCACGGCACCTACTGCTCGCCGACCGCGATCACCAGCGTGACCAACGCCGACGGCAAGTCGCTGGACGTGCCGCAGAGCCAGTGCAGCCAGGTGATGTCGACCGACACGGCGGACACCGTGAGCACCATGCTCAAGGGCGTGGTGCAGGACGGCACCGGCGCACCGGCGGGCCTGACCGACCGGGACAGCGCGGGCAAGACCGGTACCACCAACGACGGGAACCAGGTCTGGTTCGTCGGCTACACCCCCGAGCTGTCGGGGGCGACCGTGGTGAGCGACGACAACGGCACCACCTCGCTGAACGGGCAGCGGATCGGCGGGCAGTACGTCGCGCAGGCGTTCGGTGGCACGCTGGCCGGCCCGATCTGGCGCGACTCGATGACCGGGGCCCTGCAGGGGACGCCGCCGAGCTCGCTGCCGTCGGTGCCGCTGCAGTAGGCGCCTTCCCGGGCAGCGCGGCCGCCCCGGGTACCGACCTCAGGTCGGCACCCGGGGCTTTTGCGTGCAACGGCTTTGCGTGCGGCGCGGCGGAGGTGCCGGGGCGGCCCGGGACAGGGGCGTCGGGGTGTCGGTTGACAGGGCGTCAGGTCTGGGCCACCATCAGTGGCCGTAAGTGGAAATGGATTTCATTTCCCTCATCGCTGGCGATCGGAGCCGCCCATGTCCCTCACCGTCTCCCCCGAGCTGCTCGCCCAGGCCGAAGCCGGAGAGGTGGCCGAAGCCGACTTCGTGGCCACGGTCCGCGACTCGCTGCCCTTCGCGTACCGGATGGTCGAGCGGCTCACCGCCGAACTGGCCGCCGGTGGCGCGCCGTTCGCGGACAACCACGAGGAGCCGCCGTCGGACGCCGAGCGCGGGCAGTTGCTGCGCGCGATGGCGAGCGACTCGATCCGGGGCAGCCTGGAGCGGCACTTCGGGGTGCGGCTGGCGTTCATGAACTGCCACCGGGTGGCGGTGTTCCCGGTCGGGGCGGAGCAGGGGGCCGCCTACCGGTCGTTCGTGTCGATGCGGGCGCAGTTGCTCAACCAGACCGCCGAGCTGCGCAGTTGCTGAGCCGCTGCTGAGCAACGGGCGGGCGGCGCCCCCATGAACCGGGCCCGGCCCGAGCGAAGGGTGACTCGCTCGGGCCGGGCCCTGTGGTGTGCTGCGGATCCCGCTCGCGTCTTACTCGGCGGTGCGGGCGGCGGTGACGGCGGTGGCCAGGGCCTCCTTGATGCGGGGGCCGAGCCGGGCGAAGCCCAGCTCCTTCATGGCGGCGCGGAGCAGCTCGTCGTCGGTGCGCTCGACGTAGTCGCTGTCGATCCAGCGGACCAGGGCGAGGAGCTCGTCGGCGGAGTACGCGGTGATGGGGCGACCCGGGGCGAGCTCGGGCTTCTTCGGACGCCGCGAACGCTTGGCGGCGGGCTCGTCGGTAGCGGGCTCCTCGGCGGGGGGCTCCTCGACGGGGGCGACAGCCTCGGCGGCGGGCTCCTCAACCGGGGCGGCGGGCTCCTCGACGGAGGGCTCGACGGCGACGGGCTCCTCAACCGGGACGACTGCCTCCGCGACGGGCTCGGGGGCAATCGCCGGCTCGGGGGCGGCTTCAGCCGAAGGTGCGGCCTCGACGGCCTCAAGCTCGGCCTCGGGCTCGGCCTCGGGCTCGGGCTCGGGCTCGACCACCGGGTCGACGACAGCGTCGGCCGCCGGCTCGACCTCAAGCTCGGGCTCCGCTACCGCCTCGGGCTCGCTCTCGGACTCGGCTTCAGCCTCGGCCTCGGGCTCTACCTCAAGTTCGGGCTCAGCCACGACCTCGGGCTCAACCTCGGGCTCTGCGGCAACCTGCGGCTCGACCTCGGCCACGGGCTCGGGAGCGGTCTCCGGCTCCAGCTCGGCCACCGGCTCGATTTCGGCCACCGGCTCGACCTCGGCCTCGACCTGCGACTCAGCAGCCGGCTCGAGCTCGGGCTCCGCCACTGCCTGGGCCGGCAGCACGGCCTCGACCTCAGCCTCGGCTTCGGCTTCGACCGTGATCACCGGCTCCGCCGTGGCCTGGGCCGGCAGCTCGATCTCAACCTCGGCCTCGACCTCACCACCCTCGCCCTCGGCCTCGGCGACCTCCGCGACCGCAGCCGCAGTCGCGGCCTCCGCCGCCTCCTCGTCCTCGTCCTCGTCGGCGTCCCCGCCCTCGAAGCGCAGGTACGCGGTCAGGGCCTCCGCACTGTCCGCACGGGCGGCCGCCAGCTCGGTGAGCAGCTCGGTCAGGCCGCCCTCCTCCAGGGTGGCGTGCAGGGTGCGCAGCTCCGGGAGGCGGTAGAGGGTGCCCTCGTCGGCGGCCAGGGCGTCGATCAGTTCGCCCAGCTCGGCGAACGGAAGCTCGGTCAGCTCGCGGTCCGCCAGCAGCCGGCCGAGACCGCGCAGGGCGCCGGCCAGGGTGTCGGCGGCCAGCCCGGTGCTCTCCAGCAGCTCGGCGTCGACCGGGCGGGCGGTGCTGCCGGGCGCGGGCGAGAGCGCCTGCCACTCGGCGCGCTCGGCGGCGGCGGCGATCAGCGCCACGTGCAGCGCCTCGCGGCGCGGGCGGTCGGCGACGGCCAGCCGCTTGGCCTCGGCGCGCAGCTTGCGGCGGCGGCCCCAGGAGATCCGCAGCCCCCGCTCCTTGCGCCAGCTGCCGTTGGCGGTGGCCGCCGCGAGCGCGTCCAGGTCCGCCTCGTAGGCGCCGGTGCGCAGCGTCGTGGCGGTCTCCCGGACCCGGCGCAGCAGCGCCAGCAGGGTCAGCACCTCGGTGAGCGTGGTCGGTTCGCGCAGCGCGGCCTCACCGGCCAGCAGCGCGGCGGCCTCGCGCAGCACGTTCAGGTCGCAGCCGCGCACCTCGGCCAGGACGGTGGAGGCGGCCCTGGCCTCCTCGGGGCCGGTCACGGTGTCGGCGGCGGCGTACCAGGCGTGGGTGTCGGCGGCCAGCGTGAAACCGCCCTGCTCCGCGTACCGGAGCAGGGCCTCACGGAGGTCAGCGGTGAGGACCGTGGTGCGATCGGCGGCAGGACCGGCCGAGCGGTCCTGCGGCGGTACATCGGCGTTCTGCACGGGAAGTACTGTCATTGAGAACCGTCCGGTTCGAGTGCGGGGCAGGCTGTCGGGGAAGGTTGAGGGGAAAGCTGCGGCGGGTGGAGCGTGGGGACGGCGACCGGAACGGGTGGGACAGCTCCCGCGAACCGGCGTCCGTGCTGGTAGGCCAGGATACGGGTGGCCGTTCGAGGCTTGCACGCACCCGGCCCACCCGAGCGCGCCCGTGCCGCGCCAGGTCACCCGGGACGCCCAGCTGACGCACCGTCAGCCGACGGTCGTTCGGGTGTCAGCAACCGGGTGCCCGGTGGCAGCGCACCGGCCGCGCCGGCCTGGACGAGGTGGTCGAGCAGCACCTGGTGCAGCGCTGCGGCGGCCCGGCTGGGCGGCAGTTCGGCGCCGCGGGCCAGCGCGATCACCCGGCCGATCCCGGGCGCGGCGAACGGAGTGACGGCGAGTCCGCTGCGGGCGGCCACCATGCCGGGCAGCACCGCGGGCCCCAGGCCCGCTCGGACGAAGCCGAGCACGGCGTCCATCTCGCCGCCCGCCACCGAGAATTCGGGCTCGAAGCCGGCCGCCCGGCAGGCCGCCAGGGTGGCCTCGCGCAGGTCGTAGCCCTCGCGGAACATCACCAGCGGCTGCCCGCGCAGGTCCTCGATCCGGGCCCGGCGGCGCTTGGGTGCGGTGGCCGAGACCAGCACCAGGTCCTCGTAGAGCAGTTCGGTGACCGCCAGGCCCGGCGCCGGGTCGGCCTGCGATGTGATGATCAGCGCGAGGTCGAGTTCGCCGGCCGCCAGGGTGCGGACCAGGTCGCGCGAGCCGTCCTCGCGAACCAGCAGCTCGACGTCCGGATAGCGGGACCGGTAGGCGCGCAGCACGTCCGGGACCAGGCTGGTGCACAGGCTCGGCGGGGCGCCGAGCCGGACCCGGCCGCGGCGCAGCTGCACCGTCTCCTGCACCGCGAGCCGGGCGCTCTCGGCGTCCGCCAGGATCCGGCGGGCCAGCGGCAGCAGCGCCTCGCCCGCGTCGGTGAGGGCGATGTGGCCGCGCGCGCGGTGGACCAGTTCGGCTCCCAACTCCCTCTCCAGCGACCGGATCTGCTGGGAGAGCGAGGGCTGCGCGACATGCGTCTGCTCGGCGGCGCGGGTGAAGTGCCGCAGTTCGGCGACGGCGACGAAGTACCGGAGCTGCTGGAGCTGCATACCTCCCAGCATAGGCGGTATCTATGCTGACGAGCCGGAACCTGTCTTGGACGGATCGGGGGTCGGCTTCCTACCGTTCTGGACATGGCAGTGACAACGGGAGCACGGCCGCGCGGTGACGCAGCGCGGGCCCGGTCCACCCTGGCGATCTTGTGGGGTTCGACCGTGGGCAAGAAGGCCGCGATGGCCGTCAGCGGCTTGATGATGCTGGGCTATCTGGTCCTTCATATGATCGGCAATCTGAAGATCTTCTTCGGCGCCGGCGACCTCAACGGCTACGCGGCCTGGCTACGCACCATCGGCCAGCCCTTCCTCGGCCACGCGTGGTTCCTCTGGATCGCCCGGGTCGCCCTGGTGGCCGCCGTCGTGGTGCACGCGGTGGCCGCCTACCAGCTGAGCCGGCGCGACCTGGCAGCCAGGCCCACCGGCTACCGGCGCACCCGGGCCCGGCAGAGCTACGCCACCCGGACGATGCGCTGGGGCGGGGTGATCCTGGCGCTCTTCATCGTCTGGCACATCCTCGACCTGACCACGCTGACCGTGAACCCGGTGGCCGACCCCGGGCACCCGTACCAGAACATCGTCGGTGCCTTCCACACCTGGTACGACGGCGGGATCTACTGCGTGGCGATGCTCGCGCTCGGGCTGCACGTGCGGCACGGGTTCTGGAGCGCCGCGCAGACGCTGGGGGCGAACAGCCCGAGCCGGGACCGGGCGCTGAAGCTCACCGCGAACCTGCTGGCGCTGGTGCTGACGGCCGGCTTCCTCTCCGTTCCGATCGCCGTGATGACGGGAGTCGTGCGATGACGTCGAATCCGAGTGCCGCCTACACCGTGGGCGAACCGCTCACCGACACCAAGGCGCCCGCCGGACCGATCGCCGAGTGCTGGGACCGCCGCCGGTTCGAGGCGAAGCTGGTCAACCCGGCCAACCGGCGCGGGAAGACGGTGATCGTGGTGGGCACCGGCCTGGCGGGCGGCGCGGCCGGTGCCACGCTGGCCGAAGCGGGCTACCAGGTGGTCCAGTTCTGCTTCCAGGACTCCCCCAGGCGCGCTCACTCGATCGCCGCGCAGGGCGGCATCAACGCGGCGAAGAACTACCGCAACGACGGCGACTCGGTGCGCCGGCTCTTCTACGACACCGTCAAGGGCGGCGACTTCCGGGCCCGGGAGTCCAACGTGCACCGGCTGGCGCAGGTCTCGGTGGAGATCATCGACCAGTGCGTGGCCCAGGGCGTGCCGTTCGCCCGGGAGTACGGCGGGCTGCTGGACACCCGCTCGTTCGGCGGCGTCCAGGTCTCCCGCACCTTCTACGCCCGTGGCCAGACCGGCCAGCAACTGCTGCTCGGCGCCTACCAGGCGCTGTCGCGGCAGATCGCGGCCGGCAACGTGGAGCTGCACGCCCGCACCGAGATGCTCGACCTGCTGGTGATCGACGGCCGGGCGCGCGGCATCGTGGCCCGCGACCTGGTGACCGGGGAGGTCAGCACGTACCTGGCCGACGCGGTGGTGCTGGCCACCGGCGGCTACGGCAACGTGTTCCACCTGTCCACCAACGCCAAGAACTCCAACGCCACCGCGATCTGGCGCGCGCACCGGCGCGGCGCCTACTTCGCCAACCCGTGCTTCACCCAGATCCACCCGACCTGCATCCCGCGCTCCGGCGAGCACCAGGCCAAGCTCACCCTGATGAGCGAGTCGCTGCGCAACGACGGGCGGATCTGGGTGCCGAAGACGGCCGGTGACAACCGCTCCCCGGAGCTGATCCCCGAACCCGAGCGGGACTACTACCTGGAGCGGATCTATCCGGCCTTCGGCAACCTGGTGCCGCGCGACATCGCCTCGCGGGCCGCGAAGAACGTCTGCGACGAGGGGCGCGGGGTGGGCCCCGGCGGGCAGGGGGTGTACCTGGACTTCGCGGACGCCATCGCCCGGCTGGGGCGGGCGGCCGTCGAGGCCAAGTACGGCAACCTCTTCGAGATGTACCAGCGGATCACCGCCGAGGACCCGTACCAGGTGCCGATGCGGATCTACCCCGCGATCCACTACACGATGGGTGGACTCTGGGTCGACTACGACCTGCAGACCACCGTGCCGGGCCTGTTCGCGATCGGTGAGGCCAACTTCTCCGACCACGGCGCCAACCGGCTGGGCGCCAGCGCGCTGATGCAGGGCCTGGCGGACGGCTACTTCGTGCTGCCGGCCACGCTGGCCGACTACCTGGCCCAGGCGCCGACCGCGCCGGTGCCCGCCGACCACCCCGAAGTCACCGCCGTGGTGGCCGAGGTGACCAACCGGCTGCACCGGCTGCTGACCGTGGACGGCGACCGCACACCCGAGTCCTTCCACCGCGAGCTGGGCGAACTGCTCTGGGACGAGTGCGGGATGGCCCGCGACGAGGAGGGCCTGCGCCGGGCGCTGCGCCGGATCCCCGAGCTGCGCGAGGAGTTCTGGCGGCGGCTGACCGTGCCGGGCAGCGGCGAGGAGCTCAACCAGACGCTGGAGAAGGCCAATCGACTGGTCGACTACTTCGAACTGGCCGAGCTGATGTGCCTGGACGCGCTGCACCGCACCGAGTCCTGCGGCGGCCACTTCCGCACCGAGAGCCAGACCGCCGGCGGCGAAGCGGCCCGCCGGGACGACGAGTTCGGCTACGTCGCCGCCTGGGAGTTCACCGGCGACTCCCCCGTGCTGCACCGCGAACAGCTCACCTTCACCGAGGTCCACCCCACCCAGCGGAGCTACGCATGAACCTCACCCTGCGGATCTGGCGGCAGGCCGGACCGGACACAGCAGGCGAACTGACGACCTACCAGGTGACCGGGATCAGCCCGGACATGTCCTTCCTGGAGATGCTGGACACGCTCAACGAGGAGCTGATCCTGCGCGGCGAGACCCCGGTGGCCTTCGACCACGACTGCCGGGAGGGCATCTGCGGCGCCTGCGGCATGGTGATCAACGGGCAGGCGCACGGCCCGGAGCGGACCACCACCTGCCAGCTGCACATGCGGCACTTCGCGGACGGCGACGTGATCGACGTGGAGCCGTGGCGGTCGGCGGCCTTTCCGGTGGTCAAGGACCTGGTGGTGGACCGCTCGGCGTTCGACCGGATCATCGGCTCCGGCGGCTACATCACCGCGCCCACCGGCAGCGCCCCCGAGGCGCATGCCACCGCGGTCCCCAAGGAGGCCGCCGACCTCGCCTTCGAGCACGCCGAGTGCATCGGCTGCGGTGCCTGCGTGGCGGCCTGCCCGAACGGCTCGGCGATGCTCTTCACCTCGGCCAAGGTGGTGCACCTGAACGTGCTGCCGCAGGGCGCGCCGGAGCGGCGCAGCCGGGTGCGGGCGATGGTGGGGGCGATGGACGCCGAGGGCTTCGGCGGCTGCACCAACACCGGCGAGTGCGCCACCGCGTGCCCCAAGGGGATCGGGCTGAACGCGATCGGCACCCTGAACCGGGAGTTCCTGCGGGGCGGCCGGTAGTCACGAGGGTGGACCGGGCGGGCAGCCGCCCGGTCCACCCCGTCCGCACCCGACCTGACAAGCCCTAAGGTGTCTCTGCGCGAACGGCGCGGCAGGCGAAGGGGTGGACGGTGGCAAGGCGAGCGGGCGGCGGGGTGCTGGCGGTCTGGGCCGAGATGCAGCGGCAGGAGCAGCAACGGCAGCAGGCCCAGCGGCGGGCGCAGCTGGCAGCGGAGCGGCAGGCGGCGCAGGCGGAACGGGCGGCGCAGTTGGCGGCCGTCCGCGGCGAGCGGGCGGCGCAGCTGGCGTACCAGCAGAGCCGGGAGGCCGAGGCCGCCGAGCTGAGCGAGCAGTTGGCCGAGCGGGTGGCCGAACTGGACGGGCTGCTGCGGGCCGGGCTGGCGCGGCCGGCGTTCAGTCTGGCCCCGCTGCTGACGCCCGCTCAGCAGCCGGCCGCCTTCGACCCGGGGCGGCTCGGCGTGCCGATCCCGATGCCGGACCCGGCCCGCTACCGGGTGCCGCCGCCGAGCGGTCTGCTGCAGCGCCGCGCGTACGAGGAGCAGCAGGTCCAGGCGCAGGCGCAGTTCGAGCGGGACTGGCGCCAGGCGCAGGCCACCGAGCGGGAGCGGCAGCAGCAGCTGGCGGAGTACCAGCGCGGCTACCAGGAGTGGGTGGCCGAGCACCACCGCCAGGACGCCGAGCGCCTGGCAGGGGCCCGGGAGTTGGCCGAGCGGCTGGGGCGCGGCGAGGACGGGGCGGTGCGCGAGTACTTCGGCGCGGTGCTGGACAGCTCCACCCGGTGGCCCGACGGCTTCCCGCACCGGCACACGCTCGCCTGGGACCTGACGATCCGCCAACTGGTGGTCAGTTGGGAGCTGCCGGACTTCGACGTGGTGCCCGAGCACGCCCGGGTCCGGTACGTGAAGGCGGACGACCGGCAGGCCCCGGTCGTGCGGGCGGCGGCCGAGCGCAAGCGGATCTACCGCGAGGTGCTGGCGCGCAGCGTACTGCGGGTGCTGGACGAGCTGTTCCGGGCCGACCCGGACGGGCTGCTGGACTCGGTGGCGTTCAACGGCGTGGTGCAGGGCGTGGACCCGGCGACCGGGCGGGAGGCCGGGCGGGTGCTGGTGGCGGTGTCCGCCTCGCGGGCGGCGTTCGGGGCGATCGCGCTGGACCGGGTGGCGCCCGTGGACTGCCTGGAGGGCCTGGGCGGGCGGCTCTCGGCCCGGCCCGAGCGGCTGGCGGAGGTGCGGGCCGAGCGGCTGCCCGAGGCGGTGGGCGTCCAGCTGCCGGGGCAGCGCGAGGACGATCCGGACCTGTACACCATGGACCCGATCGCCTTCGAGGATCTGATCGCGGAGCTGTTCCGGGCCCGCGGCTACCAGGTCCAGACGACGGCCCGCAGCGGGGACCAGGGTGTCGACGTGGTGGCCGTCGACCCCGATCCGGTGACCGGCGGCAAGATCGTCATCCAGGCCAA